>QHPE01000150.1 GCA_003218945.1 Verrucomicrobiota bacterium | reverse complement strand
CTGGTTGTGACACTGGGTATCGCGAGCAGCCTGCGTCTGGCGCGATTGTTGCATCTGGTCACGTTTCTGACACTTATTGGCTTTGGTGTTCTAGCGAAACTCGGCGTGGTCTATTACTGCTCACTGCCCCTGATCGCGGCAGCACTTGTTTACGAACACAAAACCGAAAAGCGCGATATCGCCGGAATCAACCGCGCGTTTTTCCAAAGCAGCGCGTTTGTTAGCGCGGTCTTTCTTTTTGCTGTTTGCGCAGACCGATTGCTTTAGGTATGCGCGCCGCGCAGCGGCGCTCGGTCGGCGCAGCGCGAGGACCGTACCAGCGACGCGATTTCTACATCGCGTTTAACATGGCGACGCGTCGCTCGTGGCGGCCGCCGTCGAAACCGGTCTCAAGCCAAATCCGGGCAATTTTTAGCGCCACGTCTTCGGGAATCAGACGTTCACCCATCGAGAGTACGTTCGCGTCATTGTGTTTCCGCGAGAGGCTAGCCGACTCTTCGTTCCAGCAAAGTGCGCAACGGACGCCGTGGACTTTGTTTGCCACCATCGCTTCGCCATTGCCCGATCCGCCGAAAACCATGCCGCGATCGCACACGCCGCGCGCCACTGCTTCTGCTGCCGGACGGATAAAAAGCGGGTAATCCACCGGTTCCTCGCTGAACGTGCCGAAGTCTTTCACTTCGTGGCCCAGCGTCCCGAGCAATTCTTTTACCTTTTCCTTGTAACGAAAACCTGCGTGATCTGAACCCAGTGAAATTTTCATCGGACACGAATTACACGAATTCGTAGGGATTCATAGCATTCGGGTCAATTTTCGCCGACATGAAGGTAGTGCATGCGTCCCGCTTGCATTGTCTGTATATGCGCAAGCGAGGACGCATGCGCTACTTCAATCCGCCGTGCAATTTCGTCAGTTCGCTCCAGAGTTCGCGTTCGCGTTCAGTCAGCTTTTTTGGGATATTGATTTGAACGAGGACGTACAGATCGCCCCGTTTGCCTGAGACTCCGGGCAGACCGCGCTCGCGCAGACGAAACCGCTGCCCGCCTTGGGTACCAGGCGGAATTTTCAGGCGGACTTTTCCTTCGAGAGTCGGCACAAGCAAGTCACTGCCCAGCACTGCTTGCCAAGGCTGGATTCGCACCTCATGAATCAAATCGCTGCCTTCGACTGAAAAATCCGGATGCTTGGCCAATCGCACTCGAAGAAAAAGATCGCCGCTTTTTCCACCACGCGCGCCGGCTTCACCCTGCTCACGCAAACGGATCCGCTGCCCCTCGCGCACACCGCGAGGAATCTTGACCTGATAATGCTCTACCTTATCCGAGCCGGCTCGGCGCAGGGACACGGTCCGCATAGAACCGTGCAGCGCTTCTTCTAGGGTGACCATAATGTCCGCTTCCACATCGGCGCCGCGTTCGGCTGTCGCAGTGCGTCCGCCAAACCCGCCGAATGCGGATCGACCTCGTCCTCCACCGAAAAATGCCTCGAAGAAATCGCTGAACCCGGTCCCGCCGAACTCGAACTCGACACCGCCGCCGTCGCCACCCCATTGATAAAATCCGCCGCCGGGTTGCTGTCCTTCCCACTGTGGTGGTGGCTGGAAGCCGCCCTGCCGATTCCAATCGGCTCCAAGCTGATCATATTTCTTCCGCTTCTCCGGGTCGCTCAGAACCTCGTACGCTTCGTTGATTTCCTTGAATTTTTCTTCGGCGGCTTTCTTGTCCTTGGCCACATCAGGGTGGTACTTGCGCGCCAGCTTGCGAAAAGCGCTGCGAATTTCGTCCTCGCTCGCCGTTTTCGGCACACCGAGCGTTTGGTAATAATCTCGAAATTGAACGGGCATTTACTCAACGTTGTGCGTCTGCGCAGTTCGCGCAATAGTTTCTCAAGTACGGCAACGAAGGTCACCAAGACCGCAGATTTATTTTCGGCGATCCGTTGCCTCCTTTATCCTGGTTGTGCGAGTGTCACGCGTGCGCGAACTGGGCAAACTCATTGTGATCATTGGCGTGGTCGCCACACTGATTGGCTTGGTGATGTGGGGCGGCTTCGCGCCGAAATGGCTGGGCCGACTGCCCGGCGACATCCGGATCGAGCGCGAACATTCGTCTTTCTATTTTCCGATCGTGACCTGCATTATTCTCAGCATCGTTCTTAGTTTGCTTCTATCGCTCTGCTCGATGTTCCGACGCTGATTTCACAACGACGGGCACAACGGTTCACAAAGGCCGGTCTTAATTTAGTATGAGATTCTGCCATGAACGAGGCCAAACAAACTAAATTGACCCGTCATGTTGCGCGCCTGCTGCGTTGCCGCCGTTGCCCTCGCATGCGCTCGACCCCAGTCTCCGGCGGTCCGATCATGAGCGACGTGATGATCGTCGGGCAGGCGCCCGGACCGCGCGAACCGATGTTGAAACGGCCGTTTGCGCATACTGCTGGGAAAACGCTTTTCCGTTGGTTCGAACAATTTTCCGGAATGAACGAAGTCGCCGTTCGCTCGAGAATTTATTTCGCCGCTGTCTGCCGTTGTTTTCCCGGCAAAAATTCCACGGGCTCGGATCGCGTCCCCGCGCCGGATGAGATTCGCAATTGTGCGTTGTGGATGGATGATGAGATTCGAATTTTGCGGCCGCATCTCATCATTCCCATTGGTCGGCTCGCGATTCTGCAATTCATCGACTGTGCAAAGCTGGAGAACGTGATCGGTCGCACATTCCGTGTCACGCGTTCCGGCCACCGCTTCGACCTGATTCCGTTGCCGCATCCCTCCGGTGCGTCCCCGTGGCACAAAATTCCACCTGGCAAAGCACTAACCGAGCATGCGCTCAAACTTGTCGCGCGCCATCCTGCCATTGAACGTCTCTCACGGGCGGCACAGCGGTCAACTCGGGGAGCCTTGGAGTCTTTGCGTGCTGTGTGAGCTTTATGCGAGAATGTGCCATGGAGACTCCAACGCGTGCCGACATTGCAGAATCGGATAAATGGGACCTCACGCATTTGTTCGCCGATGTCAGCAAATGGCACGAGGATTTTGCCCCGTTACAACGTGAGTATCCTAAATTTGACCAGTGGAAAGGCAGAGTAGGGGAATCGGCGCAAACATTGGCCGCGGTGCTGGAGTTTGAAAAATCGCTCGAGCTGAAAATTGAACGCGTCTATCACTATGCCTCGCTGCAGGTAGCCGAAGACAGCACCAATAACGAATACCTCACGCGCATCGGCCAGGTTCAAAATCTACTTACAAAAATTGCCGAGGCCGCAGCGTTTGTTGTGCCGGAAATCCTGGCAATCGACGATGAACGGTTCGCCAATTTCGTCGCCGATCCGGCGCTGAAGGATTGGCGAATCAAGCTGCACAAAATCCGGCGGATGAAACCGTATGTGCTTTCCGTGCCCGAGGAACGTCTGCTGGCGCTCAGCAGCGTCGCCCTCGGTGGTTACGACGACACGTTTTCGCAGTTGACCGATGTGGATATGAAGTTTGGCATCCTTGTTGACGAAGCCGGACGCAAACGACCGCTCACCCAAAGTTCGTTCAGCTCATTTTTAGTAAAGCGCGACCCTGAGCTGCGCAAGCGCGCATTCCATCAATTCTACGCAGAATTTCGCGACCATCAGTACACGCTTGCCGCATCCCTGGCGTATTCAGTTAAGGCGAATGTATTTCACGCGAGAGCGCGGCATTATTCATCTGCGCTCGAGGCCGCACTGTTCCCAGATAATGTGCCGGTGGCAGTTTATGAGGGTCTGATCAAATCTGTCCGGGCGAATCTGAAACCGTTGTTTCGATATTTCGATTTGCGGCGACGCGTCCTTGGTTTGGACGAGCTGCATCATTATGACACGTACGTTCCGCTAGTTCCCGAAATCGAGACGCGCTTTACCTTTGATCAGGCGATCGAAACGGTGTTGAACGCGCTCGGCTTCCTTGGAAAAGAATACGTCGATGTGCTGGCCGAAGGTTTGCGCTCGAGCCGGTGGTGCGATCGTTACGAAAGCAAAGGCAAACGCAGCGGCGCATTTTCCTCTGGCAGCTACGGCGCGCCGCCGTATATCCTGATGAATTACAAGCAGGACGTGTTCGCCGATGTGTACACCCTCGCACATGAGGCGGGTCACTCGATGCACAGTTGGTTCTCGCAAAATTCACAGCCGTTTCAGGATTACGAGTATCCGATTTTTCTTGCGGAAGTCGCATCGACCTTCAACGAGGAACTGCTCACGCATCACCTGTTAGAAGCGACCACCGATCCCAAGATGAGGGCTTATATCATCAACCGCGAAATCGATGACCTTCGCGGCACGCTGTTCCGGCAGACCATGTTTGCCGAGTTCGAAAAGGTTATCCACGCCATTGACGAAAGCGGCGATGCGTTAACGCTCGACGTTTTCAAAAAGGAATATCACCAGCTGCTCGAAACGTATTTTTCCGAGAATTTCGCAATTGATCCGGAACTTGATCTCGAATGCCTGCGCATCCCGCATTTCTATCACGCATTTTATGTTTACAAATACGCCACTGGCATCTCTGCTGCCGTGGCGCTGGCGCAGCGCGTCCTTTCCGGTGAACCGGGGAGTGTCAAGGCTTATTTGAAGTTCTTGCGTTCCGGCGGCTCCAAATTTCCGCTCGAAACATTAACAGCCGCAGGCGTGGACATGACAACGCCGGCGCCGATCGAAAGCACACTGCAGTTGTTCGAACGTCGCCTCGAAGAATTAGAAGAGCTGTTGGTGTGAACAAGCAGCGGCGGTCTCCAGTCGGCCGTCACTCGAGTGCAAATCGGCAACAGCTTTTTTGTGAGCAACTGAACGTTTTGCAGCTTCCTACATCATTCGAACCAATAATCCAGCCATCCGTCGGACCCTTTCCCAAAGTCGCCGTCAAAACCGCCCTCGCCGCGCAGGCCGGAAAGATCACTTGTCCCCGAGCCGGGAATGACAAACCATGTCGCCTTGATCTTGCCGTTCTCGACGGTTTCTGAACCTTGAAGCACAAAGGTGCCCTGGCGTCCGCCCAGTTTTCCGCTGAATCGTTGCGCGCTGACGAGGCAGGCAGATTTATCGTCGCGCAGGACCTGCAAAGCCCGAACTGGTGATTCGCCATCGATACCTCCAGTGAACGTTTCTGATAGACGGATCTCCACTAATGCCGGGCTCACGGTTTGGTCGTAGGGCTTGGCTTCAGAATTCTGCACGGTAATCTTCGCTTTAGCTCGTGTGCGCGGCTCCGTCTGAGATTGCGCCGTATTCATATTTGTCTCCTTCCCTGACTCAGCGCTCGCTGTCAGCCACGTACTGAGACAGAAGATCGTCAGTATTGCCATAGTTCGGACGCTCATAGTATTTCTCGCTCCTATTTTAATTATCGAATCTATCAGGCATTGCGTTTGCCTTGGTGTTTCAGAGAAACGCCTCTACAACTTCCAACATGCGGCTCGGTCTGGAAAAACTTCGCGGGCGATTGAAAGCATTGTTTCGGGAGAATTTCGAGAAGCTTGGCGAACTCGGCGCGGCGCTTTCGGTTTGGCAAAACGGCAAGCAGGTGGTCGATCTTTATGGCGGATTTTGCGACGCCGATCGCGAAAAACCGTGGACGACCGACACGATTGTGCTGGTCTGGTCTGCAACGAAAGGAATCGGCAGCGCGTCTTTGTTGCACGTGTTACAGCAACACAAGATCGAGCTCGATCGACGCGTGGCGGAGTTCTGGCCGGAATTCGCTCAGGCCGGTAAGGACAAAATTACGCTCGCGCAGTTGCTGTCACATCAGGCTGGCCTTAGCGCTTTGGACCAGCGAGTCGATATGCTCGATTACGATGCAGTGATTCGGGCGCTGGAGACGCAGACGCCGTTGTGGCGGCCGGGAACGGCACATGGTTATCATGCGCGCACGTTCGGATTTCTACTGGATGAACTAATCCGCCGGATCGCCGGCAAGACTTTGTCCGGTTATTGGCAGGAAAATTTTGCCCGTCCACTCCACCTTGACTTTTGGATCGGCTTGCCAGAAAAGGAGAATCCGCGAGTGGCAACGATTTACGCGGCGAAAAGAGGCAAGCCGCCCGAGCCAGCAAAATTCTATCGCGATCTTGTCACGCCCGGCACGCTGGCGAGAAGGGCGTTTACCTCGCCATATGGCTTGAATGTGATCAGCAAGATGAATGATCCGCAGATTCGCGCGTACCCCATTGTTTCTTTCGGCGGCATCGGCAGCGCCTCGGCGCTTGCAAAATTTTATTCCATGCTCGCCAATGGCGGAACTTTGAATGGCAGAACGTTCTTTTTACAAACGACGATCGACTGGATGATGAACACTTTATCGGACGACATCGATCGCGTTTTTCAGATTCCGACGGCACTCTCGGCCGGGTTTATGAAAGACTCACGAGATGCAGCGCGCATGATGTTCGGACCATCCCCAGCATCGTTTGGGCATCCCGGCGCAGGCGGCATCCACGCCTTTGCCGACCCGGAAAACAAAATCGCTTTCGCGTACGTAATGAACCAAATGGAGCAATCAGTTCTGCCCAACGAGAAATCATTGCGACTGGTGGACGCGGTTTACGACCTTCTGTAGCGGCGCTCTCAGGGCGCCGAAACGCGGGACAACGATCAGAGGCCACCGCGACAATCATTCATCAATCGTCGTGACGAAAACCTTTCGCGAATGCGGATCACGACGATGTTCGAACAGGAAAATGCCTTGCCACGTTCCGAGCTGAATTTTTCCGTCCATGATCGGAATGGTTTCGCTGGTGCGCGTCAGGACCATGCGGATGTGTGATGGCATGTCGTCGCCGCCTTCCGCATTGTGCGTGAAGTAATCGGCGTCTTCGGGCACGAGGCGGTCGAAAAACTCTTCCAAATCGCGTCGCGCGGTAGGATCGGCGTTTTCCATGATGACAACGCTGCAACTGGTGTGCTGAACAAAAACCGTAACGATTCCATTTTGCACACCGCGCTGGTCGAGCTTCGACTGCACTTCATCGGTGATCTCGTAAAGACCTTTGCCGCGGGTGCGGACTTCAAGTCGGTCGTGGTGGATGCGCATTTCAGGCAATGCTATTCACGGTGGCGGGAAGGGCAAAACCCCCCTTTTCCAAAGGTTGTAGCCGGCAAACAAGGAGCGATGGCTTTAAACAGCCGTCTACTTCGAACCAACGGTTGGGAAGCCGGCAGTCCTAGAGTCTTGGCGCATTAGAGACGACGCTCCTTGTTTGGCAAGCACCTGGATGAAATTGCCGCGGCACCGTAATCGTGCTGGTGTATCGCAGTTTTTTGTCGCCCAGCGGCCATACAGGCCATAAAGGCTTCCTTAAGATTTGGAAACCTCGTGGCCCATGTATTCTTTATGTGAATTGTTTGAGAATGAACGGGATTAAAGTGCGGGTGCAATTTTACGCGCAGTTGCGCGATCTGATTGGAATTCGCGAGTTGGAGTTCGAGCTTCCGCAGCGCGCGACCGTTCGGGAATTGCTTGAGCAGATTTATGCGCAGCAACCAGCGCTTCGCGCGTATGACAAAAGCATCTTGATCGGCGCAGGCTTTGAATTTGTTGATCGCAATTACATCCTGCACACAAGCGAGGAAATCGCACTCATGCCGCCAGTGCAAGGCGGGTGACATTGAAAAGCGCGTCTGCTGTCCCCGGCGTCTTGCTGAAAAAGCAACCCGCCTTAGGCCGAAGAATCGCCAGCAATGCCGGGTTTCAGGGGACAAATACCGCGTTTATTGGAACTGCTGATGAAGTCCAGGAATTCGCGCGCTGGGGCGTTGAAGGTCATCGTCGCTGCTTTTTCGAGCGCCTGCGATGTGTTGAGTCCGCTTAGATAAACAAGCTTGAATGCCTCCTTGATCTCGTTTCGATCGCCTGCGGTAAGTCCAGCGCGGCGGAGTCCGACTGTGTTCAAGCCGAAAACGTAATTGCGCTCTGCTGCGATGACGAATGGTGGCAGATCCTTGCCGAATGCGGAGCTGCCTTGCACCATCACGAGCCGGCCAATCCGCATGAACTGGTGAAAAGTTGATCCGCCCCCTAGGAATGCGCCGTCGTCGATGCGAACATGACCAGCAAGTAAGCAATTGTTTGCGATGATCACGTCATTTCCAATCGCGCAATTGTGACCAATGTGCACTCCAGCCATGAGGAAATTCTCGTCGGCGATTTTTGTGGCGCTCCCATTGGGACTGCCCCGGTGAATGGTGCAGTACTCGCGGACGATGTTGTCATTTCCAATTTCAACTTTGGTGTTTCGTTCTGGCGAGAACGAAAGATCCTGCGGCGGCGCCCCGATGATAGCGCCGTGTCCGATAAAATTTCCGTGTCCGATTATGACCTCGCCTTCGATCACCACGTGCGATTGCACGACGGTCTTATCGCCAATTGTTACCCGCGGCCCAATGATCGAAAACGGCCCGATCTGCACATCGTGGCCGATTCTTGCATTCGGATCGACGACAGCCGTGGGATGGATCTTCGCGTCCGTCATATTTCGGATTTGCCCATTCGAATTTCAGATTTCCCTGCCTACAACACGCCAGCTTCCTTAAAGCTGAAATATCCGGGACTTCCTTCCAATGGCGCGCCGACAATGATGTGATCGAGCAATTTGATTTGCAAAAGCTCAGCCGCTTCAGCTAGGCGACGCGTCAGACTGTGGTCAGTCTGGCTCGGCGAGGCATCGCCGGAGGGATGATTGTGCACCACGATCACAGCGTAGGCGGAATAAGTAATTGCCGGCCGAAAAATTTCGCGCGGATGCGCGATGCTCTCGTTCATACTCCCCAGCGAGACCGATTCCACTCGTAGCAATCGGTAGCGAGTGTCGAGCAAAACGACGCGCAATGATTCGGTGCGCAACATACGCATTTCGTCACCCAATAGCTTGTAGACCAATTCTGGTGAATCGAGTTTTCGCTGTGACAACCGCTCCTGCGCGAACCGTTTTCCCAAATTGAACGCCGCCACAAGTTCCAATGCTTTTGCGGGGCCAATCCCTTTGATTTCACTCAGTTCTTTGACTGAGCAACGGCTCAGCTCCGCGAACGATTGGTATTTGTCGAACAACTCGCGGGCGACATCCACCACGTTCATGCCCCGCCGGCCGGTGCGCAGGAGGATTGCGATCAATTCCGCGTTGCTGAGAGCATCAACACCTCGTGCAAGTAATTTTTCCCGCGGCCGCTCGTCTTGCGGCATTTCGCGGATTTTGAGCTGCGGCATAAATGTGGGGGACCCTATCGCCGCGGTCGAATGGGATTCAGACTGGCACCTCAAAGCCCGTCCCACATTTTATCACACACGGAGTTGACCGAACATATCGCACAATGCCTCGCCGAGCGAAAACAGGGCGTCGGTATAACGATTTGGCTTAATACCATCGAACGCGCATTGCGCTTTGCGAATCAATTCGCTGCCCACAGCGATTGATTCGTTTAATGCACCATTATTCGCGCCATTCTTGAGAAGCTCAATCATTTCTTCGATTTTTTCGTCCAGCACCAGCTGGCAACAACGTTCGCGTTCAAATTCCGAGGCGGACCGGAGAAAAATCAAAACCGGCAGTGTAAATTTTCCCTTGCGCAGATCGGTGCCGAGCGTCTTTCCAGTCACGCTCTCAGTGCCGGCAAGATCGACGCAATCATCATAAATCTGATACGCGGTGCCCACTTGAAATCCGTAATTCTTGAATGTTTCGATCGCGTTCGGGTCGGCTTCGCTAATCATGGCGGCCAACTCGGCTGCGGCCGAGAAAAGCGATCCGGTTTTCATTTGCACGATGCGCAAATAATCCTCAACCTTGAGATTGAGATCGAACCGGCGCTGCGTCTGAATCATTTCGCCCGAGCAAACCGTCGCGGCGGTGCGCGCGATTGCTCGACTGATGTCGGAGTTTTTGAAATTTGTCGATAACGTCAGTGCGTGCGCGAAGAGACAGTCGCCCAGCAAAACGCTCAACGAATTTCCCCAGCGCGCGTTTGGCGTGGGCTGTGACCGGCGTTTTTCTGCTTCGTCCATCACGTCGTCGTGCACAAGTGTTGCGATGTGAATGAGTTCCACGATCACGGCGAGATCAATGTGGCGGGAATCGATCATGCCTGTCGCGCCGCCCACGAGCAGAGTCAGAAGCGGCCGAAGACGTTTGCCGCGGCTGCCGACCGTATAAACGACGTACCCTTCGATTGCGGGATCGAATGCCGCAGCCTGCTGCGCGATGCGCTTATCCACTTGTTCGAGATGCGGTTGAACTAATTTCGCCACTTCAGCGAGCGAAAACGCCGGTGAGCCGCCCGCGCTCGCAATCGCGCTGCGTTTCGCGCTGGATTGCGTGCGGGCGAAGAGTTCCACCAGGCGAGAATAACGGGGCGACAATAGTAGAGCAAGCTTGGAGCTCGCTTTCTGCGCAACTTTGTGACCGAATGCCGGCGCTACATTCTACGGAGCCAGGAATCAGCTCCGTACTTTTGCCGAGCTAATTCGCGCGCCCGCTGCAAAAGCATTTCAGTGATCTCGCGCCGTTGGCAATCAGCCGATAGAGTTCCGGCAAATCTTTGGGCTAGGTCTTTGTCGATCTTGATGCTTTGAATACTGCCCTGCTGTAACACTCCGTGGCGGGTCCGGCGTTGCGCTGCACCTGCAACCTTGCGGCCATTGACCATTACGTCGGCACGAACGGGGTTCGCGAAACAATGGTCGGCGCTTGCGCTGACGGTTGCCTGCTTCACATCACCAATCCCGTTTAGCGCTGCGCATAAAGCGCGATGAATGGTTTCGTAGGTGACGATCGATGATTCAGCGAACGCCTGATCGCGTGCCGGAATTACAATTGCATAGGTGAGATCCTCTCCGTGCAGAACGATGCCACCGCCGGTCCAACGCCGGACGAGGTCGCGCTCGCTGGCGTAAATCGCTACGTCGGCAAATTTCCCGAAATAGCCAAATGACAGAGAAGGGGATCGCCAGCGATAGAAGCGGATGGATGGAACCGTTGCCGACTCCAGCAGCGCTTCATCGATGGCCATGTTCACGGCCGCCGAATGCGGGGTCGCGTCGTGGTAAGCGTCAAGTGCGTCGAATAGTCTTGTTGTCAGCCGAGCGCGGTGGAGAGATCTCTGTTTGTTTCGGGACCACATTGTTAGGCCTTTACCTTGCACACGCCTCCAGGGCAACGTCGATTGCCATTAGCGTTCTCGTCCATGCAAAGGAGGTCTCAATCGGCGTGCTATAAGCATCGCCAACATTCGCTTCGGGATTTGTCACGAGTATTTGATCAGATCATGAATCTGAATCTGTCGACGCAGCAGCGTGCGACGGTGCACCGGCCAAATTTTCGCGCCGGTCGCCAAGGGGCTACTTCCATTCCCAGTATTCGGAGTGTGTATTGCCCTCTGCGTCTACTGCGTATTCGAATAGCACCGCCACTCTGTTAAGACGTGACCATCGTGGGGGCATGGTTTGGAAATAAAGCGCGCCGCGGATAAGTCGCGGTCCCGTCTTTGTTCCTTACGCCGACACCATGGCCCGTCCATGTCGCCATTTCGCCGTCCCTGATTATCATCACACCCTGGTCTTCGCCGTATTGGGTCCCGTCTGTACGGAGAACGGTCCAATAGGTGCCCGTATCGCTTACATTTGTGTCCAGCACAGATCCAGTTGCCTGGAACGAGGTTTCTATCTTTGGATCTCCGCCAAGGTTCGGCAAGACGCGCTGCATAATGATTTTGCCTGATATTTCGCCAATCTTCTCGCCTAGCATAAAGGTCCTTCTTTTCCTTTGATTACTTTTGAATTACTGGGTTCGACCGGCAAATCCTAGCAAAATGACCTTGGAGCTTCAGAACTCGAAGCGGAAAAAATTCGCGGTTGCGAGGACAGGAACTGCCGACATACACTCTTTCTGACCGACCCATTGGAAAAGGCGACCGGCGGCTCGCTCCCATTCCCCCTGCGACCACCGCCGGTCAATCAACCGAAAGACGATTACAGCTGTTGGTCAATCCAGCTCGGCTGGAAGTATCCAACTTAACTCACGTCGCCGTGGTTCTGTTCGTATGCCCGGATTGCGCTCCGGGTTTGTGGCCCCAAGACTCCGTCGATCGATCCGTGGTAATAACCAGCGCGTTGCAGTCGGCGCTGTAATTCGGCAACTCTGGATTGGCTGGCCTCGCCATACTGACCATAGCCATTTTGATCTTGACCATAGCCACCTTGACCATAGCCATTTTGACCATAGCCATTGCTGTACCCGTACGCGCCGTAGCCATAACCATAGCCGTAGCCGTAGGGGTAGCCGTCCCAGCCCCACCACGGACCCCAACCCCAGCCCCAACCCCACCACCATGGGAAGCCGAAGCCTCCGATGAAGACGACACGATTGTGAACATGATTAGGGTGGCCATTGTGAAAATGATTGTGACCGTTAAAGTTACCCGCGTGCCGGTTGCCCATCGCGCCGCGCCCAGCGAATTGATTACTACTGAAGCCAGGGCGGCCCCCACTGAAGCCAGGGCGGCCGCCACTGAAGCCACCTCCACCGCGTGGAGCAGCTGTGAGAATTGGAGCAGTCAGTATGGCCGCAAAAAGGCAACTCAAGAAAAGGAAAAGTTTTGAATAATTCATAATAGGTCGATTTTTCTACATCATTAGACACCGCGCGAGGCGCAAAGTCTCACTTTATTTACGGTTGCAAAAGAATTAAAATGAAGCCGGCGGCTCGCGGCTCGCGCCGCGACGCCGCCGGGCACCGATTTGACCGGAGCTGACGGTTCGTTCCAATTAGCCTAGCCCCAATGTGCCGAGCAGCGGCCGGCTAATCCTCCCGTCCACGGTCAGGCCATGCCTGCTCTCAAAAGCTGCGATGGCCGATCGCGTTCGCGGTCCCATAGCTCCATCGACCCCGCCATGATAATAACCAAGTTGGCCAAGGCGCTTCTGGACGGCGGCAACCAGCGATACGTTATAGCCGTAAGTTGGTGTGTAGTACGAGTAGGAGTTGTTGTTGTAGTAGCTGTACGGATAACCGCCCGAATACGAGTATGGGTAATATCCCCAGGATGTTCCGTAACCCCAATTGGAGTACGGCCAGCCTGAGTAGTAGCTGTAATACGGGTAAGCCGATCCGCCGCCATAATAGTAGCCGGTACCACCGTAATAAGCCTTACCGCCGTAGTAAGGTGTCGCGCCATAGTAACGTGTGCCGCTGTATTGGCGGCTGGCGTAAGAGCGCGTGCCATTGTAGCGCGGCGCAGCGTAGTAACGGGTGTTGGCCGTGCGCGAGCTCATCCGATTTTGATGATAGCGATAGCTCGGCGTCACCTGGGTCGTGTGCGGAGCCATGCGTTTTGGCTTCGACGTGGACGCATCTCCCGATTTCTTTTCAGGTTTTCCCAGCGCAGGCGAGGCCATCAATGCGCCTGCAGCCAGGCAGCTTATGAAGATTGAACCTTTGGTTTTCATGATATTGTCCTGCCTTTCTATTCCGATTTCACAAAGCGCTGCCCCAAGTATTCGCAGGCCGCGACGGGAACGCCTGGCCGACTTCGATCTTAGGACTCGCCGTACCTCTGATTCGTAGTGGCAGGGCCTGGCGGACGCGTTGTGAACCAGCTGGTAAGAGTGGTGATCACCAGCATTCTCCGCATAGATTTGCTTCTGGTCAGCGCACGCCCATTCCCAGTATCATGCACGGAGCAACAATGATGAAGCGGGTCGCGATAGTTCTATTTGTCGGTATCAGCTTGCAAGGCGATTACGCGGCACAGTCGGAACGCAGCACAAGTCCCTCGCGCCAATTCGTGATTTACGGCGCTGACCCGAAGATCCGCGGAGCCGTCTCCAGCCTTGCAGAGCAGACGAAAGCCAATCTTCTTGCCCTGCTCCGGCAGCGCGATGACTGGAAGACGCCCGTGGTGGTGAACTTGCAGTCGCAACAGGCAAATCTTCCCGAGGTTCCGCCAGCTGACCTGCGGTTCAGTCAGACGGGCTTTGGTATCAAGCTTCAGCTGGACCTCACCATCTCCAAGAACCTCGACGTTTCGGTTGTCGAACGTGAACTGGTCCGCGCGGTTTTGCTCGAAATGATGTACCGAAAACAAACGAACATCAGTGCGGGCGCAGTGCTGGTTGAGCCACCCGATTGGTTGATTGACGGCGTCCTCGCGCTTGCGCCGGGGCGCGACCCCGGGCCGCTGGTCGAAGCACTTGCCAACACGGGCACACCTCTGGCACTGAAGAAATTTCTTCACCAGCGCCCGAGCATTTTCGACTCTTCGGGCCGCACGCTTTATCGCGCTTATTCGTTTGCGCTTGTGCAAATGTTACTCAGTGAAAAGGATGGCGCTGCCCGATTGACGCAATACATTGATCATCTATCCGCGTCTTCAAATGACCCGTTGGCGGACTTGGAGGCGCAGTTTGGGCTCCTGGCGGACGACGCAGAGCGGACCTGGCAACTCGCCTTGAAGCAATTGAAGAGCGCTCAGACATTTTCGTTACTCACCTTCGCTGAAAGTGAGCGGCACCTTGACGAATTGTTGAGCTTGAAAATCTCGGAACTGAACAAGCCGATGAAAACAGTAAGCCTCGACGAATTCACGCAACATAAACTTTCTGCCGGTGAGAAGATGGCCTTGGAACAGTTGAGGCGCGATTTACTGTTCTTTGTTCCCCAGGCCAATCCGGTTTTGCGTCCGATCGCGCGTGAATACGAGGCTATCGCAGGACTCCTTTCTCGCGGAAAACGACGGGGCATGGCCAAGCGTCTGCTGCGGCTCGAGGCCACTTGTCAACGACTGGTCTCACGGATGAGGGAAATTGATGATTACATGAATTGGTTCGAAGCCACCCAAATGAAAAGTGTCAGCGGCAACTTCACTGGCTACCTCAAAGCGGTGGATCAGTCGCAGCTCCAACCGCCAAGGCGGCGCGATCCACTCTCCCTCTACGTGGATGTCGTGGCGGATCAGTTTGACAACTAGGTCGCTAGATCAATCGAGGAATCGTGGTCTACGAAGCTGTCCTTAGTGGCAGAACCGCTGCGACGACGCAAAATCTACGATTTCGGGTTTGAGTCGCTCGCAGTTGCCGGTTTAGCATTGCCGATTATCTTAAGCAGTCGTGTTGAAAGGCACGTTTTCTGTTGATGCAAAAGATTGGATTCGCCGAAGCGCTCGAGGCGGTTATCACCAATGACCCGCGTTATCACCGGGACGGCTACATCTTTTTGCGCGACGCGCTCGACTTCACAACCAAGCAACAAAAGAAGATCAAGGGCGTCAGCGTGCGTCATGTGACCGGGCCGGAATTGCTCGACGGCGTCCGTCAGTACGCGTTGAAGGAGTTTGGCCCGATGGTAATGACAGTGTTCGATAGCTGGGGTATTCATTCCTGCGAAGATATCGGACACATGGTTTTTAATCTGATCGGCGCCGGCGTTTTCGGAAAAACCGACGAGGATTCGATCGAAGATTTCAAGAACGTTTACGATTTCCAGCAGGCGTTCGTGCAGCCGTTTGCACCTGCAAAGCAGGAACCGGATAAACCGCCGGCCCAATTGTCCGCGGCTAGACCCGCCACGTCGACCAATTGAATTCTGCCAGGGTGAATTGAACGAAAATTTCGCTTTGGCTGTCGCTCATCAGCTATCTGACCACCGATTACTGAGCTTTAGTAACGCTCTCCAGTTTAAATGTTTCAGTAATGCATCGCATCCAAGTATCGAAACTTGTCGCATCCGCTCTATTGTTCGCCATGGCTAATTTGAAGGCTGCGCCGCCTGAACCGTTGCCCATGATCGCGTTTCCGCCGAGCACGGCGCAAAAATGGATTTTGCCCAACGGTCTGACTATCATCGTTCAGGAGGATCACAGCGCGCCGGTAGCGAGTGTGCAGGCGTGGTGCTCCACGGGAAGCGTCGATGAAGACCAGCACCTCGGCGCGGGGTTATCCCACATTCTCGAGCACATGCTTTTCAAGGGGACCAAAACGCGGTCTGCCAATCAGATTGCTCAAAGCATTCAGGACGTTGGCGGATACATCAACGCCTACACTTCGTTCGATCGAACGGTTTTTTGGATCGACGTCCCAAAAGATGGCGTCAGTACAGCGCTCGAGGTTTTGACCGACGCGATGATGAATTCCAACCTCCCACCAGACGAGTACAAAAAAGAACAGGAGGTCATCCGGCGCGAATTCGCGATGGGCATGGACGATCCCGATCGCATGGCCAGCCTGCTGCTTTTTGCAACGGCTTATCAACGGCACCCGTACCGGTTTCCGGTCATCGGCGAACTGGAGATTTACAACCAGCTTACGCAGGAGCAGGTGATGCAATATTACAAAACTCGGTACGTGCCGAATAATCTCACCTTCGTTGTTGTCGGCGACGTCAATGGAGAAAAGGTGCAGCAACAGCTGAGCGACTTGTTCAATGCCTATCCGGAGAAATCGCTCAAGCCGGTATTCATTCCGTCCGAACCGCCGCAACTTGGCCGTCGCGAAGTGCACAAGGAATTTGCGACCGAGTTAACTCATTTCTCGATGGCGTGGCACATTCCAGAGGTAACGAGTCCGGATGTTCCCGCGCTTGATCTGCTCTCGACGATTGTTGGCGATGGCCGCAGCTCGCGGCTTTACCAGCGCGTGCGCGAAGAAGCTGGCCTCGCGTTTGGCATATCAGCATTTTCCTACACGCCGGGCGATCCGGGCCTTTTTGGCATCGATGCCACACTTGACCCGAAGAAACGCGAAGCCGCGGAACAATTGGCACTGCAAATCGTTGACGAAGTAAAACAAAGCGGCGTAACCGCAGACGAATTGGACAAAGCGAAGAAGATCACGCTGAGTCAGCATCTCGGCGCGCTGACTACGATGCGCGGTCAGGCATCGGATATCGGCTCGAATTGGTTACTCACGCGGGATCTCAACTTCAGTCGCCATTACCTGGATGCGGTCCAGCAAGTGACGCTCGATGACGTGAAGGGTGTCGCCAAAACTTATCTGACCGAGAATAATCTGACGGTCGTCTCGTTGAATCCAAAGGGCTCGCTTAGCGGCAAAGCTGAGCTGGTCAAACCGGTTGCCGCTGGTGAGATTCAAAAATTCGAACTTTCGAATGGATTGCGATTGCTGGTGCGGGAAGATCATCGATTGCCGCTCGTGGGAATGGGCGCGGTTTTTCGTGGTGGCTTGCTGGCTGAAACTCCGCAGGACAACGGCATCACGCGTTTGATGACGAAAGTGCTTTTGAAGGGAACCAAGACGCGCACCGCCGAGCAGATCGCCAACGAGCTTGAATCCGTGGGCGCCTCAATTTCCAGCGAGGCCGGAAATAACAGCTTCAGCGTGTCGGTCGACGTCATGAAGCCGGACGTGAAACGCGGCTTCAGTCTGCTTTCGGACGTCTTACTCAACTCCACGTTCCCTGAAAAAGCGATTGCGCGCGAAAAGGAAATTCAGATAGCAGCCATCCAGCAAGAGGAAGAACAACTCACGAGCGTCGCGCGTAACATCATGCGAGAAGCCTTGTTTCCGCAGCACCCGTATGCTTTGCGTTCGAACGGTTCTGTCGGCGCCGTCCAGCACCTGACTCAAAAGGATTTACTCGATTTTCGTGATCGTTACGTGGTCGCAAGGAACGGCGTGATCTATGTCTTTGGTGACGTTAAAGCGGACGAAATAAAGCAACTCGTGGAGCAAGCCCTCGGCAACATGAAAGCCGGCGCTCTCACTTTAATTGACGCAAAGGCGTCCATGCCACTGGCGAAAACGACGATGGTGGAGAGCCGCAAGGACAAGGCGCAGGGCGTGATCATGGTCGGTTTTCGCGGCGCGAGCCTGTCCAGCCCCGACCGGTACGCGCTGGAATTGATCGATGAAGCAAGCAGCGATCTCGGATCCCGTTTCTTCATTCGCATTCGCCAGCAAATGGGCCTCGCCTATTACGTGGGAGCGAGTCAAATGCAAGGCCTGGTGCCGGGGCTGTTCGCATTTTATCTCGGCACTGATCCGCAGAAGCTCGAACGGGTGAGAACCGAGTTGCTCGACGAAATTCACAACCTAGCGAATGACGGTCTCACGCCCGAGGAATTACAGCGTGCGAAGAAGAAATTGATCGGACAACAGGAGATCGCCAATCAAAGCAACGACGCGTTCGGTTACCATTGCGCGCTCGACGAGCTCTATGGTCTTGGGTTTAATTATTACAAGCAGCTCGAATACCATGTAAACGCGGTGACCCTCGACGATGTCAAGAAGGTGGCCGCGAAATATTTTCGCGATCAACCGTACGTTCTGGCCACCGTACGGCCGCCTGAGAAAAAGTGACTAAGAAGAAGTGACAAGTGACGAGTGATGAGTGACGAGGCGCTCGGTTCATGATATGCTGGGTGAACTCATCAATCATCACTCTACCGTATGCCTGAAGTCCAAAAAACCGTCCAGACTGGCGAGATGACCCAGCGCTTCATCGAGTTCGTGATGATGCATGCGCAAAATGCCGCGCTTTTTCTTGGCCAGATTCCAAATCCAAAAACCGGCCAACCCGAAATCAATTTGGACCTCGCGCGGATGTTTATCGATCAACTCGAGATGATTCAGGAAAAAACGCGCGGCAACCTGACGAACGAAGAAACAATGGTGTTGCGCAATACCCTGTCCAATTTACAGATGGCGTTTGTCGAAGCCTCTGGTACGGCGGGCCCGGCCGGCACAGACACCGCCGCACATCCCGGATCGCCTCAGGCCACCCCGTCACAACCGATGGAACAACCGCCCCAAGACGCCGCACAGCAATCGCCACCAATTACCTCGAGCGAGCCCGAGCCAGAATCGCGAAAGAAATTCAGCAAAAGCTATGGCCCGTAGCTCGATTTGCTTGGCAGAAATTATTCGTGTCATCGATTTCTGCACATTTGGCAGGTTTACAAGCCGAGCGTCTTGATGTTCTTGGTGCTGTGTTATAACAGATTACGTCATGATTACCTCCATCCACACGTTGATCTACTCCGACGATGCGAACGCAACACGGGCGTTTTTCCGCGACGTGTTCGGCTGGGAGTACGTTACCGAGGATTTTGATCATGATTGGCTCATTTTTAAATCGGGGCCGAGCGAGATGGGCGTGCATCCGACGCACAGCGAATGGGAAGGCCAAACCTACGATCACCCGCGGCACCACTTGATTGCCGTGATGTGCGATAACATCGAGGCCACGGTTGCCGATTTACAGGCAAAAGGAGCGGAGTTCAGAGGGGCTATTGAGCAACGCGAATATGGCCGCGTCGTCATGATGGCTGTGCCGGGCGCGGATGATATCCAGCTGTACGAGCCGAGTCACAAGCTGGCCTATAACCCCTAGAGCGCCTGGCAAGGACTTCGTCAATCGCCTGAGGGCGCTGCTAGGCTATCTGCTGCTCGTGCGTGTGCCGGGAGTAGCGCGTGGATGCGGCTTCGTCTTTACGGTCTTGCGCATGGTGATTGGTCCCTCCCGGGCGATCCCGGGCGTGGGTGAGGCTTCGGGATATTTCTTGGTCGTGGGCCAGATCAACCGCCATGGCTGAGTTTTTACTGTTTCGCTGAATTGCTTGATGTTCTCGCCGGCGGGCTCGAGATCGGTTACCGCGAGCTTCAATTTCTCCGACGAATTCCGCAGGTTTCGCAGTGTCACCTCGATGTTGTCGTTGTCTGTCAGGCTGGTGCTGATTTTTTCGATGTTAGTGAGCGAATGCGAGAGTGCGCTGTCAGGCGCGGTCAGACCGGAGAGGTGTTCGCCGAATGTCTTGAACTGGGTGAGAGCGAGATTGAGTTCGGAGTTTTCGTCGGTGAGTTTATTGAGATTCTGGGCGGTGTTCTGGAGATCTTTCATGGTGTTGGTTGCTTCGTTGGCAACCGGTTTGATGACCTCAAGCATTTTCGCCGCGGCCTCGCCGAGGTCTGGTGTGCGCTCGCCTGAAAACGTCTCACCATCTCTCGCGCGGCCCGACTCTTTAGTTCCTTGGGTGAAATCGATTGCCATATCGCCTAACAAGCCGAGCTGCATCATTTGGACCTTGGCATCGCGGTAAACTTTGGCGTTCTTGTCCACTTGCACGTCCACGCGTACTTCGAACCGCGGCGATGGCGAAGGGCTCGCGCCAGATTCGGGCGGGTGAATCGCCGCCGCGGCTTGCTGCGCCTGTTTTTCTTCGGCAGGTGTTACTGGTGAATACAACTTCCCGACCTGGCCAATCTTGCGACCTGCCAACATTACCACCGCGCCTGGTTTAATTCCGGCGGCATTGTCGAAATACACCCGGTAAGTCACCAGTGGCCGGAATAATCCCGGTGCGCCGAGCAAAACCAGAAGGAACGCGATTACTCCGATCGTGCCGATGACGAGCAGCCCGGTCAGGATTTCATTTCTTTCTAATTGCATCGAGTGTGCCTTCCAGAATCGGGCCTTCAGTGCTGCCGCTCAAGAACTGTGCGACCACCGGGTTTTTGGATTGTTTGAATTTTTCGGGTTCGCCTTCTTCAATAATCTTTCCTTCATACAGCATAGCCATTCGCGTAGCGATGCGAAAGGCGCTTTTCGATTTTTCGGTGAGGCGGATAATCAACTCGTCAACAACCGTGGCAATGACCGGGTCGAGTCCTGCTGAAGGCTCGTCCAGCAGAATCAGCTCGGGATCGAGCACGAGCCCGCGCGCAAGTGCTACGCGTTTGCGCATACCACCGCTGAGTTCGTCGGGCAGCAGGTCCTTTGCGTCCTGCATTCCTACAAGCTCGAGTTTTTCGTCAACAATCCTGTCAATCTCACTCTGAGACTTGTCAGTAAGCTCTTCTAGTGGCAGTGCCACATTCTCGTGAACACTGAGCGAACTTAACAGCGCCGAATATTGATAAACCATCCCGACGTGCTGTCGCACCTGTTGAAGCTTTCTGCGGTTAAGGCGGTTGATTTCAAACTGTTTAAAAAAAATCGAGCCGGCATTGGGTCGAAGTATGCCAAGGATCAAGCGCAAAATTGTGCTTTTGCCACTTCCGCTCTGGCCCATGATGACCAGGCGCTCTTGCGGCTGCACGTCAAGTGAGACGCCTTCGAGCACTATTTTTTCCTCGAACTGCATCTGCACCTCGCGAAGCTGAACCATGCGCGACGGCGTTCTCACACCGGGTAGAAGTTGGTGTAAATGACATTGTAAACCGTGTCGAAGCCGATCACGGTTGTGATAGCGGTGACCACGCTGGAAGTCGTGTTAGTGCCGACTCCAGCCGCGCCGCCCTTCACAGTGAGTCCCCGGTAGCATGCGATCGAGGCGATGAGCAGGCCGAACATGAAGCTCTTCAAAATCCCGGTGATGATATCGCGAATGAGCAATGAATCTTTTACCAGATCGAGAAAATACGGAAACGCGATGCTGAAATACGCTTTACAAACGAGGCTGCTCGCAAATACGGCTGCAAGGTTTGAAACCGTGGAGAGACACGGAGTCAGGAGAAACAGCGCTAGCATTCGAGGCGCGGCGAGAAATCGCAGCGGGCCGATACCCATGGCTTCAATCGCTTCCACTTCCTCGTTGACCTGCATTGTGCCCAGTTCCGCCGTAAACGCGGCGCCGATGCGCGCAGCGACCATAATCCCGGTGATCAGCGGACCAAGTTCACGCGTAAACGCAATGGCCACCAGGCCCGGAATCAGTCGCTCCGTTCCGAAGCGTTGCAGCTGATAGCCCGTTAATAAAGCCATTGTCAGCCCGAGAAAGAAGCAGACCAGCCCTACCAGCGGCACCGAATTCACACCAGCCCGTACGCTCTCCCGGAAAAAGCTGGCTGCGCGGAATGGCGCGCGCCCCTGCTGCACGCGTTCCAAAGTCTCCTGGAACGTGTTTACAATGAACCAGAAAACGCTGCCGACCTCGCGTAGAAAAGTGCGCTCGATCTCAACGACTTCCAGCGGTCCCCGCATCGTGGGACGTGCTTCGGCGTTAGCCATGGATGAGACATTGCCTCACTTCGTCCTACGGAAAAGCGCAAACTTACAGACGATTCGACGGTTCCAACGCTTCGATGCCTCGATCAAACATTTCGACATATCGCATTGCACCGCACTAGATTTGGGTTGGTGAGAATTGCCAGAGCTTGCGCACCCGATTGCTTCTTTGCTTTGATGTTCATTACTGCTTCGGCGTTCCAGTTTGCGGAAGAAGTGGATCGGTCTGCCACACCGCCAGCAGAGAAACGCGCAGAGAACAACAGAAATATGGAAACAAAAAAGATTGGACTCGCGATCCACGGTGGCGCCGGAACGATCGACCGCAGCAAGATGACCCGGGATAAAGAGCGGGAATATCGCGGCGGACTTGAGCGGGCGTTGAATGCGGGTTACGAAATTCTCAATCGCGGTGGATCAAGTCTCGACGCGACGGAGGCGGCGGTTCGCGTGCTCGAAGACGATCCCCACTTCAATGCCGGGCGCGGTTCTGTTTTCACCAGCGCTGGCACAAATGAAATGGACGCATCTATCATGGATGGAAAGACAGTCAGAGCCGGTGCAGTTGGCAGCGTCAAACACATCAAAAATCCCATAGGTCTCGCGCGTTTGGTCATGGAAAAGTCACCGCACGTCATGCTTGATTGCGCGGGTGCCGAAGCGTTTGCAAAGGCAAATGGGATCGACCTAGTGGACCAGAAATATTTTTTTACGAAGGAACGCTGGGACGCTTTGCAGAGGATTAAAGCTGCGGAAAAACACCGCACCAGCGGCGTGGGCAAGATCCTTGTGATTACCGATCAAGATCGACACGGCACGGTTGGCGCCGTCGCCTTGGATAAGGGCGGCAATATGGCCGCGGCGACTTCGACCGGCGGGACGACAAACAAACTGCCCGGGCGAATAGGCGACACGCCGGTAATCGGCGCCGGCACGTACGCGAACAATCAAACTTGCGCGGTGTCCTGTACCGGCGACGGCGAATATTTTATTCGTGCTGCAGCGGCGCATGAAGTCTCAGCGCTGATGAAATACCGCGGTATGACATTACAGGACGCGGCGCAGACCGCTCTGGACTCTGTGAAACAGCTCGGCGGCACGGGCGGTTTGATCGCAATCGATAGGAATGGCGACATTGCTCTGCCGTTTAATACAAACGGTATGTACCGCGGCTACGTCGATCCGAATGGAAAGTTTGTAGTCGAGATCTACAGATGAGGTCGTAATTCGTTGAAGCCTCACAGCATTCAAGCGGGAAAGCCTGGCATTATCATTTTGAGTGAGCGAAACATTTCGGTTTCGCCCTAGCCTTGCCCGAAAAATACTCCACCGGTTGTTCGCTTCGCTCAAGATGACATTTTTTTCCCGCTTCAACGGTTTAACGACTCTCATGCTGCCGCCGTTTTCGATCGTGATTCCGTGTTTCAACGAGGAGGCTCGCATTGGGCAAACGCTTCGCGTTACACTCGATTATCTCGCGACAAACGCGCCTGAGAGCGAACTGATCGTCGTGAACGACGGGTCAACGGACGCAACGGCAGCAATAGCGCGTGAGAGATTAAACTCCGCACAGGTCGCCACGCGTTTGGTGGAAAATTTTCCGAATCGCGGCAAAGGCGCGGCCGTCCGTTCGGGATTACTGGCAGCGCAACGCCCGATCGGTCTCTTTTCCGACGCCGATCTTTCCACGCCGCTTGAGGAGACGCCGAAGCTGATCGAACCCATTGCTAATAGCGAAGTCGACATCGCGTTTGGCTCACGCGCGCTGGACCGCAGGTTGATTGGTGTTCATCAGCCGTGGCGCCGGGAGCAGGCTGGTCGCGTTTTTAATCTACTTGTGCGACTCGCCACCGGTCTCGCTTTTTGGGACACCCAATGCGGATTCAAAGCCTTTCGCCTCGATACGTGCCGACCGATTCTTAAAGCGGCGCGGATCGACGGCTTCGCGTTCGATGTCGAGCTTCTTTATAGGGCGCAACGTGAGGGTTTTCGGATCCGCGAAGTTCCCGTGCGATGGAATCACGCTGAAGGCAGCAAAGTTAGTTTTTTCCGCGACAGCCTGCGGATGTTACGCGAAGTCATCGCGTTGCGAGCACAAGCGTAGCCTTACAAAGGTGGAACGCGTTGTCCTCAACGCGTTGGCAAACAATTGCGGCTTCGCCGCCTGATTCTTCTGACAAAGCGCGTTTGTAATGAAATCGTTGGCCTTCTGCGATGGACATCGTCTTTGGAGAAGCCGATCCACCTTCACTTTTCTTTATTGCGTGGATGTCTAAATTACTTGTTCCGCCTTTTCGTCCATGCAGTCCTTCCGATTTCATCCCGCGGTTGCGCGGTGGTTCGAGCAAACGTTCGATTCCCCGACGGAGCCGCAAATTCGCGGCTGGCCAGCAATTCAGTCCGCCCAGCATGTATTGATTTCCGCGCCGACGGGCTCAGGCAAAACGCTGGCGGCGTTTCTCGCTTCGCTCGATGCGCTGTTCCGGCAAGGCGCAGAACATGATTTGCCCGACGAAACGCAGGTTGTTTACGTCTCGCCGCTCAAGGCGTTGAGCAACGATATTCGCAAAAATCTGCAGGAACCGCTACGCGGGATTAGGGCGCTATTGAGCGAAACGAACGGTTGCGACATCGACGTGCGTGCGGAAGTGCGCACCGGCGACACCACTGCCGCGCAACGGAAGGCTCTGATCAAAAAACCGCCGCACATTCTGGTTACCACGCCGGAATCACTGTATCTACTGCTCACGTCGGACTCCGGCCGGGGTATGTTGCGCACGGCGCGCACGCTTATCCTCGATGAGATTCACGCCGTAGTGGATGACCGACGCGGCGCGCATCTTGCCTTGAGCGTGGAACGTCTCGCCGCATTAACCAAGCAGCCGCTGCAGCGAATTGGTTTATCTGCGACGCAGAGACCGATCGAAGAAGTAGCTCGTTTTCTCGTCGGCACCGGTGCGGTGGATGAGGGTGGCAAGCCGGATTGCGAGATCATTGACATCGGTCATCGCCGCGAACTGGATCTGGCGATTGAAATTCCGAAATCACCACTCGAAGCCGTGATGTCGAATGAAGTTTGGAAGGAAGCCTATCATCGGCTCGCGGAGTTAATTCAGGCACATCGAACTACTCTGGTTTTCGTTAACACGCGCCGCATGGCCGAACGCGTGACGCATCACTTAAGCGAACTGCTCGGTGCCGATGCCGTCACATCACATCATGGAAGTCTCTCCGCCAAACTGCGACTCGATGCGGAAGATCGGTTGAAGAGTGGCCGGTTAAAGGCGCTCGTGGCCACTGCTTCGCTGGAATTGGGGATTGATATCGGTTCCGTGGATCTCGTTTGCCAACTGGGCAGCACGCGTTCCATCGCCACACTGCTGCAACGCATCGGTCGCGCCGAGCACAAGCGCGGCGGCCTGCCGAAAGGCCGCGTTTTTCCTTTGACTCGCGATGAGCTGATCGAATGCGCGGCGCTGCTGCGCTGCGTCAATCGCGGTGAGCTTGATCGACTGACGATTCCCGAAAAGCCGCTGGACGTCTTGGCCCAACAAATCGTCGCCGCAGTTTCCACAGGAGATTGGGATGAGAATGATTTGTTTGAGCTGGTCTCTGCGGCGTGGCCTTATCGAAACCTCACTCGTGAACAATTTGATAGCGTCGTAAACGTACTTGCCGAAGGGTTTAGCACCAAGCGCGGTCGCCGCTCGGCGCTGATTCGTCACGACGCGATAAATCACCGCTTGCGCGCCCGACGCGGGGCGCGACTCGTTGCGCTAACATCCGGCGGGGCAATTCCAGACAACGCCGATTACCGAGTGATTCTCGAGCCGTCGGAGACCTTCGTAGGCACGGTCAACGAAGATTTTGCTGTAGAAAGTCTCGCTGGAGACATCTTCCAACTGGGCAACGCGTCATGGCGAATTCTGCGTATAAATTCAGGCGTTGTCAGGGTCGAGGACGCCAAAGGTCAGCCACCGGGAATTCCATTTTGGCTGGGCGAGGCTCCGGCGCGAACCAACGAGCTTTCGCATGCCGTTTCTGATTTTCGGATGGAATTCGAAAGACGTTTGTCTGTAGGGGAGGGTGACGGCTTTCCCGACGAAATTCAGGCTTGGCTCACTAGAGAATTCCAGGTGCCGCAAAGTGCTGCGGAACAGATCACCGCGTATTTCGCGGACGCATATCGTTCGTTAGGCGCAATTCCTTCACAGCAAACTCTGGTGATGGAGCGTTTCTTTGATGAATCGGGCGGGATGCAGCTTGTTTTGCATGCGCCTTTCGGTAGCCGGATCAATCGCGCCTGGGGGTTAGCGCTGCGAAAACGGTTTTGCCGTTCGTTCAATTTCGAACTGCAAGCGGCGGCAACCGATGACGCCATCGTGATTTCGCTCGGTACGCAGCATTCCTTCCCGCTCGACGAAGTATTTCGTTATCTCAATTCCAAAACAGTTCGTGCGCTTCTTATTCAGGCGTTGCTCGACGCGCCGATGTTCACCATTCGCTGGCGATGGAACGCAACCCGTTCGCTTGCCGTCCCGCGTTTCCGTGGCGGCGCAAAAATCGCGGCGCCGCTGCAACGGATGGAATCGGAAAATCTTCTGGCAGCAGTGTTCCCGGACCAACTTGCGTGCTTGGAGCACATCGTTGGCGATCGCGAGATTCCAGATCATCCGTTGGTGAAACAGACCGTTGATGATTGCCTCACGGAAGCGATGGACATCGACGGATTGGAACAAGTCTTGTGCAACATCGAGCGGGGTGAGATTCGTTGTATTGCGCGCGACTTGCCGGAGCCATCTCCGCTCGCGGCCGAGATTCTGAATGCCCGTCCGTACGCATTTCTCGACAACGCACCATTGGAAGAACGTCGCACTCAAGCGGTTTACACGCGGCGCGCCTCCGAGAGAAACGGCAGCGACGGCCTCGGTGTGCTCGATGCTGCCGCGATCGATAAGGTTAAGACGGAAGCATGGCCCGAAGCGACGAACGCGGACGAATTGCATGATGCGCTGATGTTGGTTGGCGTAATGACGCGCGATGAACTTCAGCGAACGTCGGACGGCGAGAGTAGCGCGAGCCTCCGGCTTGCGCCGCAATTAGAACGCAAGCGAGACGCATGCGCTACCTTTGAATGCAACGACGCAGTTTCGGGGCACTTATTTGAAAAACTCGTTGCCTCCGACCGAGCAACGCGACTTCAGATTGGCGATAAACTTTTTTACGTCGCTGCAGAACGAATTCCAATGCTCCGGGCGATTTATTGCGACGCGGCAGCTGAGCACGAATTGATGTTGCCCGAATCGGTCCGCGGAAAAACTTGGGAACGCGCCGATGCGATTCGCGAACTGGTCCGTGGTCGCATGGAGGTTTGCGGACCAATTACGGTCAGCGAGCTCGCAGATACGTTGGTCTCGCAACAGTCGGGTATTGACGCGGCGCTGCTCGCACTCGAAGCGGAAGGCTTTGTATTGCGCGGCAAATTTCATCCCGATGCGGCCGATCAAGAATGGTGTGATCGCCGATTGTTAGCTCGAATTCACAGGCTCACTATCGATCGCTTGCGCGCAGCGATTCAGCCGGTCTCGGTTCACGATTTTTATCGTTTTCTTTTCGCGTGGCAGCGCGTCGACAGGGAACACCGCGCTGAAAGTTTGGAAGGATTGCAATCGGTTCTGGAACAACTCGATGGTTGCGAGTTGCCACTGGCGTCGTGGGAATCGGCGGTGCTTCCTGCGCGTGTGGCCGATTACGATCCCGAATGGCTCGACCGGCTCTGTTTTTCTGGTCGAGTTGGTTGGGGACGTGTGAGCACCCCGCGAAATCCAAATGCACGAGCCTCGGCGCCATTGCGAACGAGTCCAATCGCGCTTTATATACGCGAAAATCTCCCCGATTGGCTCGCGTTGACCCTGCCGAACTCGGCAATCGCATTTTCGGCGACCAGTCGAGCTGTGCTTGGCGCACTGCAAAGTGGAGGCGCGCTTTTTTTTAGCGAGTTGGTCCGGCGCACCGGCTTGTTGCCATCTCAAGTTGAAGATGCTTTATCGCAGCTTGCGGCTATCGGTTTGGTTACTTCAGACAGTTTCGACGGGTTGCGCGCTCTGCTCGTGCCTTCGAACAAACGTCCGACGTTCGGCCGGAACATTGCCAAACGGCGGCGCAGAACAAACCTTGCCAGCATCGAGTTCGCAGGTCGCTGGTCGATGTTGCCTAGGAGCTGCGGCCTTTCTGGCTCTGTAAGCTCATCCAACGGTGCAGGTGCACGCGAAACAGCGGTCGAAAAATTCGCCCGGGTGTTATTGCGTCGCTATGGAGTTGTTTTTCGCCGGTTGCTCGGACGAGAGACTCTTCCCATCACTTGGTTTGAGCTGGGGCGAGTGTATAGACGGTGGGAAGCACGCGGCGAAATTCGTGGCGGTTATTTCGTCGGCGGAGTGAGTGGAGAACAATTTGCCTTACCTGAAGCGATTGGATTGTTGCGTTCCACGCGCAAAGCATCGTCCTATGGCGAGTTGATTACACTAAGCGCTGCTGATCCCTTGAACCTGCAAGGGATCCTTACGCCCGGACCGCGACTGGCTGCATTCACCGCGAACCGGATTTTGTTTCGCGACGGATTGCCGATTGCTGTGCTCGAGTCAGGCGAGATTCGAAAGGTGTCCGACAAGAATGTCCCAGATTTGCAAGTCGAAAACGCTCTGCGAATCGGCAAGCTACGGCCGTCGCTGCGGCCATACTACAAATAATCTCACGGTCATTCTGAGCGGAGTCGAGGAATTCCATCGCAACACGATCTAGCAGGTCCGCGGGGTCCTTC
The DNA here is from genome assembly GCA_003218945.1 of Verrucomicrobiota bacterium. Taxonomy (GTDB): domain Bacteria; phylum Verrucomicrobiota; class Verrucomicrobiia; order Chthoniobacterales; family UBA10450; genus Udaeobacter. The sequence goes on along the minus strand of QHPE01000150.1, from coordinate 37,329 downwards.
GATTCCGCTGCGCTCCGCTCAGGATGACTAGCGGTTAACGCGTCGATTATTTCTTTACGATCTCGGCGTTCTCGATCATGGCGATGCCGCCGCGCTCGGCCAATTTGCCTTTGAGCGTAATCGTCTTGCCGCAGTACTCAGCGAGTTGGTCATTCATTGGCTTGTGTTCGCCGACGACTAGGTAGGCTTTGCCATCGCTGACGATCCCGACCGGACCGCCGCCCTTGACGCATTTCGCTCCGCAGGCCTGGCCGTGTTTTTCGCCGACCGCATTGTGATCGACGTAGCACATCATGTCGATCACTTCGCCGGTCACTTCTTTGGAGGCGGCTGTGTCGGCGCCGTGTTGTTCCTGCGCCACCGCCAGCGGGGAGACCGCCAAAGCAGCGATGAACGTCGTAACAACTGCAATCTTCGCGACGGAAGGTCTGTTGTTTGTTGGTTTGAACATAAATCAATCTGGGCTACTTGGCGCGTCGGTCAAACCCATCGGCAAAAATGACGAATGACGAATGCCTAATGACGAAGGAATGATCAAATAACGATGCCCCAAGAGGTTGGTTCACGAAGGGTTTATCGCTCATCCGCCGTCATTCGCGCTTCGTCATTACTTCTGCTCTTCAATCAAGTCGGCGAACTGATCGAAAAAATATGTGGCGTCATGCGGCCCGGGGGCGGCTTCGGGATGATATTGCACACTGAAGATGGGTAATTCCTTGTGGCGCATTCCCTCGACCGTGCCGTCATTCAAATTGATGTGGGTCACTTCAACATCTCGGGGTAACGACTCTCCATCTACCGCGAACCCGTGGTTTTGTGCAGTGATTGCTACTTTGCCGGTACGCAAATCTTTGACCGGCTGATTTGCGCCGCGATGTCCGAATTTCAATTTGAATGTCGATCCTCCAAACGCGAACCCGAGGATTTGATGACCGAGACAGATTCCGAAGATTGGTTTTTTGCCCATTAAATCGTGCACCGTTTTATGCGCGTAATCGAGCGCGGCGGGATCACCCGGCCCGTTGGAAAGAAAAATTCCGTCGGGATTGAGAGCCAGTACTTCCTTAGCGGACGTGGCGGCGGGCACCACAGTGACTTCAAATCCTTTTTGTCGAAGCAGGCGCAGAATGTTTCGCTTGATGCCGTAGTCGTACGCGGCAATCCTAAGGCGAACCGGTGGCAAGGCTCGTGTGCCTTCGCCGTCTGGTGGTTTTTGGATCGACCATGGCGCGCTGAGTTTGTCGTCCGGATCCCAGCGATAAATCTCCTTTGTTGAGACCTCGCGGACGTAATCCATCCCGATCACACCCTCGCCTTTCACAGCCATTCGCGTCGCTTCGTCGGCCGAAATCTCTTCGGTCGTGAGGCACGCCTTCATGGCGCCACGGGTGCGCAAATGCCGCGTGAGCGCGCGCGTGTCGATTCCTTTCGCGCCGGGGATGTTCCAATTGCGCAAGTATTCATCGAGCGATATCTCGGAGCGCCAATTGCTTGGTACTTCGGTCAGTTCTTCAATAACAAAACCGCGCACATGCGGGGAGCGGCTTTCCTGATCCAGCGAGTTGATCCCGTAATTTCCGATCAACGGGTATGTCATTGCCACAATCTGCCCGCGGTAGGATGGATCGGTCAGCACTTCCTGATAACCGGTCATCGACGTGTTGAAGCAAATCTCCCCGACGCATGTCCCAGTTGCGCCAAAGGATTCACCCTCGAAATATCGGCCGTCTTCGAGGGCTATGAGTGTGCGCACGTCACTGCGCAGTATCAATGGTATGCATGAATTTTCAAATTCGTCCGTGACGTTAATCGCATTGTCATCCCGAGCGAAGCCAAGGAATCCCGTGGCAGTACGCTGCGGCAACGACTCGGGATCCTTCGACTTCGCTGCGCTCCGCTCAGGATGACTGCTGATGTACAACAAAACCCGGATCGAATTTTCGATCCGGGTTTTAAATGTTACCCCGCCGATGCCGTTTAGGCGGATCACCCGTTCCCTTTCAGTCACGGGTGGATGACCGTCGCCACGGTGTCTGACTTCCAATCAAGGCATGCCATCTTCCGGGGCAACCCAGCCTCCTTGCTTTCTCAATAGCGGTTCGGGAATCACACCTCGTAATCTCGAACATCGCAGGGTAAATGTTCGATCCCAAAATCAGGACCAGTTCGGGACCGCTTGAAGAGCCGTTGGTCGAGAGTTGAGAGAAAAGCACTGGTTTTCGTCCCAACCCTCAACCAACGGCTCTCTACTCTCAAAGAACTATTCCCGCGGCGTCACTCCCAATTCGCGCTTTAGTCGCTCGCGAATCTTCGCGTGCGCCTCAGTTACTTCCTCGTTTGTCAGTGTGCGATTTTTCGCGCGGTATGTCAATCTATATGCGAGTGATTTTCCGGGACCAGTCGCAGCCCCTCCGTCCCTGACTTCAAACAGGTCGAACAACTGCACTTTCTCGAGCAACGGCTCCGCGGGTTGTCGAATCACACGCAAAATCTCAGCGTGCGTCAATTTCTCGGGCACGATCATCGCGATGTCGCGGGTGATGCCCGGATATCGATCGAGCTCTCGAAAGGTTTTTGCTGATCCGACTCCGGCCAGAAGGAGATCGGCATTCAGCTCGGCAACAAAAACCGGACCGGTCGCGCTCGATTTGCTCCCCAGGAGTTGCCCACCGAATCCTAGCAGCTGATGGCCGAACCAAACTTCGACTGCGAGCGCCAGCTCCGCGAATCTTCCCGGCCGAAACAAGAGATCCGGAACAATGCATTCGAGCGCTCCTTTAAGATCAAACAAATCCAGGGTGCGTCTTGTCTGCGATCGCCAATTCGGCGTGGTCGCGACATTTCCCCAGAGCAGAATCCCGATATGCCGTTCCTCTTTTCCTGATGGCGGGATGAATGCGCGTCCGATTTCAAAAATGGAAACGCTTTCTGCTCCGGCGCGAATATTTCGTTCGAGCACTTCGAGCAAACCGCTGATCAAGCTCGGCCGAAGCGCGACGTGATCTTCGCTAAGCGGATTCCGCAGCTCGACCGCTTCGTTCAAAGCGGAGGCGGTTCTCGAAATCAATTTTGACGTGCGCACTTCCGACAAACCGCATGTAGTCAATCGCTCGCGCAGAACAAGGCTTTCGAGATCGTGGGAGCGATCGGCGTCACTCGTGGACACAAACCGGCCGCGCGTCCTTCCCGGAATCTTGTCTATGCCGTACGCGCGGAGCACCTCTTCGATAAGATCAACGTCGCGCCGCAAATCACGTCGATAACTCGGAATTCGCCAGGTGGCAGTCTCGCTCTTGCCCGCGGTTTTGCGCAATCCGAAGCGCATGAGTATTTCATCAACAGTTTTCGGGGAGATTGCGACGCCGATTACGCGGTCACATTTGTCGTAGCTCAATGGAACGTCAGCCAGATTCAGTGGAGGTTCGCCGGCAACCTGAATTTCGTTTGCCGGTATTCCGCCGGCGATGTCGCGCATCAATTCGGCCGCGCGCTGCGACGCTCGCAGGACCATCTCCGGGTCCACGCCGCGCTCGAATCGATAACTGGCGTCGCTTTGTAGATTTAAATCGCGCGCTGTCCGGCGAATACTTGCCGGCAGAAAATACGCGGCCTCGAGCAGAATATTTTTGGTCGAATCGGTCACGCCTGTTTCCTCGCCGCCCATTACGCCGCCAATGCCAACAGCACGATCCTGATCGGCGACGACACAATTGTCCGGCTTGAGCGAGTAAGTCTTTCCGTCGAGCGCGAGAAACTTCTCGCCATCGTGCGCGAGGCGTACATTGATGTTGCCCTTTAGTTTGTCGGCGTCGAATGCGTGGGTCGGTTGGCCGAACTCCAGCATCACGAAGTTCGAAATGTCTACGATATTGTTAATGGAGCGAATGCCTACGCTCTCGATCTTCGCACGAAGCCATACCGGGCTCGGACCCACATTTACATTGTCGATTCTGCGTAATGAGAAGAATGGACATTCGCGGTTTGCCGTTAAGTTGACACTGGATTTTTGTAGGGCCGGCGCTTGGCCTGCCGGCGGCAACCGGAGCGGTTGCCCTGAGAGAGCTGCGATTTCGCGGGCGAGACCGAAATGGCTCAACAGATCACCGCGATTAGGCGTGATCTCGACGTCGAGGATTGTGTCCGCGGGAAAAATGTCAGCAATCGATGCGCCGACTTTCACATCCGCCGACAAAATTAAGAGACCGGACGCATCTTCTCCGAGGTCTAGCTCGATCGGGCTACAAAGCATCCCTTCCGATTCTACGCCGCGCAGTTTGCTTTTTCGAATCTCAGTGCCGTTGGGCAGCTTTGCGCCCGGAAGCGCAAGAGGAACTTTGTCGCCGACTTTGTAATTCGTTGCGCCGCAGACAATCTGGCGTTTCGTGCCACTGCCATCGTCCACTTCGCACACGGTGAGCCGATCTGCATTCGGATGGCGCGACGTCGCAGTGATTTGTGAAACGAACACCTTTTCGATGTTCGCGCCGCGCGTTTCGATCCTTTTAGTTTCAATGCCGGCGCGAGTCAGCAATTCAGCGATCTCCTCCGGATCCTTTGGAAGATCGATAAATTCGCGCAACCAGTTAATCGAGAATTTCATGCGAACTGGCGGAGAAACCGCAGATCGTTTTGCGAGAACAAACGGATATCAGGAATTTCGAACAGAATCATTGCCAGCCGATCCATGCCGAGCCCAAACGCGTAGCCACTCCATTTTTCCGGATCGTAAGCGTCATCGCCGCGCGCTTGATTGACAGCTTCAAAAACGGCAGGATGCACAATGCCGCAACCCGCCACTTCGATCCATTGTTCGCCGCTCTTCAGGGCTTTTGATCGCACGTGGATCTCCAGACTTGGCTCGGTAAACGGAAAGTAATGCGGACGAAATTGCACTTCAGTCTCGGCACCAAAAAGTTCCCGCATGAAAAATTCGAGCTCGCCTTTTAAATCCGCGACGCTGACGTTTTTATCGACGTATAGGCCTTCGATTTGATGAAACTGCGGGCTGTGCGTCGCGTCGAGTTCATCGCGCCGATACGCTGCGCCTGAGGCAATCACGCGGATAGGCGGAGGCGCGGATTCCATCGTACGGATTTGCACCGTTGACGTATGCGTTCGTAAAAGTCGTCCGTCGGGGAGGTAAAACGTGTCCTGTTCGTTGCGGGCGGGATGATCGGCCGGCGTATTTAGAGCATCGAAACAATACCACTCGGTTTCGATATCGGGACCTTCCGCAAGAGCGAAGCCCATCCGTCGAAAAATCTGAATTGCACGGTCATGCATTTGATGAAGCGGATGCAGCGAACCAATCTCATGCGGCGTTCCTGGTAATGAGATATCGATCTTTGCAAGCGCGTCGAATTCTTCTTCAGCGCGGATTTTTGCACCGCGTTGTTCGATCGCTGCGGTAACGGTGTTGCGCGCGTCGCTGAGCAACTTACCTACCACCGGGCGTTCGTCTTTGGCGAGGGTCTTCATTCGTTCGCCCCAGGCGGAAATGCTGCCGTTCTTCCCGAGATATTTTACGCGCACTGCCTCCAGCGATTTCTCGTCGCGCGCAGATTCAATCTCGCGCAACGCGTCGTTGCGGAGTTGTTCGAGCGAGTGCATAGATTTCGTGAATCGTTAAATCGTTACATCGCCAGACCGGCAAATCGACTCACGGTTCACCAATCACCAATCACGCCGCCTTTTTGTTTTTCTTCTCCAGCGCGGCACGTGCCTGCTCAACGATCGATTTGAACGCCGCTTCGTCGGTGACGGCTAGATCGGCGAGAATTTTGCGGTCCAAGCCGACACCCGCAGCTTTGAGCCCTTCGGCCAAGCGGCTGTAAGTCATGCCGTTCGCGCGTGCGGCAGCGTTGAGACGTTGGATCCAAAGGTAACGGAAGGTACGCTTGCGGGTTTTGCGATCGCGATACGCCCAATACTGCGCCTTCATCACGGCGTCCTTTGCGTAACGGAAAAGTTTTGACCGGCGACCGCGGTAACCCTTCGCTTTTTTCAGCACTCGTTTCCGGCGCGCGCGGCTTGCCGGAGCATTTGTAGCTCTTGCCATGCTTGTTTGCCCGGGAATCGTTCCGGGCTCCTCGTTCAGCGAGCTGTTGTTTTGTTATCGATCTTTCCAACCTCGCTCACTGATTCACCCAGCTACTTCTGACCAACTCACGTGCTTCTTCAGATAATCGAACGTTGTCGACGCTCGCCTTCTCCTGTGCCCTTCGAATTAGTTGAAGTAGCTAGGCAGGCGGAGAGATCGCGAGCCGGAAAGTAACTGCTGAGCATAAAATGACAACCGCATTTTCCGATGACGGTGCGCGAGTGAGGAATGACAAACGTTCGTGAGCAGTGAGAAGCAAATTTGATATCTCTGCTTCTCGCGTCTCACTACGCGCATGTCATTTGACATTGTTTTGGTATAATCGGCGCATGCATTGGTCTGGCCGAGCACGGTTGTTGGTGCTTACGCTGATTTGTCTTTTTTGGACCGGTCTGATCTTTTTTGGGTATTTTTTCCCAAGTGCCCCCTTTATTTCGGCGCCGTGGCGTGCTGAGCAGAGCTTTGAAGATCTGCTTCGGCGCGAGGGCCGCAAAACGATGCCACCGCGAGATTTCGTTTTCCTCGGAATTGACCAAAGCACCTTAGAGTTACCGCCGTTTACCCCGGAAGAATTGGCGGGTAACCAGGCGCTTCAACTCATGACCGAGCGGCCATTCCCGTGGTCGCGCGAAGTCTGGGCGCTTTTGCTCGACAAGCTCTTTGCGGCGGGCGCACGCCTTGTGATGATTGATTTGCTTTTCAATCCGCCTAACGACGGAGACCCGGCATTTCACGCCGCGCTCGATCGTTACCGGGACAAAGTAGTCGTCAGCGCGAATTTCGACTTCGGAGAAAACCGCGTGCAGATGATTACGCCAAATAACGTACTGATTCCGCCGCCGCAATCGCGGGATGATCGGGTTGGTTATGTGAATTTCTGGCCCGATGCAATCGACGGAAAAACTCGAGCTGTGACGTATACGGTGACTGATCGGCAACTCGCCGGGTCACCGCCGGGACAAGGTGAAGAAATTTACGAGTCCCTGTCCGCCCGCGCTCTCGAGAAGACCGGTCACGCGAATGACGTGCCGCATGATTTTCACGGTCACATGATTCGGTTCACCGCACCGGATGCATTCGAGCCGCGCCCGCTCTACGAAGTCTTTGATCCAAAACTTTGGCATGCGAATTACGGCGATGGCGCGTTTTTCAAGGACAAGATCGTAATGGTCGCGCCCTCCGCGCAGGTGTTGCACGACATCGTTGATACCCCGATGAGCCCTAACACGCTGGGCCCGACAATGCATTTCCAGGCGATGGCTGCCGCACTCGGCCACGAGTTTTTGCGACCTACGCCGCCGACAATCGGCTTGCTGCTCGTTTGCGCAGCTGGGCTTGTCGCGTGGTTGCTCGTGGCGTTCGTGCGTTTACCGGTCCTTTGTCTGGGCGGGCTTGCGGGAATTACGGTCGGTTACCTTGTAACGGCGCGATTGGTGTACGACAATGCAGGGCTGCTGCTGCTCACCGTTCCGGTGCTGTCTGCGCTCGTCCTCAGCGAATCATTTTCGCTCGGATTCGAGTACTTCCTCGAGCGGCTCGAGAAATTGCGCACGCGGCGGACACTAGAACGCTACGTCTCGAAAAATCTGGTAAAGGAAGTTCTCGAAAACCCGGACAGCTACTACAGCTCGCTTCGTGGTGTCCGCGTGCCGGTGACAATCCTGTTCGCAGATTTGATTGGTTTCACAACGCTGTCGGAGAAAGCTGATCCCGAAGTGTTGGTCACGCAGCTCAATGAGTATCTCTCACGCATGACTTCCGTCATTTTCAGCAATGGCGGAACGCTCGACAAATTCATCGGCGACGCGATCATGGCGGTGTGGGGCAACGTGCGCAGTCTCGGCACGGCGCAGGATGCGAAGAGCTGCGTGCACGCGGCCTTGGGGATGCGCCGCGAGCTGAGCCAGCTTAACAAAGGCTGGCGAGAGCAAGGCCGGATGGGATTGGGCATGGGCGTCGGCGTCAATCACGGTGAGGTGATCGTCGGCAACATCGGCTCGCATGAGCGAATGGACCCTACGGTCATTGGCGATGCAGTGAACCTTGCTTCGCGACTGGAAGGCCTGACGCGAACGTACGGCGTCGATATTCTGGTCGGCGCGTCGACTGCTGAGTTGATTCGTGACGAAGTTCATCTGCGTTCGGTTGCGCGTGTGCAGGTGAAAGGCAAAACGAAACCGGTGGACGTTTTCACCCTTGTCTGTGCCCGAGGCGAAGAGACTGATCCGGAATCTTTGAAATGGCTGGAGACGTACGAAGAGGCCCTGGAGAAATTTCGCACACGCGATTTCACGAACGCGAAAATTCTCTTTTCGCGTTTCCTGGAATTTTATCCTGACGATCTACTGGCCAAGATGTATCTCGATCACGCACTCGAATACGAACAACACCCGCCCGACGAAGCCTGGAACGCCGTCGAAGTCTTCAAGAAAAAGTGATTTTCATTTTATCGGCGGAATCCGCGCAATCCATAGTTTTCTTTTCTGTGCGCTCAGCGTAAAGAATGCGCGTGAAAGACGCGCCCAAGAAATTTCATTTTCTCGGAATCTGCGGAACCGCGATGGGCGCGGTGGCTGTCGCGCTGAAGGAGCGCGGCTTCAAAGTGACGGGGTCGGATGAAAATGTTTACCCACCGATGTCGAGCTTTCTTGAGGGAAAGAGAATCGCAATCATGGAAGGGTACCGCGCGGAGAACATCCCAGCCGATGCGGACGTCGTGGTGATTGGCAACGCGATGACGCGTGGCAACCCAGAAGTAGAAGCCGTGCTGAACCGCAAGCTGCTTTACTTATCCTTGCCAGAGGTGCTGAAGAATCATTTCTTGCGCGGACGTCACAATCTCGTCGTCACCGGTACGCACGGAAAGACGACGACGACGGCGTTGCTCGCGTGGATCATGGACAAGGCCGGACGCAAGCCCGGTTACTTGATCGGTGGCATTCCGAAAAATTTCGGCGAAGGCGCGCGCTTGAACGATTCGAAATATTTTGTCATCGAAGGCGACGAGTACGACACCGCGTTTTTCGACAAGCGGTCCAAATTCGTTCATTACTTGCCGGAATTAGTGATCGTGAACAACATCGAGTTCGATCACGCCGACATCTTCAGCAATCTCGAGGAGATCAAGCTCAGCTTTCGGCGTTTGCTCAACATCGTTCCTCAAAATGGCATGGTCGTGGTCAATGGCGACGATCCCAACGCCGTCGAAGTCGCCAAAGATTGCCTTGCGCAGATGGTTGAGGTCGGATTTTCGAAAAACTGCGCGCAACGGATCAGGGACGTGGCGTATTCATCCGGCGTTTCACGGTTCAAACTCGGGGACGACGTTTTCGAAATTCCGCTTGTTGGCGAATTCAACGTTCATAACGCCGCAATGGCAGCGACGGCCGCGCGGTTTTATGATGTGCCCACAACGAAGATCGCCAGTGCATTCAAGAGCTTCTCCGGCATCGCGCGCCGGCAGGAGCTTCGCGGCGAAGCTCGCGGCATCAAGGTGATTGACGATTTCGGTCACCATCCCACCGCCATCGCGAGCACATTGCAGGCCCTGCGTCATCGCTTCCGCGGAAAGCGACTGTGGGCCGTGTTCGAGCCCCGCTCGAATACGACCCGGCGCGCGGTGTTTCAACAGCAGCTCCCGGAAGCGCTCAAGATCGCTGATGGCGTCTTCATCTCACAGGTAGCGCGATTGGCACAGATCCCGAAGGACCAGCGTCTAAACCCCGAGCGCGTCGTGGCGGCGATCGCGAAGGCTGGCCGGCCTGCGTTTTACGAGCAAAACGCCGAGGCGATTGTGGATCGAATTGTTCCCATGCTGCGGTCCAAAGATGTGGTGGTAGTGTTTAGCAACGGCGGGTTCGACAATATCCACGAAAAGCTGCTAACCCGGTTGCGCGAACAGTTATGATATCCGCTCTGTGACGCCGAAATCCTGATGGATCGAAACCAAAGCGCGAAGTCGATCTGTCGTTCAACTATTCGAGATCGACGCCCATCAAGCAGTCGCCCTTAGCCTCAGCCTCGTGGCCATTCCAATTTTCTAGCCAATCTATCCACAACTCGATCAGCAATTTCGTGTTCCTTGGTTTCGATTGCGACTAACACACACTCTTTGACCAGCGGGTAAGTCGTGCCGACGTAGCCGATGGCAGCCGCTCCTGCCCCACATGAAGCGCCGAGGAGCAGCATGAACAGCAGCAACAGATAAACAAAACATCCGCCCACGACAGGTGCTAGAAACAGCGTAGCAAGAAACGGGTGGTCGGCTTTTCGATCAAAGGTTAGGGAAATTCCGCAGAACAGGACAATCGCAGCTGTGAAGACGCTGGCCGGACCCTCCTTGAATATCGTTCCGAGGGTTTGAAACGCCGAGCCGATAGCGATGGCAATTGTCGCCCCAGACTGGCGCTGCCCTGTTGAGAGGATGAGGATAAGTCGTCAAGAATGTTGCGATAAAAAACCGCACACAAGTGAAAAGGCGCGACGTTCTCTACACCATGTTTAAAGAAATTATCGGCAGCGTGTAACACTTGCTTGAAACTCTCCGAGAAGTGCTCGAGAACTTTGGAGAACAGGAGCAGCAAGAGAAGAATCGCGATATATCGCATCCATTTTGGTATCTTGAATCGGGGACGAGTTGTCTCGGATGATCCTGCGAAAGGAGGACGAGAGTCACCCGTGGGAGGGCGTAAGTCTGAGGCCGATCCACCCTCTGATGCCGCGGCAGTCCCGGCTGCGGCAGCGCCGCAATAGCTGCAGTAGGAGGCATTACTCAGCAGAACTTTTCCGCACTGTGTGCAATACACGCATTGCTTCTAACACGCGTGATTTTCTCTCGTCCATACAAAACGCACGAGAATGGGCGGTCATAGCGCCACCGGGACAGCTAGTCCTTCGCCGCGCTCGTATGATCGTGAACAATACGCCAGCCTTCCGGCATTCGTCTGAAAATCAGTGTGAAGCGTCCATGCGGCTCGTCATTTGCCCGCGCTAGACGCCAACGACCGAGTACGACAGCCGCATCAGGCGATAACGGCTTGATTTCAACATCGGAGAAAGCAAGTGCCCCCATCTTCGTCCGATCAGAATATTTTTGCCGGTATCGTTCGCGGACTGTTTCCCAACCACGCCTGACTTCATCGTCTGCCACAAAAACAGTCGATGGCGAGCGTGCGTAGCCGTTCATGAACCCGTCGACGTCGCCGCGGTTCCAAGCGTCCTGTTGCGCGCGAAGGACTGATTGTATCTCGGCAACCGGACTTGTGGACTGTTGCGGTCCGGCGCAGATGGCGGTCGCTGCCAGAATACAACACGTGATTGGAAGCGTGACTCTCGTTTGCAATGATAGCGATCTCCTATAAACTACCAGTCCCTGCGGCCCGAAGCTAGAGCATTGAGGGAAGTTGCCACTGGAGGGAAATACGTTGACGGGTTTCATAAATCTACTAGGGTCGCCCATCCAGCAACAACGGACTGTGCACCGGCTTTTCTGTATCGTGACGCTCGTGCTTGCCAGCGCGACCATGGTTTCCGCTCAGGGCGGATCGCAACGCCCCACGGTGCCGGCCGTTAAAGCAGTCAATCCGCAAGCCCCCGAGGATCCGCCTGCTGCTCCGCCGAATGCGCCGGCCACAGTCCGGCTCCAATTCCCCAACAGCGATGTGGTCGATGTGTTGCATCTCTATGAGCAGCTTACCGGCAAGAAATTAGTCATGGATAATTTCGTACAAGGGAAGGTGAACATTTTTATCGCCAAGGACGTGTCGCGCGAAGAGGCAATCAAGATCATTGAGATGAGCATGGCGCTCAATGGCATTTCGCTTGTCCCGGCTGGGCGGGATATCGTCGATGTGGTCGGCGCCGGGCAGAACCCGCGCAAGGCGCCTGTTCCCATCATCTCAGATCTTGCGGACATCCCGCCGGGCAACCCAATGATTAGCTTTCTTTTCCGGCTGCAGTATGCCGACCCGCAGGAACTTCAGCAGGTTCTAATGGCGTATTTCCAGGGAAGCTCTGGCACCATCAATATTTTGGCTCTGCCAAAATCGTCCAGTCTCCTGGTAACGCAAAACGCCGACATTATCAGACAACTGGCTGGTGTAATCGAACAAGTGGACGTGGCGCCGGCAGAAGTAGTGAGCGAGTTCATCAAGCTGGAGCGCGCGGATGCCAGCAAGGTGGTCGATATGCTCAAGGAGATTTTCGAAAAAGAATCGGAAACGCCGGGCCAACCGGGTGTTCGTGGAGTAAAGATGCCCGGAGGTGTGCCGCAGCCAATGCAGGCTGAGGGAGGAGGCGGTATTCTTTCCGAAGAAGCAGTCATCGTTGGGAAAATTAAGATTACTCCTGACGTCCGCACGAACCGCATTCACATCGTGACGCGGCCGATTAACATGCCGTTCATTCGACAGTTGATCCACGAGTTTGATGCCAACGTTGAATTTGCGAAGCCCGTTACCCGCTATTTGCAGTACGTTTCTGCCGGTGACGTTCTGCCTGTGTTGGTTCAGGCGCTAACCGAGCCGGGCGCCGAGGGTGCTGGCGGCGCTCCCGGTGGCGGGCTCGGGCTCCCTGGCGCCAGTCCGCAACCGCAACAGCAACAACAGCAACGAGGAGGCGCAGGAACAAATTCCTACTTGAATCAGAACAACACCACTGGCTTGGGCGGCAGCTCGAGCGGCAGCACATTGAATATTTCGGAGGAACTCTCCACGCAACCCGTAAACACTACGCCGCAGGCCGTCGCCGTCGGAAATTCCAAGCTCATCGCAGATCAGCGCGCCAACTCCATCATCGTCCTCGGAAACCGCGAGGTTGTGGTGAAAGTGGAAAAGGTTCTCGACCAGATGGACGTCCAGGCGCCGCAAGTGGCGCTGAGCACGGTCATCGGTCAGTTGACACTCACCAACAACGAGGAATTCGGCGCTGATTACTTCGCAAAGTACGGTAAGCGGTTCGTGGGAACCTCAAATAACCTCTCGGGGTTGCCGAATGCTCCGGGAATTCCTCTTCCCAATACCTCGGCATCGCCTGCCGTCACCGGCAACATTCTCGATCCCTCCAATCTAATCAATTTCAGTCAAATTATTCAGAACGTAGGTGGGGGTACAAACCTTTATATCGCAGCTGGCAATGCGTTCGCCACGATTGTACATCTGCTTGAGTCCACCAGCCGGTTCAAAGTTCTCTCGCGTCCGACGGTTTTCACAAGCAACAACAAAAAAGCGATTATCGCTTCCGGCCAAGAGGTTCCGGTCCCGGTAAGTACGCTTACAAATGCGACCGCTACATTGGGTACAACAGCTGCTGTTTCGGCGAGCATCGAGTACAAGCAGGTCGTGCTTCAGCTCGAGGTCGTGCCCCTCATTAACTCCGAAAAGGAAGTGTCGCTCGATATTTTGCAAAAGATCGACAGTATTGTCCCGAACGGAAACGTAGTCATCAGTGGTAACTCGGTCCCAACAATCGACACGCGTTATATCCGCACTAATGTTTCCGCGAACAATGGATCGACGATTATTCTAGGGGGATTGATTGAAGACCAAAAGCAAAAGAGTTACAGCGGTATTCCTTATCTCTCGCGCATTCCACTAATCGGCGCGGCGTTCCGTGGCACGTCAACAAGTAAGGAGCGCCGAGAGTTAATCATTCTCATGTGTCCGCAGGTGACGCTGACCAAACTGGACCAGTATCGGCTGCGCCAAAAATGGGAGAACACCAATACACATTTTGGCCCAGAACTCGATCAAGCGGAGTGCCCGGACTGCCCGAAAGTGGAAGGTGGCAAACAGTTACCGTTGCCGCCCCCGGATCTTCCTGCGAGCAAAGATATGTAGTAAACCCATCGTGTTATGAAACGAATAGCACTCGCTTTGATCATCGGATTGGGAGCAACAGTCGCGCAGGCCGACGAGTTTGATGTTGTCGATTACGGTATTTTTCGATCGATCGATCCGTTGGCTCAACGCGACGAATGGGGAACCACTCATCAGACGCCTCATGTGAACTCCACCGATTTTGCGCCCAGATATCGGTGGCGGTGGAATTACTATTTTAAGGGCACCGACCAACTTGTTCTCGATCCCGCGTATGTTGGATCGATGCAAACTGCGTTGCTAAGGCTGGGCTATTATTGCGGTCCCGTCGATGGTGTATTTTCACCACAAGTAAGCTTCGCCATAGCGCGGCTCCAAAAGAATTATTCTATGCGCGTGACCGGTACGCTTACCACGCCCGTGCGGCGGGCGCTACACATGCCGTGAGGTTTGTTGAATGAACACGGCTCCCAGTCAATCGCTCATCAATTTGCTGCTGGAAAGCGGTGTGCCTTCCAGCGAAGAGGCTGCACAGCTGGCGACAAATCTCAACGGCGGTTCGTGGGTGAATCAGGTGCTGGATTCCGGCAAGGTGGACGAACAACGGTTCCTCGGCGCAATCGGAAAATTCTTCCGGGTATCGATCGTCTCGATTGACGCGAAAAACATTGATCGGGCCACCTTATCAATCCTGCCGAGCCGTTTCGTGTTTCAACATCACATTTTGCCAATCGAGGTAAAGGAAAATTCGGTCGTGTTGGCGACTTACGATCTTTTCAATTCGATCGGACGACAACTTGCAGGGCAGCTCTTGAAAAAACCAGCTGAGTGGGTGCTGGTGCCGCGCGCGCAGCTGTTGCGCACAATGAAAGCCCTCTATGGCGTCGGCGCGGAAACTTTCGACGAGATTCTGAAGACGAGGGGTTCGATGGATGCGTTGGAGAATGCCGACGCCGCCATTGAGCTGAATGCGGATGATCCCGAAGCGTCCGTAGTGAAATTCGTTAACCAGATCATCCGCGAAGCGATTGCGGAGCGCGCTACTGATATTCACGTCGAGCCGCTGGAAAACGACCTTCGGATCAGGTATCGGATCGATGGAATCTTGCACGAGGTCGCTGTGCCGCCGCAACTGCGCGTCCTGCAATCAGCCATCATCTCGCGCTTGAAGGTGATGTCGCACATGGACATCGCGGAGCGCCGATTGCCTCAGGACGGCCGAATGAATCTGCTCGCGGGCAATGTGGAGATAGACGTACGCGTTTCGACCATTCCAACCGTCTGCGGCGAGTCAATCAGTCTGCGTTTGCTGAGTCGTGGTGAGCAGCAGTTTGGATTTGACCGACTCGACCTGGGCGAAAAGCAGGAAGGAATCATTCGTCATCTACTGACACAGCCAAACGGTATTATCCTGCTTACGGGACCGACTGGTTGTGGGAAGTCAACTTCGCTGTATTGCTTCCTCAGCAGCATCAATTCGGTGCAGCGGCGCATCATCACTATCGAAGAACCGGTTGAATATCGCATTCCCGGTGTGTCGCAAATTGACGTGAAGCCGGAGATTGATCTGACGTTCGCCAAAGGTCTTCGCCACATTCTGCGGCAGGATCCGAACGTGGTGATGGTGGGTGAGATTCGCGACGTCGAAACCGCCGACATCGCGATTCGCGCAGCGATGACCGGTCACCTCGTTTTCAGTACGCTGCACACCAACGATGCTGTGGGCGGCATCACGCGTTTGCTCGACATGGATGTGGAGCCGTTTCTGCTCGCGTCGGTGGTCAAAGCCTTCATCGCTCAACGCCTGGTACGCACGATTTGTCCGGAGTGCGCACAACTAGTTGATTATCCTCGCGAATACCTGACCGAGATTGGTTTCCCCGTGAGAGAACATGGCACTCAGTTTCAGCGCGGCGCGGGTTGTGATCAATGCCGGCAGACTGGCTACCAGGGGCGCGCGGCTATATACGAAATCTGTCTTATCACCGAGCCGTTGCGAAAAATGATCATGCAAAAACGCGACGGCGGCGAGCTTAAGCAGTGCGCAATTGCCGAAGGAATGGAAACTTTGCGGCAGGACGGCTGGCGGCGCGTAGCCCAGGGCAAAACAACGATCGAAGAAGTTGTGCGAGTTACACAGACTGACGAAGTAATGGCTGAAACAACCGAAGAAGCCGAGCCTGTGGTCGCGGCTGAAACGGCTGAAGTACATTAGCCCAACGATTGCTCGTCATCTTACTCGCCGCGCAAGTCACGAATTGCCTTGGCGTAATCTTTGGAATGAAAGATCGATGTCCCGGCGACGAGCACGTTTGCTCCGTTTTCCACTGAGATTCGGGCGGTTTTTGGATTAATGCCGCCATCGACTTCGATGTCGATCTTGTGCCCACCGGATGAGTTCCATGCCACCGCGCGCCTGACTTTTCCCATCTGATCAGCGCGAAACGGTTGTCCGCCGAAACCCGGATGGACCGTCATGACGAGCAGCATATCGAATTTGCCGAGGAACTGTTCGACTAATTCAAATGCTGTTTCCGGATTCAACGTCAGGCCGGCGCGACAACCAGCATCTCGAATGCGCTGCAAGGTTTTTACGACATCGTGTCTCGCCTCTGGTTCGACGTGCACTGTGATTGAGTTCGCGCCGGCCTTCGCAAATCGCGGCACATAATGATCGGCGTGCTCGATCATGAGATGCACATCCAACGGCAGACTTGTTTCCTTTCGCACCAGCCGGACAACATCCGGCCCGAAGGAAATGTTATCGACGAAATGGCCGTCCATGATGTCGCAATGGATCCAATCCGCGCCGGCGACTTCGACGCGGTGGATTTCCTCAGCCAGCCGCGAGAAATCCGCGGCCAGAATGGATGGAGCGACGATCACTTTTCCCATTGAATGGTTGAGTAATGGAGTAATTGAGCGATAGCAAGCGCCGCTGCAATACTCCAGCGTTGCAACATCTCATCGCTGCTAGAGAAATAGGCTTGACGACGGGCTGCGTCTTTCCATGTTACGGCGTTTCAGCCGGCCGAATCGCGCCGCGTGAACGCGTTTCTTTCGAGCTGACCTGCTGCTAATAATATTCATGTTCAACCGCGTTTTCGGCTGGCTATCCAGCGACATTGGGATTGATCTCGGTACAGCTAACACGCTCGTTTACGTAAAAGATCAGGGGATCGTTTTACGTGAACCATCGGTTGTGGCGGTGCAGGCCGGCACCAATCGCGTCCTCGCAGTTGGTGACGAGGCCAAACGCATGCTCGGCCGCACTCCGGCCAACATTGTTGCGGTGCGTCCGTTGAAGGACGGGGTGATTGCCGATTTCGAGGTTACCGAGGCGATGTTGCGCCACTTCATTAGCAAGGTGCACAACCGCCGGGTACGGGTGCGACCGCGGGTAGTTATCGCAGTGCCATCCGGCATTACAGAGGTGGAAAAGCGAGCGGTGCGCGAATCGGCGACTCATGCCGGCGCTCGCGAGGTTTATCTGATCGAGGAACCAATGGCGGCGGCGATCGGCGTAGGGCTGCCAGTGCAGGATCCTGCAGGTAACATGATCATTGATATTGGCGGAGGAACGACGGAAGTCGCGATCATTTCGCTTTCAGGAATCGTGTTTAGTCGCAGCGTGCGCGTAGCGGGCGATGAACTGGACGAGGCAATCGTGCAGTACATGAAGCGCGCCTATAACTTGATGGTCGGCGAACGCACCGCCGAAGAAATCAAAATCAAAATCGGCTCGGCTTATCCGAGCGAAAAAGAAACGAGTGTTGAAGTTAAAGGGCGCGATCTCGTGGCAGGCCTGCCGAAAACGCTGATGATCACTTCTCAAGAGGTTCGGGAAGCTTTGCTCGAACCGATTTCGACGATTGTCGATTCGGTGCGCATTACCTTGGAACGCTGCCCACCGGAGCTATCAGCGGACTTGGTGGATCGTGGGCTTGTGCTGGCCGGCGGTGGCGCCCTGCTGCGCGGCTTTGACAAGCTTTTGAGTGAGGAAACCGGGTTGCCTGTTCATGTAGCGGAAGACCCGCTCAGCGCAGTGGCGGAAGGAACAGGCAAATGCCTCAATGAACTTAAATTTTTGCGCCAGGTGGCTTCAGCTGATCGCCAGTGGCGCTAAACAACCAACGGCATTTTCTCGAGCGCCGGTGGGAGGCTTTGCGAAACGCTCGGCTTTGAAATGAGCCGTACAAATGTCATCGCCCTGCTGATTTTCGGCGCGATTCTCGGGTATTTCCTCAGCTTCGGGCCGGAGACCACTCAAAAGTTCAAGGCTGGTGTTTATCGGCTGCTGGCGCCATTCTTGACCGGTGGCTCGGGAATCAAAAAGCAGATTACCTCGGTGCGGTCGGGGTTAAAGTCGCTTGACCAATTAGAGCACGAGACCGCTACCTTACAGGTAGAGAATCGAGAGCTGCGCGCCACTAACCAAGCCTTGCGCGATGTTGAACATGAAGTGAACCGGCTGCGCCACGCCCTCAACTATCGCGAGCGTTCCGTGTTCAAGTTAGTCCCTACGGAAGTGATCGCGCGCGACTCTTCGAGTTGGTGGCGAACCCTTACCATTAATCGCGGGAAGAGAGACGCAATTGAAACCGACATGCCGGTGGTAACCGATGTAGGCCTGGTGGGAAAGACCACTACCGTAAGCGAGACAATCTCAGTCGTTTTGTTGATTTCCGATGAAAGTTGCCGGGTCGCAGCATCAGTGGAAGGAAGTCGCGAACAGGGCATCGTTTCCGGCGAGCGCGTAACCAGTGGACTCACGCCGGTATTGGACCTGAATTTCTTGTCAAAACAGGCTGACCTCAAGCCGGGGCAGAAAGTTTATACTTCAGGCGTAGGCGGTGTTTTCCCCTCGGGTTTACTCATCGGAGTGGTAAAAAGTTTTCGCGTTCGCGCCTTGGATGGACAGGCGCAACTCACACCTGCCGTGGACCTTTCCCATCTGGAGGACCTGTTCGTGGTGACGGGGCGCAGATGATTTTTTTTGCTTGTCTCTTGTTGCTGGTCCTGGTGGCACAGATCACCGAACTGTTGATCCCCGCACTGCCGTGGCTCTATAATGCGCATGTTTACATTGTGCCGGTAATTGTTTTCTATGGTGCAATGGCTTTGCCCTTTCCCCTTATGCTCGCGCTGGCCTTGTTCGCGGGCGTCCTGCTGGATGCGCTTACTGTTCAGGTGATTGGCGGCAAGGTTGAAATCTCAGCCGGATCATCGATACTTCTCTACGGTGTGCTGGCAGGAATAATGCATGGCCTGCGACCGCTCTTTGCCCGCGGCCACTGGGAGGTGCATTGCATCCTGAGCGGCGTTTTTACTTCGTTAATAGTTCTCGCGCAATATCTCATGATCACGTTTCGCCGCGGTTCGCTAGTGTTTACTCCTGAAATCTGGTGGCAGATTGCCGGGCCAGGTCTGATCGCAATGGCCATCGCGCCGGTTTTCTTTTGGGGTTTGCAATGGCTCAGTCGGATGACGGCCTATTCATACAGTCCGGAAAGAGGGCAGCTAGAATGAGAAAGCACCGCCTCAGTTACCGTTTGCGCATTCAATTCCTCGGGCTGTTCATGCTCTTGGGCGTCGGCTCACTCGGTCTTCGACTTTGGTGGATACAGGTGGCGCACGGCGCGGAATGGACGGTGCAGATTCGCGGCAGCTCTCAAGCCACTGTCCGCATTCCATCGGTGCGCGGCGAAATCAAAGACCGCAATGGCCTTACGCTTGTCCAAAACCGCGCTAGTTATGAGGTCGATTTTTACCTGCCGGAAATGGTCAAAGGCTATCGCGAACGCTTTGGTCAGCCGCCAGTGACCGAGTATCGAGCAACCATTAATGGAATGCCGAAAGACCTGAAGGAACCGGACATCATCAGGATTGTCAATAACGGCATCGTCCCACGGCTCAACGATCTCGATCTTGCACGCGATTACAACGCAGGCCGGTTACAGAAACACTATCGCAACGATACCGAAGTCCCATACTCCTACGTTAAAGACATCGACTTTCCTACTTTGGCGAAATTTTCGGAACATGATGTCGGTTTGCCGGGGGTAGAACTCACCATCAAACCCGTGCGTTCTTACATTTATGGCGGGCTTGCCGCGCATCTTCTGGGTTACGTCGGCATGCCAAACGACATCGATAAAGAGGACGCAGCGAAATTTACGTTTTACCAGGGAGACGTAGAAGGAAAATCGAACGTGGAAAGAACCATGGACGAGTACCTGCGCGGGAAACCTGGAGTGCGTTATTTACGGCGCAACGCGAAGGGCACCATTGATGGAATCTTGCGGGAAGATCCCCCGGAGCAAGGCGCCAACGTTTTCCTCACGCTCGATGCGCGCATCCAAGCGATTACGGAGGAAGCGCTGCGCGCCGTAAGCCGGGCGGGTGCAGTAGTTGTCGATCCGAACAATGGCAACATTCTGGCGATGGCTTCTGTTCCCTCATTCGATCCAAATACTTTCATCCCGAGCATCAAGGCGAAGGATTGGACAACGCTGCAGAAAGACGAGGGCGACCCCCTGGTCAACCGCGCGATTAGCTGCCTACCGCCAGGCTCTACATTTAAGCTCATCACGTCCCTCGCCGGATTGCGCGGCACCAAAAATCTCCTAAACGCGCATTACAGCTGCGGCGGCGGTGTGAGTTACGGCGATCACTTTTTCCGATGTTGGGTAGCCGAAAAGCATTACACGCACGGCAACATCGGACTCGCGGATGCGCTTAAGGTGTCATGTGACTCCTTCTTCTATCAGTACGGAAACGCAGCTGGCATTCAGTCAATCGATGTCGTTGGGAAAATGTTGGGAATTGGCGAAGAATCCGGGCTCCAACTGTCAGGAGAACAAACCGGCAATATGCCGGGGCCGGAGTGGATGCAAATTCACCATGCCCAGGAGAGATGGTCCCAGGCGCAAACGGCCAATGTTTCGATTGGCCAGGGATACACGCTTGTTTCGCCACTTCAATTGGCGATGGCCTACGCGACAATCGCAAATGGCGGCATCTGCTATTACCCACGTCTGGTCGACAAAGTTTTGAAGCAAGACGGCTCTCCGGTTCTGGATGAGCGAGGCAATCCGGCAACGCCATCGCCGCGTGTGCGATCGGATTTACGTCAGGAAATCTCACCTGACAAAATTGACGTTGTGCGCAAAGGCCTTTGGAAAGTTGTTAATGAAGATGGCGGCACCGGTGGCAGAGCGCGCTTGAAGGATTGGGTGGTGGCGGGGAAAACCGGGACGGCGCAGGCCACCGACCGCGGACACGAGGAAAACGTGGCGTGGTTTGCCTGTTTCGCGCCATTTGACCATCCGAAGTATGTTGTCGTAGTGATGGTACAGGGCGCCTCCGGACACGGCGGCGAGGTCGCGGGCCCGATTGCTACACGCATTCTGGAACGCACGCTCGCGCAGGATGAAGACAAGTTCGATATGCAGGTGGCTTGGCTAGCGCCCGCACATAAGGCCAATCCGCTCCAATTGATCAAAGCAGTGAGCTTTCATGATGCGGGAGGCAACCTCGGAGGCGACGACGAAGAAAGTCCAGACCAATCGCAGAGTGCCACTGTGCAAATGGCAAGCTCAGACGCTTCGCCTGACGTCGAACCAGAAGCAGATTCTCAGGGAAAAGTGCGTCGGCGAGGAAATGCTCCCGTGGCCCGCGCTGTCCCGGCCGCGCCCGCCGCCCCCCGCAACTTCTTCCAACGGCTCTTTGGAGTACATCCTCGGCAGGCTCCTCCGCCTCCGCCGCCTAGCCGTCAGCGTACAAGTACAAGATGAATCTTCGGTCAGAATCGCCAACACAGTTCGCATCGGCAGTTTGGCTGATGACCGGCCAACCCCTTAATTTTTATGATAGACAAGGTAAGAAAGATTTTGGGTCTGCCTTCACGCAAGACCGGCAACAAACTCATACTGAGCGTGGAGAAACTCGAGACCCGTGTGGCTTTGCTCGAGGGTGGCCGCCTCGAGGAATACAGTGTTGAGCGTAAGAGCGCGCGGAACATCGTAGGCAGCGTTTACAAGGGCAAAGTCAAAAACATCGAGATGGGTTTGAAGGCGATGTTTGTTGACATCGGCTTCGAAAAGAACGCTTTCCTCCATTTTTGGGATGCGATTCCCGCGGCGCTCGACAGCGGGGTCGAAGAAATCGACAGGCGCTCGAATAAGCGCCCCCGCAAGCGGATCACCGTTAAAGACATCCCCACCATTTACCCGGTGGGTTCGGATGTGATCGTGCAGGTTACCAAAGGCCCAATCGGCACCAAGGGGCCGCGCGTCACGACCAATCTCAGTTTTGCCGGTCGCTATTTGGTGCTGATGCCGTTCAGCGATCGCAGCGGTATCTCTCGAAAAATCGAGGAACCGAAGGAACGTGAGCGGCTGCGCAAAATTCTTCGTCAACTGGATATTCCTGATGGCGTCGGCGTCATCATCCGCACAGTCGGAGAAGGTCAACGCGCGCGGTATTTTGTGCGCGACCTGCAAGTTCTTCTCGATCAATGGGCCAAAGTCGATCAGGCCATTCAAGACAAGCCCGCGCCCTGTACGCTATTTGAAGAGCCGGATTTGGTCGAACGAACGGTGCGCGATTTTCTCACGGAAGAGATCAACGAAATCGTTTGTGACGATGGCGCGGCGACCGATCGGATGGCTGACATGGTGGGGCAAATCTCCCGGCGCGCGCGGAACCGCGTTCGGCACTACGACGGTGCGACGCCTATCTTCGAGACGTACGGTGTGCAGAAACAGATCGATGACGCGTTTCATCGCCAGGTTTGGCTGAAGTGCGGTGGCTATATTGTAATCGACGAAACCGAAGCGCTGGTGGCCATCGACGTGAACACTGGCCGAAACAAAGGTGGGCGCGATGTCGAAAAAACAATCTTGCAAACGAATCTCGAAGCAGCAGACGAGATTGCGCGGCAGCTGCGATTACGCAACATCGGTGGGTTGATCATTGCCGATTTCATCGACATGAAAAGCCGCAAAGATCAACAGTCGGTCTATAATCTGATGAAGGAACGGCTCAAGCGTGACAAGGCCAGAACGCATGTGCTTCCCATTTCGCAGCTTGGCCTCATGGAGATGACCCGACAAAGGGCACAGGAAAGCCTCAGCGACACGATTTATGAAAATTGTCCCTACTGCAGCGGGCGCGGGGTAGTGAAAACGACCATGACTACGAGCGTGGAATTGCACAGGACCCTCAACACCGTCATGCGCAAATACCAGGACTCCATCCACGACATTCGGGTGATCCTTAACCCTGATGTTCTGAAGCGATTAAAAGAGGAAGACGAAGAACTGCTGGTGGAACTCGAGCGCCGTTACGCAGGGCGCCTGATGTTTCGGGGCGACCCCAGCTTTCACCACGAGAAGTTTACCATCACAGACGCGAATACAGGGGTGGAATTGAAACCCTGAGCCGGTCGGCAAGCGCTCAAAAAGCTTGCAATTTCCGGCGACTAACCTCAGACTCATGGCATCCGAATGTGCCGCGGAGTGGTTTATTGACTGAGACGCGCAACGTTTGCATGGGAACTTAACCAAAAGGAGAAACAGATGAAGCAGTTAGTGTTGTGCCTGTTTGGGGTTGGTGTAGTCGCTTCGTCCGGTCTCGCAGGAACAGAGTATTCCGGAAAAGAAATGAAGCAGGTTGCTCCCTCTCCTTGCCCGGAGTGGTACGCGGACAGGGAAATTAACGTCAGCCTCTGGGGTACCTACATTTTCACCGGAACTGAGTGGGCTAATGACCGCTATATAGGAGCTGACCATGCTTGGGGTGGTGGCGGAGATATCAAATACTTCTTCATGCGTTATTTCGGCGTCGGAATTGAAGGATGGGCGGCGAGCGCCAGACAGGCGCGCGAAAGTACTTTCGTCGATTTCAGCGATGGGATCTTTGAGAGCAATATCGGCCGTGCCACCAACACCATTGGAGCTGTGTTGGGGACATTGACGCTGCGTTATCCAATTTCTTGCACCCGTTTCTCCCCATATATTTTCGGAGGCGGCGGGGCCATTTTTGGTGGTGGCCAGCGGCCGAAAAATGTACGCGTGGTTGAAGAGGGAGAAGGTTTTGACATCGTCCAGACCGAAGGCTTTACAGGAGCGCAAACCGAGGCGCTAGGTCAGGTCGGCGGCGGGCTTGAGATACGTCTTACGCCGCACATAGGTTGGGTCAGTGATTTCAGCTGGAATTTCGTGAACGGACCAGAAAATAACTTTGGTATGGTGCGCACCGGCGTAAGTTTCGCTTTCTAAGTCGTTAAGGCATTTGCATCGGCGGCGTGCGGAACATTGGACGCCGCCTTTTTGTAACGCCAATTTGCGAATCTAGCCCTGCGCACGAAATTATGCTGATGTCGTTTGCAGAGACATTGGACAGCCTTGTCTTGAAAAAGTCGGAGCTGATTGGGCGCTTCGAGCATCTGATCACCCCAAAAACGGATCAGGAACTTGAATCGATGGCGCAAGCTTCCCGCGCTGTGACAATGCAAAACTTTGGGCGCACGATGCGCCTGTTCGCGCCGCTATATCTTTCAAACGAATGCGTCAATAACTGCCGGTATTGCGGTTTCTCGCGGGACAATCCGATCCTGCGCGTCACGCTTACCGTCGATGAAGTTGTGGCCGAAGCGCAGCATCTCGCGCGGCACGGATTTCGCCAAATCCTTCTAGTCGCGGGCGAGCATCCGAAATTTGTGAGTGGCGGTTATCTCGCCGAGTGCGTGCGCGCGCTCGCGCTCGATTTTTCATCGATCTCCATTGAGGTCGGCCCGATGGATACCGAGGATTATGTGCCAATTGTCGAGGCTGGCGCCGAAGGCCTCGTCGTTTATCAGGAGACCTACAATCGTGGTGTGTATGCCGAGATGCACACGGCTGGGCCGAAACGCGATTTTGATTATCGCCTTGAATGCACGGAACGCGGCTACGCGGCCGGTTTTCGGCGGCTCGGCATTGGTGCTCTCATCGGCTTGTCGCGATGGCAGGATGACGCCGTCGCGCTAGCTGCACACTTGGAACATTTGTTCAAACGCTGCTGGCAAGCGCAGATCACGGTGAGCGTGCCTCGTTTGCGTCCGGCACCCGGTGGATTTCGCCCGCTATTCACAATGAGCGACCGCGAGCTTGTGCAATTGGTGTGCGCGTTGCGCATCATGTTCCCGCAGGTTGGGATCGTGCTCAGCACGCGCGAGCGCGCGCCGCTCCGCAATGCTTTGGCTTCCATGGGCGTTACAATGATGAGCGCCGGCAGTCATACCGAGCCCGGCGGTTACACCCGGCAAGGCCGTGAACATTTGCATCGCACTTTGCGTGGCCGCATCCTCGCGCCGGAATACCAGGACGGCGAAGATCAAATTGCCACCGGCCAATTTGAGATCAGCGACGAACGTTCCCCCGCCGAAATCGCCGCACTCCTTCGCCGTCGCGGGCTCGAGCCGGTTTGGAAAGATTGGGATCAGGCGCTTTGCCGCGTATGAAGATTGCAGTCAACGGCGAATCTGTGGACACTCGCGAAGCGAAAACGATCGCCGAGCTTATCGAGCGCTATGAATTGCCGCCGCAATCGATTTTGGTGGAGCACAACGGCCTGGCCTTGCATCGACACGAATGGCCAGAGCGCTCACTTGCTGAAGGCGACCAGATCGAATTCATCCGCGTCGTTGCTGGTGGATAACCAAGATTGACTAGACCTGAATGGCGCTCTTCACTACCACGCGCATCCCGTCGGTTTGGATCACAGTGACTGGCGTTTTTTGGCTGATGAATTCTCCTTCGGTGACCACATCGACAACGTGATCGGCGAAACGCGCTTTGCCGCTGGGTCGCAACACGGTGACAGCGGTTCCTTGCATTCCGGGCGCGAGCGCCAGTGCGGTTGCGAAGTGTCGCGGCGCGCCGGCGAGAGATGGTCCGGGAGGATTTGAATCGATCAACGCAAAGCGTCGGTAGAAACTGGTGCGCGGAAGATAACGCGCAAGGAGCGCAATCACGATCAACGCTCCCACGAGCGCGATGAACATGTTGAGCAATGGGATGGCAAGCATTTTGCCGGTCGGGAGAAAAGGTTGCTGCGGATAACGGTCGATCATCGTCCAGAGCAGGGATCCGATGATGAGAAATACTCCGAGAACTCCGAAAATGATCGTGCTGTGCGCGAAGAAAAGTATTTCGATCAGTACCAGAACCATTCCCAGAACGAAGAGCGCAACGACCTCCCAGCCGGCGAGTCCGGCGAGATAATGGCCGAGGAAAAAGAGGGCAAAACAAATTGCAGAGATAACCCCGGGCCAGGTCGCTCCGGGAATCTTGAATTCCAAATAGGCTCCGAGGATTCCGCCGAGCAGCAGCAACGGCGCAAGCGCAGTAATCCAAAATGCAAGCTGCTCAAAGCCAGTTGGCTCGATCCTCATGATGTTGTCTTTGAGTCCAGCTCGCTTGGTCAGATCCCCGACCGAATCGACAATGCCTTCAGCCAGTAGCGGTTTGCCGTTGATCTTTTCGGTGGCTTCCTGCGCGTTGAGGGTTAGCACCGCACCTTTTGGATGCACGACGCGGTCGCCGATTTTTACCTCTTTGTCCTTGTTCATGAATGCTTCAGCGACGTCGGGATTGTGGCCGTTCTTAATCGCCGAACCTCGGACGAGCGCAGACCAATACGAAATCGTTTTTTCCCTGGCCGTGGACGGAAGATCTTCGCCCGTCGGCAGGATCGGCGCTGCGGCGCCGATTGCACTCACCGGCGCCATGTAAACGTGTTGCGTAGCGACCGCGATGAGCGCGCCAGCCGATCCCGCGTTTGTGTTGATGAAAGTGTAAGTGGGGATTTTGATTTGGTTGAGCGCGTTCACAATCTCGGCCGCTGTATCGAGGCGCCCGCCGTAAGTGTTCATGTCGAACACGATCCCGGAAGCTTCGTTGCTCTCGGCCGTTTTCACTGCGCGCCGCAGGAACGCCAGCAGCGAAGGCGAAACTTCGCCGTGCAATGGTACCACGACGACATCGCCTTTGTGAATCGTTTCGCTGGCAGTAGCTGGCGCAGCGACGCTGAGGACACAAGCGACGCAAATGCTGATCGGCCAAATCTTCATGTTTTCAATTGATCAGACGCGGATAATCTTGCCAGTTTCCCTGTGGCAATTCCATCAGAAACAATTGAGCAAGTCGCCGCCGCAAACGATGTCGTCGAAGTAATCGGCTCCTATTTTCCGCTGAAACGCGCAGGAGCAAATTTCAAGGCGCTCTGCCCCTTTCATCAGGAGAAAACGCCGTCGTTCACAGTGAGCCCGAGCCGACAGACCTTTCATTGCTTCGGCTGCGGCGCAGGCGGCAGCGTTTTCCGGTTCGTCATGGATTATGAGCACATCGATTTTCCTTCGGCGGTGCGCAAGCTCGCAGCGCGCGCCGGCGTCACAGTGGTCGAAAAGCGTGGTGCGTCGGACGAAGATCGACAATACGAGACACGCAAGAATCTGCTGAAGTTACATGCTGAAGCGGCGGAATGGTTCCATGAAAATTTGATCAAAAAAGAAATCGGTGAACCCGCACGCAAATATTTAAAACAGCGCGGAATCACTGGGGAGATAGCGAAACGATGGCAGCTTGGATATGCGCCGGATGAATGGGACGCGTTTGGCGGTTGGGCGCGGGCGCAAGGCTATGACACGCGCGAACTCATTACGGGCGGCGTGCTCAAGACAAAGGACGAGAATGAAACGCACCGACGCCAGAGTGCCTACGATCGGTTTCGCGACCGTATCATGTTTCCAATCTGCAATGACATTGGCGAAGTCATCGCGTTCAGCGGGCGCCTGCTGAAGGACGAGGAAGGCGCGGCGAAATATTTGAACTCGCCCGAGACGCCACTTTTCCGAAAGGGCAACGTGCTTTTCGGATTACACAAATCCAAGCGGGCACTGATCGAGGCGAACTGTGCGATCGTGTGCGAAGGGCAACTTGATTTGATCAGCTTGTTCGAAGCAGGCATCACGAATGTCGTGGCGCCGCAGGGGACTGCGTTCACGGACAATCAGGCGCGAATCCTGAAGCGCTATGTTGATGAAGTCGTACTGTGCTTCGATGCAGACGCCGCCGGGATGAAAGCAGCTGAGCGTTCTCTCGAAGCGCTATTGCAGAAGGATCGCGCATGGTTCAATGCTTTCGCGTACGAGTTGACTGTGCGTATTGCCGAAATACCGGCTGGTGAGGATCCGGATTCATTGATTCAACGTGAGGGAAAAGAAGCGTTTGAAAAACGTATCGCGGAAGCCCCAGAATTCTTCGATTACTGGATCGCACGTTCTGCTGAGCAGACGGATCTCACATCTATAACGGCGAAAATGCAGTTGGCTAGGCAAATGGCAGTCGCCCTATCATACACTCGGGATCCCTTCTTGCGGGGTGAGTTGGCAAGCAAGGTCAGCTCCAGACTAGGTGTTTCGAAATCAGATTTTGAAACTCTCTTACCCAAGCCACAGCGCGAACGTGCGGGAACAATCGAAGCAGCAGCCGCTGCTCCCTCGGCTCCCACTCCCGCGCACGACATCGCGATGCTCTGCCTTCTCGCGTTGCGCGATGAAACCGCGCGGAATTTCCTTCGCGCCCAAAAATGGCGCGAGCTCCTCGAACACGTCCCGGACTCGGGCATTCTGATTCGGATTCTGGAAAGCGAACTGCAACCAGATGACCCTGCATCGCTGAACGCGTTCATGGCGACGCTTTCCCCAGAGGAGGAACGGCTCATTTCCTTATGGCTGCTTCAAAAGATGCCCACAGCCACCGAGACAATGGTCGAGAAGTGGTGGCAGGGAATTTGCCAGGGTGTTGTGCGTCGCCGCCTGGAGGCAGCAAAAAACCGAATCAAACTGCCGGAGCTGAGCGCCGGTGAGATCGTAAATTTACAAAAACAAATTCTTGACCTGCAGGAACAGCTCCACGAATTTTGTCGGCCCGTCGGCGGGGGCGGCACTCAGGTGTCATGAACCGTCGCGTGGCAGGCCGAAGGCCTTAGTCCAAATCCTTAACCGAACAAACTTGGCCAGGCATTCGAAACGAAGCGGGAGCAGCCGACGGTCGTCGGTGCGGCGGCTTAAAGTTAGCCGCAGGCGCACCGCACCCAAAGCGCATTTGAATGGGCGCGGAAACCACAAGAAACCGCCGCGGCTGAAGGCGCTTGGGCGCAAACGAATCACGTGTTCACCAGCACGGCCTAACAACAATGGACCACTATCTGTGCCGACTCTCGGCGTTTCCGGTTTGTATTCGTCCATCGAAGTTCAAGCGCGCATTCGGGAACTTATCAAGCTGGCAAAGGAACAAGGCCATCTCACGTTCGACGATCTGAACGAAGCCTTGCCCGAAGGCATTACCGACGCCGACGAACTGGATCTGATTCTCACGCGTCTGCGTCGCCTGGAGATCGATATCATCGAAGCGTCCGAAGTGGATCGCTACAGGGACGGCAAGAAAGACGTTGATGAGGAGGAGGACGAAGAGGAAGGCAGGGTGCCAGCAAAGGTTGATATCCTGGATGACCCTGTACGGATGTATTTGAAGCAGATGGGGCAGGTGCCGTTGCTGACCCGCGACCAGGAGGTCGAAATCTCGAAGCGCATTGAGGAGGCTGAAGCCATGGTGCAGAAGCATCTTAACCGTTTCGGGTTTGTTGCTCGGGGTCATCTCGATCTTGCCCGCAAACTCCTCGAGGGCCGGGAACGCTTCGACCGCGTGATCCTCGATAAAAAAATCGAGAGCCGGGAAAGGTACATGAAAAATCTGCCGCGTTTGTGCAAACAAGTGGAAAAACTAAGCGTTTCCGTCACTCGGCACTTTACCGAGCTTGCACGCGATGTTTCCAACAGAGCATCCCAGAAGCGCAGGGCGTTGCAGAGAACGATGGCTGCCCTGCAAAGGATTTACCCCCGTTTTTATCTCAAGCAGCGGGTTACCGAGGAGCTTGTGCACCTGGCAGACGAGGCGCACCATACGTCGCTTTATCTGCAGAGCGAGCTCGCTAAAAATCCTCGCAGCAAAAAACGTCGATTGCAGCTTCAGAAGAAAGTCGGCGAGCTGGAAACGAGTCTCTGGTTTTCCCTCTCCGACTATGCGGAGGAATATCGGACGCTCAAGAGCTGGCTGCGTCAGGCATTCAAAGCCAAAACTGAGATGGTTGAGGCCAATCTCCGCCTCGTTATTTCCATCGCAAAGAAATACACAAATCGCGGGTTGTCATTTCTTGATCTGATCCAGGAAGGGAACATGGGCCTGATGAAGGCGGTGGAAAAGTTTGAATACCGGCGCGGATACAAGTTCTCAACATATGCGACGTGGTGGATTCGGCAGGCTATTACCCGCTCGATCGCCGACCAGGCGCGAACGATTCGGATTCCCGTCCACATGATTGAGACGATTAACAAGCTGTTACGCGTCCAAAAACAGCTGGTACAGGAATACGGGCGGGAGCCTTCGCCTGAAGAGGTGGCTGAAGAAGTGCTCCTGCCGGTGGACCGTGTTCGCGCCGTCCTAAAGATGGCGCAGCAGCCGATTTCACTTCAGTCGCCGGTGGGCGAGAGCGAAGAGACCAACTTTGGCGATTTCATTGAGGACCGGGGCGCCGAGAATCCCAGCGACATGACTGCCATCGTTTTGCTGAAGGAAAAAATCAAGGATGTGCTGGAAACGCTCACCGATCGCGAACGGCAAGTGCTTGAGCAACGATTCGGACTTGTCGACGGATATAGCCGGACCCTTGAGGAAGTGGGCCGCCAGTTCCAAGTCACTCGCGAGCGCATTCGCCAGATCGAAGCGAAGGCCCTGCGCAAAATGCGGCATCCAACGCGGATTCGGCAGCTCGAAGGTTTCCTTGAGGCGCCAGGCATTTGAACATAATTTTCAACCGCCTTCGAGCGCAACTTCGGGGCGCGCAAACGGTTGAATCCAATGGACAATATGGAACCTGAAGATGACAAAGAGCTATGGGATGTTCTCGGCCGGCTTCCTGAGCCCACGCTGTCGCCATTTTTTGCCCGAGACGTTCTGAGAAAAGTTCGGCAGGGACGGGCTCGTTTTGACCGAGTGCGGAGCTGGTTCAGCGTGCGTAAGCTTGTCGGGGCGTCGGCGGTGGCAGCAGTCGCTGTCGCCCTTGCTCTTGTCACGCATTATCCAGGTCCGCGATCAGCGTCTTCGAGTGACTTAGATGTAGTGGCTAAAGTCGATCCACAGGATTATGAAGTCGTGGCGGATCTGGATGAACTGATCGCCTGGGATGAAAATAACGTGTGGGAAGAAAAGCCAACTCTCTAGATTTTTCATTTGCCTGTCGGTTTTCGCTTTGTGTTGCGCAGCCGCACAAGCGCAGCCACAACAGCATCGCGGCCCCATTGGCCGTCCGCCGCCCCTCATGGGAGCGCCTCATGGTCCTGCCCCAATGCCAGCGCCTCACGGAGCACCGTCAAGTCAACTTCATGGGCCTCCGCCTGGGCAGCAGCCGTCCGCGCAGAGTATAAGAGAGCGCTGGCTCGCAATGCCGCCGGACGCCCGTCAAAACTTCCGGCGCAACGCTGAGCTTTGGATGCAGATGACCCCGGAACAACGCAATCTGATGCGGCAGCGGGAAAACATGCGCCGGCAGAGTATGACGCGCGAAGCTGATACAGCCGTTCGCGACTCCGGTCTTCAGCTGAGCCCACAGGAACGGGCGCAGTTTGAATCCCGTTACATCCAAGAACGCCGAAAAGTCGAACAAGGGCTGCGGCAGCAAATCGAAGCAGAGCGGCAAAAAGAAATCCCGGCACTGATTCAACAGCTGAAAAAGGAATTTCAGATCGATCAGCCCGGCAAGAGTCCCGTTGCAAAACCGCCAGCTTCGCAAAAATCCGGAAACTAGATCCGCGAGTTCCGTGATTAAGCTGGCTCGACGTGGATGTCGAGCCAGCTCAGGGATTTCGTGGATACCGCATTCAATTCGTTATCGATGATGAACGTGGTGAACATGGGGATGTCGCGCGACAAAAACGCGATGTCCGTTGTGCCAGTAAAATGATGGTCCCCCGTAAACGGCTGGTCCATAGAATCCGTAAGGATATGGATATGCGTATGGATATGGATATGCCACAGGAAACCCGAATCCAATTCCGACCGAAACGCCAGCATCAGAACGCGGTGCGGCCGTGAACATCAAACCCCCGGCCACGAGTGCAATTAACAGAAGTTTCTTCATTATCTCACCTCCCAGTGATTCAACAGCGAGTAAGACCGAAAGTTGCCGTCTATATGCTTTCCATAACGTCTGGATAACCGGTGATACAGACAGTTTGCCCGATCGTTTGATAGCGAACATCGCGCAGCTGCAACGCATCCGCAGTTTTGTTCGTTCCCCGACCGGGGAATGCGATCACTGGTCCTCCGGTTAAAATTGGCCCCAAATAAATCTGCACTTTATCAATGAGCCGGTTGTCGAGTGCCTCACCAAGGACCTCGCCGCCACCTTCGATTAAGACACTGGTGATGCTTCGTTTACCGAGATCCTTCAGTACGCTTGCCAAAGGCTTCTGTTGATAGATCAACGTTCGCGCAGCAAATCTGTCCGAGAAAAGATGAGCCCGCCGCCGTAACCGACCTGAGCGGGTCAGCACAATTCGCCACGGTTGTCGTGCCCGGTGCACCCCGCGAACTGTCAAGCGGGGGTTGTCCACACGCACAGTCTCTGCTCCCACGAGCACTGCGTCCACCCGCGCACGAAGCGCATGCGCATGATGGCGAGCAGTACCTCCGGTGATCCATCGAGGCTCGCCAAATGTACGCGTCAATCGACCATCGAGAGACATGCCGCATTTAGCGATCACGAAAGGGCGTCCTGTCACAATCCATTTGTTGAAAGCCTCGTTGAGTCGTGTGCACTCTTCCGCCAGGACGCCTTCCCGCACTGTGACGCCTGCTTTTCGCAACTGCACTATGCCTCTACCGCAGTGCCGTGGGTTTATGTCGGCCGCGCCGATGACTACGTTTCTGATTCGAGCGCTGATGATCGCATCTGTGCAGGCTCCCGTGCGCCCGAACGTCGAACACGGCTCTAGGGTAATGTAAAGTGTCGACCGCGGGGGAACCGGCGTACCGAAATCGCGCAGACACTCGATCTCAGCATGCGGTCGTCCTGCTTCGCGATGATGTCCTTTTGCCACTATTTGATTATCAATCACCAGGACAGCGCCGACGGCCGGATTGGGGCTCGTCCGGGCGACCCCCTTTTCTGCTTCCGCCAACGCAGCGTGCATGAATTTTGCGTCCCGGTCGCTCGTCATGGTTCGTGAGACTAAGAAATCATCCAATTCAAAGAAAGCGTGCCTGGAGGGATTCGAACCCCCAACCTTCTGATCCGAAGTCAGAAGCTCTATCCGGTTGAGCTACAGGCACTGGGAAATTTGCGATTTTCGATTTCGGATTTCCCATTTACAGAATGGCAATCGGCAATCGGTAATCGCAAATCTTAAATCAATTTGGGGTGGCCGACGGGACTCGAACCCGCAACAACCAGAACCACAATCTGGGGCTCTACCATTGAGCTACGACCACCATTCACTGGTTCGAACTGAGACTCTAAAATTCCAACGTTTTTTTGCAAACAAAGGACTCGACATGCGTGGCCCAATCCGCTAACACTCAGCGGCGGTGAAACACATCTCCCCCCGGAGCCAGTGTATCGTTGCACCTTGCACCTTAATCGGGCGAGCGGGTGTGGCTTCGATCACACTAATGCTCTTCCTTGGAGCCTCTGTCATCTTTGGGCAGCAGGACGATCCGAGCGAAATTTTCCTCAAAGCGTATCTCTCCGCGCAACAAGGTGAAAAACTCGAGCACCAGGACCGCTTCAAGACTGCTTTGGCCAAGTATCGGTTCGCCGGCAGCTTGATCGAGGAATTGCGCAAATCGCACGCTCAGTGGCAGCCAGTGGTTGTGGAATATCGCGGGCGCAAAATCAGCGAAGCGATTCTGAGACTTCAGGAGCGGATCACAAGGCAAACCCAACTCAACGCGAGCTCCAGTCCCTTGCCTGACATTGCGCCCGCAGCGCCTGAGAGTGACGCCTGGTCTGAGCCTGGCCCCGAAGCCTTGTCGCCGCAATCCCAGACCCTGAGCGAGCGGCCGCGGGATACCTCAGCCAAGGTCGCCACAAAGAACTTGCGCGACAAAGTCGCCGAGCTGCAAGCGGCGCTCGACAAGACGCGCGGGGATCTGGAGACCGCACGAAAAGAAAAGGAAGTAGTCGATACGCGTTTGAACGAGACAAATTCTAAGCTGGAGCGAGCCCAGAACGATCTCGATGAGGCGAAGAAATCAGAACGTCAGACGCGAGACCAACTCGCGCAGCTTCAGGAATCAAAGGCTTCGCAAGGGTTGGAAGGTAACAGTGAAAGGGAACAGCAGCAATTACCTGCCGAAGTAGCACAATTAAAAGCGGCCATTGCCGCAGCCGATCAAGCGCGTGCGGCGGCGGAAACGCAAAGAGACGATACCCAGGCAAAGTTCGCCGAGGCAAACAATCATATCATTGCGCGCGAGCGTGAACGCGATGACGCGCTCTCCCAACTGAAATCGGCGAAGGAATCAGAAGAACGTTTTCAGTCGCTCTTGGCCGAGAAGAATGACCTGCAACAGAAACTTGCAACCGCGGAGGAGAAGGCCAGGAAACTCACTGAGGGCGATCCCAAAGCTGTAGAGAAATTGGCCGAGATGGAAGGACAAATGGCGCAGCTTCAACAGCAGCTAACTGAAATCCAAAATAGAAACCATTACCTCGCGGCCCGAGCCGCGGAGCTGGATGTTGAGCTGGAACACGCGGGCGCAGAACTTCAAACGGCCAGGCTGGCAGGAGCAAACAGCGAGGATTCACCCCAGCTTGCAAGAGAAAACGAACTGCTGCGAAACATCGTCGTTCGTGAACGTCAGGAAGAAGCGCGGCGCGATGAGGAGAGAAAGCTGGTGTTGGCCGAGTTGGATAGACTCAAAGTGCGATCAGACTTTCTGAATAAAGAGATCGAATTCCTTGCCCAACCCGTAACGAAGTTAAGTACTGAAGAACTCGCTTTGTTCCGACAACCCGTGGTCTCAATCTCGAACACGAAGCCTGGCGCACTCAAAATGAATTTTGTTTTTGAAAAGAAATCGATGGCAGACGTCGCGAAATCGAATGCAATCTCAACAGCAGTCCCCGACGCCTTGCCGAACGAACTTCAGGAGATTGCGGTCGCCGCCAGCAAGAGTGTCGAGCAGGGCAATTATCGAACAGCGGAAAAGCAATATCAGATAGTCCTGGCGAAAGAGCCCGAGAACCTCGACGCGCTATCCAATCTCGGCGTGGTTTACTTTCGCACCGGCAAGCTCCGATCCGCGGAATCAACGCTGAAGAAAGCCCTGACCATCGCACCGAATGACGATTTTGTGCTCACCACACTCGGCATTGTTCATTACCGCCAGTCGAAGTTCGACGATGCGCTGAAGGACTTAAGAAAAGCAATCGAGCTTAATCCGAACAGCGCCACTGCGCACAATTACCTCGGTATCACGGCCAGCCAAAAAGGGCGGCAGCAAGAAGCAGAGAAGGAGATCCTTCAGGCTATCGCGAAGAATCCCAGTTATGCCGACGCGCACTTTAATCTGGCGGTCGTTCTCATCACTACACAGCCTTCGTCGAAGGAACTTGCCAGAGAGCATTACGCGCGCGCGACTGCGCTCGGCACGCAACCCAGTCCGCCCCTGGAAAAATTGTTGCAGTGACATGGAATCGAACATTGCGCATGTTCGATCAGTTTAGTTAGACAAAGGGTAGGCTCATGGTGCGTGTTGTTCGCGGGTTGGTCATTGCGCTTTGACGGCGCTCGCCGGATGTATTCTTGCGATTCCTGTCGGCGACTACTTAACCAAGGTTGCGCATGTGCCGGAAATGGAAGGTCAACGCGCCATGACTATATTTTTTTCTGTGCGTGCCTCTCGGAATTCTGGCGAGTTTACTCATCGGAGTCATTGCTAGGGGGCGTGCCATATCTGCTCTCGGATAACCCCCAAAGATCGATGGCAAACGCCTCGAATTGCAATTCGAGCTACGTACGCCGGCGAAATGAAGATTCCAGAGCAGCCTGATGGCTATAACATCCGAGTCAGTCTTTACATCGAGACTCGGGAGAGCGGTTTCGCTTTCATCGACTGGAATTCGATCACAAGAAATCCGGAGCACGTTATTATTCCCGGTAAAGTCCCTCTCTTGCGCACAGCAAGACTTGCTCGCTGCTCGCCTCGATCGGTAACGGGCCGGCCGCGTCGCAATTCGTTGAGCTGAAAAATCTGCTGCCTGTGCCTCGCAAAGCGGACGAGGCGGGATCCGACTGGATCTTCGTGACCGAACGCGCCGATCTGAATGCCATTCCGAATTCGGAACGCTTTGCGATCCGCTATCGCGTGCATCCGATTGAGCGTTAACGTCCTCGCGTGCAAACATTCCTGACGGCCAACTGGCGTTATCTGGCGATGCTGAATCACGTTGTCGATCCTCGCCTGATCGCTCCGCTTGTTCCAGTCGGCGCCGAAATCGATTTCGATAACGGTGAGACTTTTCTCAGTGTCGTCGGCTTTCTATTTCTCGACACACGTCTTCTGGGCCTTCCAATTCAACTTCACCGCGATTTCGAAGAGGTGAATTTGCGTTTCTACGTAAGGAGAAAATCGGCGGACACATGGCGGCACGGCGTTGTTTTTATTCGTGAACTGGTCCCACGTCGCGCAATTGCGCTCGTCGCGCGCACATTTTACGGCGAAAACTATGTTGCGGTCCCAATGAAATATGAAATCGAAGATCTCAACGGGAATTTGAAAGTGGAATACTCGTGGCGGCGCGGCCGTAAATGGGAATCACTTAAGATGAGCGCCGTCGGCGAGCCGAAACCGATTCCAGCTGGCTCCCACGCCGAATTCATCACCGAACATTATTGGGGTTACACCGCCCTGCACAGCGGCTGCAGTGAATATCGGGTGGAGCATCCACGTTGGAAAATTTGGAACGCGACCCAGTGCGAATTCGACGCGGACGGTGCGGCGCTTTACGGCGAACAATTCCTCGAAACATTAAGTCAGCCACCGCGCTCGGCCTTCATTGCCGATGGCTCACCGATCACGGTCCAAAAGCGCCAGATTCTTCTGTAGCGGCGGTCTGCGACCGCCGACGTCAACGCTTCGACAGCAATTGCCGCAGCACAAACGGCAAAATCCCGCCGTGCCGATAATAATCGATCTCGATCGGGGTATCGATCCGAAGCTTCACTGGCAACGCGCGTTTCTCCCCGTTCGTTCCTTCGATCTCCAGCGTGACCTCTTGTCCAGGTTTGATCGAATCAGATAGCCC
>QHPE01000054.1 GCA_003218945.1 Verrucomicrobiota bacterium | reverse complement strand
CACTCAGCTAGACGAGCATAGGTGGCGGCGGCGCGTTGCTGATCGCCGGTTGCAGTCATGCCGGCAACAACTGGAGCAAAGATCGGATTGAACGCTTGGTTGACCTTGCGTAGGCCGCCCGCAAGCCCAACCACGGCACTATAAACGCCAACCGTGGCGAGGGTCACCCCGGGAGCGCGGCCGATGAACCATCCCAGCATGATCACGTCCAGCTGCAGGATGAACGCGTTAAACATCTGATAAACGCTGATGGGAGCGGCATAGGCGAGCAATGGTTTTGCTTCGGTCCAAATGCAGACGGTGTCCCGCGCTGTCACGCCGCTGAAGAGTCTTGAGGCAAATACGAGTGCGACAATTCCTGAAGCCGCGGTTCCGGAAACGGCGGCCACTTCCGGCGCGAACCTTGTGAATCCAAAGCCGAGCGCGATCAAAAGCGCCAGCGTCGTGATGGCAGGCTCTGTCATGCCTCGCGAGTAGATGTCGTGCTTCATCACCTTCATCCCGCGTGAGATGGAAGTACAAACGCGGTACAGGGCGATGCCCGGCAGCGCGCAGAGGACAAAGGCCAGCGCGGACAGCATCTCGCGCGGAAATCGCAATCGATCGCCAAACATTTGCAGGGCCGTGATGCCAATGGCGGCGACGAGAGTCGACTGCATTAGAACCAGAACAACGGCTGCCCGAAACAGCGCGCGACTGCGCGCGAGATTGCCGGTCGCCTGCGAGCGCGCGATAAAAGTTGTGATGGCGTTGTCGAGTCCGAAGACTGCAATCTTGCTGGCCAGGTCGGTATTCGCCCAGGCAACCGAAAACGTTCCCAAGGCAGCCGGTCCGAGGAGTCGCGCCACGAGAAAGATAAAGACGCCGCGAAGGTTCGACGCCAACATAGCGATCGTGTTCAAGAAGGCGCCGCGTTTGAGCTCAACTCCGGTTTCGTCTACCCGCGCTGGTGCATCTACCACCGCCGGCGCGATATCGAGCACAATTTCCGTCGGGCTCACTGACTCGTCGCGAAGCTGGTCATGTGATCGGGCAATTTCCACGTTATGTGTCACGAGAAACAGCGCCGTGATTTCATTTTTGACAGTAATACTCTCGCTGAAAGGAGTTGACTGAAATCGACAAGACCCACCCGGTCAAGGGAGTGTACTGCCGAGTCATTTGTGCGTCGAGATTATCGCTACACTTAGGGTCCGTTCGGCACAACCTTATGACCAGGTGATTCTCCTATTCTCTAGCAAAACTTTTCGCGAGGGTTGACCATCTTAGAGGGCCAGAAAATGGATCTCCCAGCCAGTATTCTAACTTTACAACGCACCGATCGCTGGGTTGGTGTGCCGCTTTGCGCCATTCTAACCCTTCTCAGAAGAATCTTTGAATGCGCCAGGCGTCCAAGAGGACCGCACCAGGTTCGGCGCATTCTCTTCGTCAAGTTTGCGGAGCAGGGCTCTACCGTTCTCGCTTATCCCGCAATTCGTCGTGCGATCGAGATGGTGGGACGTGAAAACGTTTACTTCGTTGTATTTGAAGACAACCGTTTCATTCTCGACGCAATGGACGTCATTCCCGAGGGAAATGTGATAACGATCGCTACGC
This sequence comes from Verrucomicrobiota bacterium, assembly GCA_003218945.1. Lineage (GTDB taxonomy): Bacteria > Verrucomicrobiota > Verrucomicrobiia > Chthoniobacterales > UBA10450 > Udaeobacter. Next base: position 6,174 of record QHPE01000054.1, on the reverse strand, counting down.
ACAGCCTTTTCGGGTTCACGCTTAGTACGCTGCGAGCCGTGCTGCGGTTACGGAAAATCGGCATCGACGCGGTAATTGATATGGAATTCCTCACGCGCTTCTCCGCAATGCTGACGTTCGCTACCGGCGCCAAAACACGTGTGGGTTTTCATACTTTTTTTGGCGACGGACCGTACCGGGGCGACTTAATGACGCACCGGCTTTTGTACAATCCTCATCTCCATACGAGTCAAATGTTCGAAGCCATGGTCGAAGCCTTGACCCACGATCCGGCGGTGCTTCCAACGTTCGACTTTACGCCTTCTGCAAGTCAACCACTTCCAAAGTTTCGGCCTTCCCTCTCCGAAGTTGCGGAAATCGATGCCCTACTGCGGCGCGAAAATCCTCGTATCGGTTCTGCGCCACTCATCCTGCTCAACCCGAACGCGAGCGACTTGCTGCCGTTAAGGCGGTGGCCGCCTCTGCGTTATGTCCAACTTGCGCGGCGGCTGCTTGAACATTACCCGGAGTTGTTTATCGGATTGACCGGTGCGCCGAGCGAAGCCGTGCCCAATGATCAACTTGCAGACGCGGTTGGTTCTGACCGCGTCATCCGGCTTGCCGGAAAAACGACCCTGCGGCAAGTGCTCGTCCTTTACACCCGCAGTTCGATGTTGGTGACGAATGACAGTGGCCCGGCTCATTTTGCCTCGATGACACCGATTTGCATCGTCACGTTGTTCGGGCCGGAGACACCGGCGCTATTTTCCGCACGCTCGCCAAACGCGACCGCCTTGTGGGCCGGCATCGCGTGCAGTCCGTGCGTGAACGCCTACAACAACCGGCAATCGGTCTGCCGCAACAATCTTTGCATGCAGGCAATCACAGTTGATGATGTTTTTAAAGAAGTTACCCGCATTTACGATTCTCTTAAGACGACGACATCCGGAAGTTAATCTGCCGAATGATGGGTGCCCCAACTCATAGCTCGCGCCAATTTCGCTTCGCCGCCCTTGGGATAATCCTTCTCACGGTCGTAATTCGCCTTCCGTCTCTTTTGCATCCTCAGCCAATTGACAGTGAAGCAATGTACTCGGTGGTGGCGAACCAGATAGTTGACGGCGGCCGGCCTTACATTGACGCGGTAGAGCGCAAGCCGCCGCTTCTCTTCTGGACGTACGCCGCCGTATTCAGAATAGCAGGCGAGTTTAATTGGAAGGCGCTTCAGGCCTCTATGTAATCGGCTGCGAGTTATTTGATCGCAATACCGGTTTGATTGCCGCGCTCTTCTACACTGTTTTCCAACCCTGGTGGACATGGAAGACCCTCAGTTTCGACGGTGAGATGATAATGAATCTTCCAATCATCTGGGCGTGGGCAATCGCGTTCCGCCGCAATTCCTCGCCGATGAGACCCGAACTCTTTCCAGCCGGTGCGTTGCTCGGCGCTGCCTTCCTGCTCAAACAGCCGGCTGCGATAGCAGCAGTTCCGCTCGGCATCTATCTACTTCTTCCGAGTTACCGAGCTAGCCGCAATCTGACGCGAACGAATTCAATCATGCAGGCCATACTGTTTACGTCGGGATTTTTCGCAGTTCTCGGTCTCGTGACGATCGTCCTTTGGAAACAAGGAATCCTTCGTGACGCCTTGTACTGGACAATTGGCGATCATGACATTCCGCATGTTTTTTGGCAGAAAGGGATCATGACCACGCTGGCCTTCGTGGCAGCCTGTTTGCCTGCGATAATCGGGGCGACTTTGGCCTGCCGGGATAAGAGTGAGATTTGGGCTGGGAGGTTGCCAGAAAGGATAGCGCTTCTCGGACTGCTTGCTGCCTCAGCGATTGGCGCTGCAGCCGGGGCACGCTTCTACCCTCATTATTATGTCCAATTAATTCCGGCGCTCGTGCTGCTCGCGGCACCATACTACGCGCAAATTTGGTCTGGGAAGGCACAGTCAAGATACTGGCTGCTTCGACCCAGGACGACTTACGCTTGGCTGACTCTCACGGTTATCGTTTTCTCAATTACGCACTGGATCGGCCTTGCTTCGCGACGCGCCCCATCTGAAACGGGACGATATTTGTTCACGCATTCGGTTCCGGAGGACAGGATTTTCGTCTGGGGTCAAACCCCAGAAATCTATCTAGACGCTCACAGACGTCCTGCCTGCCGCTACATCACAACCTTCCCTCTCACGGGTTATGTTTTCGGCGGACCGATCCCGGGGTTCAATACTCGCAGCCGGATCTTGCCCGGCGCCTGGACCATTTTGGAACAAGATTTTGCCACGCATCCGCCGACCTACATTGTCGATGTTCATCCCGACCCGAAAAGTGCGTACTATCCAGTGAAGAACTTTCCGATTCTGGCCAAACTCTTGGCGGACCGATACCAGCCGGTAGCACAGACTGCCGAAGGTGTGATTTACCGGATGCGCTAGGCGGTTGGAATGTGGGCTTCATGTTGATTTGTGTGCTACCGCGAAGGCAAACGCGATGAGGAGATATTTTTTAGCGCGATTGCTTCGGGGGTAAGTTGTCGTAGGCTGGATGCTCTTTCATCATTGCATGAAGCTTCTTGGCAGAGTCCGCCGTGAATTCTCCGGCTACAACGTTTTGGAGTCTGGCAGGCGTCTCTTCGACCGCAAACCGCTCCAATGCAGTCTTTACGTCACGGACCGTTGCAATCTCGATTGTGCCTATTGCACTGAATACGATAACAGCCGGCCCCATCCGAGCCTTGACGACTTGAAAAAATGGGTGCGGAAAATTCGTGAGCTTGGCACCATGCGCATCGCCCTTGTCGGCGGCGAGCCGCTCGTGCATCCGAATATTGTCGAACTCGTTCGCTACTGCCGCGAACTCGGGTTTGCCACGAGCTTGACCACCAACGGTTTCCTGCTCACGCGTAAACTGATCGCAGAACTCGAAGACGCCGGGTTGCAGGTCATGCAGATCAGCGTTGACCGGATGACGCCGAGTGCAATTACGAAAAAGTCATTCAAGACAATTTTGCCGAAGCTCGATTACTTTCATGACTCAAAAATCAGTCTGCATATCACTGGAGTGATTTGTGCCGATACCCTGCCCGAATCACAAGCAGTGCTTGAGACTGGCTTGTCGCGCGGAATTCCGACAGAAGTTCGACTCGTCCATGCTGACCCGTTGCATCGGTTTCGTGTCGATCGGGGCCGGCGGGAAGAACTCGAACGCTTCATCGATTCGATGATTGAACGAAAGCGCCGTGGGGAGAAGATTCATACGAGCGAGGCGATCCTCAATTACCAAAGGAGTCTCCTCCGGGGCGAGCATGTCGAGTGGACGTGCATGGCTGGCTACAAATTATTCTTCGTCTCCGCGCAGGGGAAGTTTTGGATTTGCAGCATGGTGCACACAGACAAGCACATCATGGACGTCACGTTGGACGATCTCTACGCGAACTACCGCAAGAAATCGTGCCAGAAAGGTTGTGGTGTTTATTGTGCAGTGAGCGCTTCGCTCCTTGTGGAAAAGCCTGCTCAGGTTCTCGGCAAGGAAATCGTTGCACGCGCCAAGCGCATTCCGTCAACGGTTCGTCGTTCCTTAACTTCGAATACCGACAAAGCGACGCACGGCACCATCACAAATCCAAACGGAACGCATGAGGTGGACGGCAGCACTGGCGGCGGCCCAGCCGCAGATCATCGCGTAGCTTTGGGAGAACGCGCCTAACAAGAACCCCGCCGCCAACACCCAGACGTAAACGTTTCTGCGAGCCGCGATCAGCCGGAAAGCACGGTCGAACGGCGCGACGTCATCCAGGAGGCGGCCTCTCGCTATCTTTACCCGGCGTTTTGCGAATTCAGCTAGTAGGTGTGACGCGATGAGCACAGCGAGAAAATAGAACACGTTCGGAAATTGACCGCTTCTCCACAAATTAAAGGCAATAGCCAGCCACCACGAGTTTTCGATCAAATAATCGAGATGATGTTCCCATTTCCCGCGCTCAGTCGTTTCGATTTTGACACGCGCCTGCTTTCCGTCCAGCCCGTCGACAATGCCAAATAAGAGGGCGGCGATGATTCCGAGCCCAACGCGACCAGCTAAAAAAGCTGCGGTCGCACTGCATCCGATGACGAAACCTCCAATCGTAATTTGGTTTGGCGTGATTCGCGTTTTGCAAAGGAGTGAGATGATTGCCGTTTCGATCGGTGCGTGCAAGTAAGCCGGTAAGTCCACTGTTCCATTTTGCGCGGAATCGAGAATGATGCGCTCTGCGAGACCACGGTCCTGTGCCCGCGGCGCCGGAAAACAGAGTGGCCGCACATGCCGGCGCATGTTGACGATATAATCATCTTCGTTCGCCGCGTCGACGATATCGATCTTCGCGTGATCGATCTTCTTCGTGAGTTCGTTTAAAAACGGCGTATCGGGTGAAAGAGCAGAAAGAAAATTCCTCGTGATGAATGCTGGGCCGCATGGATTTCGAATCAAATTTCGCGCGAATTCTGGCGGATTTGAATCGACCAGCGCGACCGAAGAGTCCCTGGCGCCTAGCGCGGCAAGCAAGCGCGCATCGCAGTAAATGTTAGCCGGGACGAAAAGGAAACGCTCCGCATGATTTGGTTGCAAGAACAACGCAGTCCTGATCGGTTTAGTTGCACTTCCCACAAGTTGGACACCGATTTCTTGCCGCGCCCACGAGGGCTTCGCCAATTCAGTTCCAATGATTTCAGGCGTGCTGGAGAAAACAATCGCGCGACGAAATCCGAGTCGCTGCAAAATCCGGAGCAACCGTTCAAGCAAGTTGACACCGCACAATTCGGCCAAGGCGTCGGGCGCATCCGCGACCAAGATTGGCAGGGTATCGTCCATCCGCTGAGATTAACGATACCACTGAGGTCTGCCAACTTCGGGGACAGCTTAGGTGAGCGTCGTCTGGTGTTGGCTGTCGATGATCCGGCCATCTTTCATCTCGTGAATCCAGTCACATGCTTCAGCAATTGCCGGATTGTGGGTGGCCAGGAGCAACGCCTTGCCGCGGTCATGCACAAGGTTCTGTAACAGGTCAAACGCGCGCTCCGAGTTTGCGGTGTCGAGATTGCCGGTCGGTTCGTCGGCCAGAATGACCTTCGGATCATTGGCCAGTGCCCGGGCGATGGCCACGCGCTGTTGTTCGCCGCCGGAAAGATGCCGGCTGGGCCGTCGCAGCTTGTCCCCCAGGCCGACGCCGCGAAGCAGCTCGGCAGCGCGCTCGCGCATCTGCGCATCCGTCAGCTGGCCGAGCTTGCGCATGGGGATCATTACATTTTCCTGGGCAGTGAAGTCCTCCATCAAAAAATGGAATTGAAAGATAAAGCCGATAAATCTGCTGCGTTGCTGCGCGAGCTCATCGTCAGTTAGATGCGACACCGTTTCGCTTTCGATTAAGATCCGACCGGCGTCGGGGGTATCGAGCAAACCCAGAATGTACAGCAACGAACTCTTGCCACACCCCGACGGACCGACCACGGCGTGAACGCTTCCGGTCTCGATCTCGAGCGATACCCCGCGCAGTGCGTGCACGCGTTCCTCTTCCTCGCCCAGGTAGCGTTCGATGTGCTCGCAACTCAGGCTAATTTCTGCGCTCATCGGGATCCCCGAATGGTGACCACCGGCGGCAACTGAGCGGCGCGGCGCGCTGGGACGTAACTCGCTATGAACACAGCCACAAGCGCGAGGAAGGTCGCAAAAAGGTAATGATGCCAGTCCCACGTGACCAAAAAATAATTTGTGTAAAGCAACCCACGGAGATGAATGGGAATATGCGATACGCCCCAGGTCATCAACGCGCCGAGCAGACAGCCAATTACCGATCCAGCCGCAGCAATTAATGCGCCCTGCCAGAGAAAGATTGCGCTGATATCCCTCCGGCGGTAGCCCATCGATCGCAAAATGGCGATCTCTTTAATCTTCGCGAGCACGGACATCGTAAGGACATTGAAAATTCCAAAGCCGGCCAACAGAATAATGAGTGAAACCGTTATCGCGACGGACATGCTCAATGTTAAGAAAAGCTGAAGCGTGCTCTCCTCGCGTTCCTGCCAGCTAAGGGCATTGTGCTGGAAAAGGGATTCGAACCGGCTGGCCAACAGCGGCGCACGATTCCGGTCGCGCAGCTTGTAGATGATCATCGATGCGCCGGAGGGCTGCTGCAGTAGGGCCTGTGCGATTTT
>QHPE01000053.1 GCA_003218945.1 Verrucomicrobiota bacterium | reverse complement strand
ACCACTGGCGTCCAGAACACGGCCACTGGCGATGGAGCGCTCACCAGCGACACAATCGGCAGCTACAACACGGCTGCCGGCAGCGGTGCGCTCACTTACAACACAACCGGAAACTTCAATACCGCCTCCGGTATTCATGCGCTCTTGTACAACACAACAGGCGACCACAACATCGCATTGGGCGCTTCCGCCGGCATTAATGTCACCACCGGCAGTCGCAATATCGATATAGGCCACCACGCTTTCCGTGGGGACGACAAAACTATTCGGATCGGCAACCCAGGAACGCAGACTGCCACGTTTATCGCCGGTATCAGCGGGGCAACGGTTCCAACAGGTGTAGCAGTTATTGTAGATAGCAGTGGCCATCTTGGTACGATCACATCATCGGCGCGTTTCAAGGACGAGATCAAGCCGATGGACAAGGCCAGTGAAGTTATCCTCGCACTCAAACCGGTCACCTTCCGTTACAAGCAGGAAATTGACCCCGATGGCATCCCGCAGTTCGGCTTGGTCGCCGAACAGGTGGAAAGGGTGAATCCGGCTTTGGTGGCTCGCGATGAACAAGGAAAACCCTACACGGTTCGCTACGAAGCGGTGAACGCTATGCTGCTCAATGAGTTTCTAAAAGAGCATCGCAAAGTGGCGACGTTGGAAGCGACTGTCGCGCGGCACGAATCGATCAACGCTGAGCAGAAGGCGCAGATTCAAACTCTTACGGCAAGTGTGAAAGAGCAGGCAAGGCAAATCGGCAAAGTGAGCGCGCAGATCGAACTGAAAAAACCTGCACCGCAAATGGCCAACACTCAGTAAGGCTTGGTGATGTAGCCACGGCCCTGCGGGCCGTTAGGAACTTGGGGTATCTAAGGACGCGTCACAGGCGCGTGGCTACAGAAGAAAAACACCTTTCGGGTCGCGCGCACGGGAGAGCGAATCGTAGCTTGGGTGTCATTTTGTTCTTGCCAAGCCGGCGACAGTTTTGACAAATCTCTAAAAACCAGATCTGAATCCGGGAGGAGTCGCTTCTCCCGACCGCTCCTTTCCCTCATTCAGACCTGAACTCGCAGAACTAACCCTTCGGGAGAAAGAAAGGTTGTTTATGAAAACGAAAACTTCACTCACAAGAAATTCGATGAACCGATCGCCTTTGCGATACGGTTTATTTTTCACAGCGCTCGCACTCGCCTGCTGTGCACTTTGTCCGCAAGTGCGAGCGACCTGCCAAGAAGGCTGCTTGACGAACAACAACACTGTCCTAGGGGACGATGCGCTCCTGAACAACACCGGCTCGTTCAATACAGCCATCGGTGCTAACGCGCTGATGAGCAACACCAGCGGTAGTCTTAATACTGCGCTCGGTCAGCAAGCGCTCGTCAGCAATACTACCGGCACCGAAAATGTCGCGATTGGAGATTCGAGTATGTTTAAGAACACCCAGGGGCTTCGCAACACCGCGGCCGGGCACAATGCGCTTAGTAACTACACGTCGGGTAGTTTCAATACCGCCTTCGGTTACCAGGCGCTCCTTGGTGGCGATAATGGTATTGGCACCGGTAGTAACAATACCGCTGTTGGATACTGGGCCTTGATCGGTAATCAAAGCGGCAGCAATAACACTGCGACCGGCTATCAGGCCCTTTTTGGCTCGCCTGATGAGGTTTCCAATTGCAGCAATAATACGGCTGACGGCGCGAATGCGCTGTATAGCAATACCATCGGGAGTAACAACGTGGCGTCTGGTAGTTCCGCTCTCTATAGCAACAGCATCGGTAGCTACAACACAGCCACGGGCCAGAACGCGCTCTATGCCAACACCACGGGAGTTAATAATACGGCTACAGGCGCGCAGGCACTCAGCACCAACACCACCGGGCTGAATAACGCGGCGGATGGCTATCAGGCGCTCTTCAATAATACCACCGGAAATTACAATACTGCCGCCGGTCAGGGTTCGCTCTATAGCAACACGACCGGCCGAAACAATACGGCCGCCGGTCAGAATGCGATGCGTAATAACACTACGGGTTCATTCAATGTGGCATTGGGCGACAATGCGGGCTTCAACCTTACGACGGGCAGCAACAATATCGAGATCGGCAACAGGGGTGTCGCAGGTGAGGCAAATACAATCCGGCTCGGCGTGAGTGGCACGCAAACGAATACTTATATTGCTGGGATTTTTGGGGCGGCGCTCGCTTCGGGTTCCACGGTGCGGATCGATTCCGCTGGCCATCTCGGGACGGTCGCCTCTTCGGCTCGCTTTAAGCAGGAAATCAAGCCCATGGACAACGCGAGCGAAGCGATCCTTGCACTCGAACCGGTGATCTTCCGCTATAAGCACGAGCTTGACCCTGCTGGCATCCCGCAATTCGGTCTCGTAGCCGAAGAGGTGGAGAAAGTGAACCCGGACCTGGTCGAGCGGGATCAACAAGGCAAGCCATACTCGGTCCGCTACGACGCGGTGAACGCGATGCTGCTCAACGAGTTTCTCAAAGAACATCGGACAGTGGAAGAGCTAAAGAAAGAAATTGCGGCGCTCACTGCGACCGTAAAAGAGCAGGCATCGCAAATCCAGAAAGTGAGCGCCCAGCTGAGGCTGAGCAAGTCCGCACCGCAAACGGTCTTGAACAATCACTAGATATCGCTGGCAGTAAGTAGTGGGAAATCATCGGCGGCAATCTCAGCAAAGCCGGTTGGAGTTGGACTGCGTCTCAGCGATTGATTCCAAGGGGCGAACCAGCTGGATTGCAGACGCACATTACGCCGACGGAAAGCGTTTTGTCGTGTGCGCAGATGAAAAGTTGACGGCGTTTGTGGAACTTGAGTCAGCGATTCGGCTGTATCCGCGAAAATCAGCGCTATCCCGCGCGGTTCAATGATTTTTCCGTTTCCCCAAAAAAATAGTTTTCAACACCATTCCAGAAGGGGCTCCAAGACTGCGGCAACGTTTTTTCGGAAACTCCGCTTCGCAATTCCCGTAGAACATAATGAACCCTAGTACCAGGCCCCCGAAATTTTGAAAACCCGCACGCATAGAACGATTCAGCTCCAGAACACAGCAACCGTAAGAAATTCGATTAAAGGCTCGCCTTTGCGCAGTTTCCTTCTCATTCCGTCCGTGCTCGCCTGTTTTGCGCTTTCGCCCACGGCTCGTGCCGTTGATCCGCCACCAGACAGAGCAGCGAGGGGTTGTGTCGCTTTGCAAAAAGACGGACCATTCGTAGTCGGTGGTCAGCCTCTCCATGTGGTGACCGCGGATTTGAACGGTGACGGCCACCTGGATTTCGTGATTCCAAATGCGGCTTCGGGCGTAGTGGTCTATTACGGGGACGGTATGGGTGGGTTTTCCGGTCCGAATACCTTTTTTGCCGGGGTTTATCCACACGACGTAGCCGTTGGCGACTTCAATGGTGACGGGATGCCGGATCTGGCGGTGGCGGCCGGAATCGGCGGGAATGGCTCGGGGGTTGAAGTCCTGCTTAACAATAGCGATGGGACCTTTTCCGAGGCCACGCTCTACCCCGCCGAAGATTCCCCGTCGCAGATAGCGGCCGCTGACTTTAATGGGGACGGAAAATTGGATCTGGCTGTGACTGATAATCTTAGCGGCAACGTCGACATCCTGCTTGGGACTGGGACTGGCGCGTTTGATCCGCCGGCGATATTCCCGGGCACGGCGATACCGGCAGGGATCGTGGTGGGAGATTTCAATGGGGATGACAAGCTGGATCTGGCGATCTCGAACTACGGCAGCCAAGATCTGAGAATCCTGCAGGGGGACGGGAATGGGAATTTCACGACGATCCACACATATCCCCTGGGGAGCAATGCGAGCGAAGTGGCGATGGGCGATTTTAATCATGATGGGCGCCTGGACCTGGCTGTGGGAGTGTTTAATATCTATCCTAACAACCATGTCGCTATCTATCTCGGCAATGGTGATGGCAGCTTCACCCCTGGGCAGCAGATTTCGGTAGAAGACACGGCGGGCCTTGTGGCGGTGGATTTGAACCGCGATGGCTATCTGGACCTCGCCATAGCGACCTTTAGCTTCAATAATGTGACCGTCGTGCGAGGCGACGGCACCGGTCAGTTTGGGGCGCCACTGTTCTTAGCGCTAGGCGCCTTTCAGGGATTACCTTATGACGTCGCGACGGGCGACTTTAACGGCGACGGAAAACCGGATCTCGTCCTGGCCGACTATTTCAACGGAACCGCCGTCGTCGCCCTGAGTCGGCGCTGCTCACATTGAAACCCCGCGACGCAGCCGCCTCTGAACGGGGCTGTGACCCCTACGGCTTTCCTGTTATTGAGCGGCAGAATCTCGCCGCGTGAAATACTTGGGAAGTAATCGCTGATAACCTCAGCAAAGCCGATTGGAGTTTGGGCTGGGTCTCAGCCGTCGATTCCGAAGGGCGAACGATCTGGATTGCAGATACGCATCGCGACGACGGGAAGCGTTTCGTGGGTGCGAGCGGAAGAAAAGTTGACTGGCGTCCGGAACTTGAATGGGCGACTCGCCCTTGCGGCGAATTGATTTGACAGATTGGCAACATTTTTTCCAAACTCAGCGTCGATCAAACGGGCCTGAAACCAGGCAGAGAACATTTGCCCCGCTAGGTTCTGCGCCTCTTCCCAGACCCCAAAGTACCGAATCAACGTAGCGGGGAAAAAGGAAAGAAGAACCATGAATCCGCTGACTCAATCCAAAAACACAACAATTCGGCCAGTTCTCATCGCACTCGCGCTCGGCTGCTTTGCGCTTTCGCCAAGAGTGCAAGCGGTTGACCCACCACCGGATGGAGGCTATCCAAATGAAAATACGGCGGAGGGAGAAGATGCGCTTTTTAGTCTCACGACTGGCCTGAACAATACGGCCGTGGGCTATCACGCGCTCCACGACAACACCACTGGCTCCCAAAATACGGCTTATGGCATGCGGGCCCTGGCCAACACCACGACCGGCTTCAGCAACACCGCCATCGGGTACGTTGCAATGGGGGCCAATACCACGGGTTTCTTCAATACCGCGGTCGGATTCGGCGCACTTGCGGATAACACGACTGGATCTTCGAACACTGCAACTGGGTGGGATGCACTGGCGAGTAACGTGGCCGGCATTGCTAACACTGCGAATGGCATCAACGCTCTGGTCTTCAACAGCTCTGGCAGCGATAACACGGCTACGGGTTACAATGCGATGTGGAACAACTTCACCGGTAGCGGCAACGTGGCCAACGGCGCCGACGCGCTGCACTTTACGACCAGCGGCGATCACAACACTGCCATAGGCGAGAGCGCGCTCCATCAAAACGGCGCGGGCGACGACAATACCGGCGTCGGTTTCAGCGCTCTCTTCAATAACACGGGCAACCAGAACATCGCCTTGGGATTCCGCGCGGGAGAGGAGCTAACTACTGGGAGCGACAACATCGACATAGGCAATGCCGGCATCGCGGGTGAATCCGGAGTGATCCGCATCGGCACGGTAGGAACGCAGACAGCCACCTACATCGCTGGCATTAGGGACGCACAGATTGCTCACGGCGTAGCCGTAACAGTCGGCATCACGGACGATGGGCAACCTCCTCTGCGCGGTTTAAGGAAGCGATCAAACCGATGGATAAAGCCAGCGAAGTGATCTTCTCGCTCGAGCCAGTGAGCTTCCATTACAAAAAGGATTTAGACCCTGAGGCCGTGCCGCAGTTTGGCCTCGTAGCAGAGCAGGTGGCGAAAGTCGATTCTGATTTGGTCGCTCGCGATGCGGAGGGCAAACCCTACACCGTCCGCTATGAAGAAGTAAACGCGATGTTGCTCAACGAGTTTCTCAAGGAGCACCAGGCGTTTGTCGAAGAACAGCGCAAAGTGCAAGAGCAGGGAGCCACGATTGCACGTCAGCAAGAGCAAATTGACGCGCTTACTGCGGGCCTACAGAAAGTGAGTGCACAGCTGCAAGCAGGCAGACCGGGCCCGCAAGTCGTCCTCAATAATTAGTAAAATTTGCTTGGTCTAGCCGACGGCCCGGTGGGCGGTTCCGAAGCTTGGGATAAGAGAGCGCGCCGCGGCTGCGTGGCTACAGAAGGCCCCGCGCTTAACTTTTGTTCTTGCAAAGCCGGCGAGAGTTTTGGGAAGGTTTTCGAAACCAAGGTCTGCACCCGGGAGATGGCGCTCTCTCCGACAGCCTTCCCCGCTTTCAGACCTGCAATGGCAAAGTTAATCCGTCGGGGAACAATCGTAGACATGAAAATGACAATTCTCATCAAAAACTTCGATAACCGCCCGCTTTTGCGCGCGTTCCTTTTCGTTCCGCTTCTGCTCACCTGCTCTGCGCTTGTGCCGCAGGCCCGAGCGGATTGCCAGGATGCCTGCTTAACCAACAACAATACCGTTCAGGGTGATAATGCGCTTCTAAATTTGACCACTGGCACGGACAACACCGCCTTGGGATTCAACGCGCTTCTCTCCAACACGAGTGGATACCATAATACGGGGATCGGCTCGCAAGCTCTCACCAGCAACACTGTGGGTGTTGACAACATCGCCATTGGGTGGCAGACTCTCTTTTTGACTGAAGACGGCAATAGCAACGTCGCTATCGGCTATCAGGCGCTGTATCAGAACATCTCGGGGAACTCAAACATCGCGATCGGTAACCTAGCGCTCAATGCAAATACTGGTTCTGCGAATATTGCAATCGGGTCATTTACAGGGGAAAACAACACGACTGGCACCACGAATACGGCCGTGGGGTTTAACACCATGCATCTTAACATAACGGGTAGCGGCAATTGCGCTTTTGGCAACGACGCACTCAATAGCAACTCGCAAGGCTCGAACAATACTGCGATCGGCGTGGGAGCTCTTCTCGAAACGTTGGGTAGCAATAATGTGGGGCTCGGCTATCTCGCGGGGCAGTACATTGGGATTGGCAGCGATAACATCGAGATTGGCAATGATGGTCTACCCAGCGACTCTAGAACAATCCGCATCGGCGCGAAACAGGTTCACAGAAAGACATTCATCGCCGGCATCAATGGGGCAACTGTGCCAACGGGCGTACCAGTTATAGTAGACGCCAACGGTCATCTTGGCACGACCACATCGTCGGGCCGCTTTAAGGAAGCAATCAAGCCGATGGACAAAACGAGTGAGACGATCCTAGCGCTAAAACCGGTCACCTTCCGCTACAAGCGCGAGCTTGACCCCGCTCGTATCCCGCAATTCGGCCTCGTGGCCGAGCAAGTGGAAAAGGTGAATCCCGATTTAGTGGTGCGCGATGCCGAAGGGAAAGCTTTCACCGTGCGCTACGAAGCGGTGAATGCGATGTTGCTTAATGAATTCATTAAAGCGCGTCGCCAGATCGACTCGCAGCAAAAGCAAATTGACGCTCTTACGGCGGGCTTACAGAAAGTGAGCGCACAAGTGGAACTAAACAAAGCCGAATCGGAAACGGTTTCCAACAATTACTAGACATCACTGGCATTGAAGTATTGGGAAGTAATCGCCCAATCTCAAGAAGCATGTGGATGAAACGCTGAGTGCGTTCTTGGAAATCGAATCAATGATTCGTCGCTGATGCTCACAACTGCCGACGAAGCGCGGAGACATTCTGCAAGGTTGACGGCAGTTGAGAATTCGGTCAAAAATCCCGTGGCGTTCCGCCCATTGCGATCGTTGCCGCTTTAATCATGTCGTAGAACGCTGGGTTGACGTCATCTTGCGCCCAAATCTCAATGAACGCGGCACCGTAGGTCCTGGCTACATCAAGCGAGGTTTGCATGACGCATACCGGGTCGCAGGTGGGGCCGCAGGGGCCGTCTGGGCCGCCGCCTTGCCGGCAATCGGTCGTCGAGCCCAGGGTCGCTGCGCTGACCATCTGCAGCCCAGCCTGCCCTGGAGTAGTCCACGGCGGGTTGGGATGGGCGTGTGCACGGATCATGTATTTGACGTAAGGGTCGGCATCGAAGCCAGGGACGTAAGTGTCGTAGTAACTGCCAACCTGCCAATTAGCGGCTACCGTGTTACGCTGCATGAAAAATCTGTTGGCATAAGGCCGAGGCGGTGTTCCCAGCGAAGCGTTTCCGTACACATAATCCTGGATATCGCGGCACATTGTGGTGTAAGTGCCACCGCTAAAACCGGGATACGTTATGTCCAAACCGCCGATTGGCAGTGCGATGTTCTGATTGGGGAATGCTGCCGCCGCCGCGTCGCACATTTCTTTGCCAATTTGGAGCATCTGCGGCTCAGTCCAGCCGGCGGCGAGCCATTGTGCGGGCTGGTCAACAGTAATAGTGCCGCACAATGTGGGTGTCGGTTGCGGACAACTGGGGCATTCGATGGCGCCTATCGTGTCCTGGATGTTCCAGTCCTGGGTGTTGTGATTGGCGAAAGAGGCCATCTTTACAGCGACAATGGCCGGATCATTGGTATATCTTGCTCCCATGGCGGCAATCAAATCGAGTCTTGCCTGATGAAAAGTGGGGTTCCAATATAAGGCAGTGTGTATCGGTTGGCAGAAAGTTTGGTGGACTGAAGCGTCGTCAAGCAAATCAATCTCTTGATCGGGTGGAAGCGAATCCAGCAGCCACTGCGGAGTTTGTGATGAACTATCGGTGACAGCTAACGATATGTATTGGAATCCCGCCGCCTTGGCCTGTGCGATCTTGGAATCGAGCGTGCCCCAGTCATATACGCCCGGAGCTGGTTCAACTTCGGCCCAGTCATCGCTTATGCCTATTCCGACGATCCCCATATTAGCAACCAAGTTGGGGTCGATGTCGTGACCAACTCCAAATGAGCCCCATACTCCAACGGGGTATGGCGGTGGCCGAACGATGGGGCGAGGTGCCGGAGTCGTCCGAGGTCTTGGCGTTGGAGTAGGCCTCACTTGTGGGTCGGCGGAGTGGCCTTTGGTCTGACTCGGAATTGGAGGCAAGGCAGGTACGCCGCGCTGGGCGAATGCGAACGGGATTGCACAAGCCCCGAATAGCAGCAGGTAAAACGCGCCTCGAATACGATACATTATTTTCATGTTGGGGCTTCGGATTTGGGAGCTTGGATCTTAGTTGATGTCCCAAGAGGTGTCGAGCCCCGGTTTTTCTTCGCTTAAACACCATAGGCGCGCTGACGTGACCAACTCCACTTTTCCGGCAATAGCGCAGTCTCTGGCGGCGGCATCGAGAACGCTTCGAGACTAAATATGTGACCAACCGCACCTTCTCGGGTAATCAAGCCAGGTTCGTCGGGAGTGCCAGATCCCGTGGTGGTCTCCCGATGAGCGTACGCAACCGACCGAAAATCCGGCATTGCGACGGTCGAAAGCGTTTCGTTGTGCGTGCGGATGAAAAGCTGACTGCGTTGATGGAGCTCGAATCGGTGACTCGTGCGAGGCGACTTGAGAAGCAGGTGAGATTTCCAACTGGATCAATCATGTTGTTGGTCAAGGGGACCAGTCTCGCTCTTTGATTACCTCTTGACGATGGGTGGTCGGTGATCTAATCGACTTTATGAAGACAAAGTCCTCGTTTCAATTCGCGTTCTTGAATGCTCTTGCGCGGCGGTGGTTTCAGCGAGGCGGCTTTCTGGTGTCCCTGGCGTGGCTGGCCGCCGGTTCGAATGCTCTGGCCGAAGCGCCAGTGGCCGCGGTGACGGTTACACCGGACAGCGCTTTCCAAGCGATGTTCGAGTCGTATGGCAACGATAACACGCTGCTGGACGATTGGACAGGAGCCGATGGCGCTTTATCGGTCCTGTTGCCGGATGGCCGCGTGGTTTGGGATTTCTCCGACACGTTTCTTGGGTTTGTAAACAGGGACAACTCGCGGCCGCCGGGCCAGCCGTTCATTAACAATTCGATGATTGTTCAGGACAGCGGTGCGCTCGTGCAGACTCTGCACGGTGGAACCGCCCAATCTCCAACGTCCTTAATCATACCAGTCGACCAAAACGCGTGGTACTGGGTGGGCGACATGACGGTCGAAGGCGACCGGCTCCGCGTGTTCGTGATGGAGTTTATGCGCACGGGACCCGGCCCCTTCGACTTCCAATGGGTCAGCAACGCGATCGCGTCATTCATTCTGCCTGATCTCACGCTTGAGGATGTAGTGCCGACCCATGGTGAGAATAACGTGATGTACGGCGCGGCCCTGCTGGAAGAGGGCGGCTATACCTACATCTATGGGACTGAGGATGTAAGTGGCACTGAGAAGTACCTGCACATTGCCAGGGCGACGGCCGGCAACCTGTTTGGCGCTTGGGAATTTTACACTGGAACAGGCTGGTCATCGGACCCGACGGCATCGGCCCGTTTGCTGAGAGGGGTCGGCAATGGCTTTGGCGTGACAAAGGTCGGGAATCG
>QHPE01000134.1 GCA_003218945.1 Verrucomicrobiota bacterium | reverse complement strand
GTGATGGATCGCGAGAAACAGCTTTGTGCGAACGTTGATCTCTATGCTGCACCGGTGTTTTGGCTGATGGGTTTTCCGCCAGAGTTGAATACTCCGCTGTTCGCTGCGTCACGCGTAGCGGGTTGGTGCGCGCACGTGACCGAGCAACACGATAATAACCGTCTCATTCGGCCGCGGTCGCTGTACGTCGGGCCAGCGCTGCGTCCGTATCCCGGGTCGCCTCAATGAGGCTGCACCTGTAGCGGCGCTCTGTGAGCGCCGAAAATCGCAAACCTCGGCTCCACCGACTGGACCGAGTGTTCGTCCATTCTCCGATTTATTTCGTCACAGCTTGTACGCACCAGAGGCGAAAAATTCTTGCGACTGCGAGAGTTCACGAAGCCTTTCTCGATTTTGCCAGGAGAGGTCCTGGACATGGGGCGTGGGTCGGCGCGTACGTGATCATGCCCGACCGTCTGCGTCTGTTTGTCTCACTGGATGATCAAAAGATTATGTTGAGTGCCTGGATGAAGACTTCGAAAAACACGGCTTCCAAAGCTCTGCGCTTGCACGGAACTCCTCCGCCGCACTGGCAGAAAACATTTTTTGATCACTTGCTTCGCAGTGGAGAATCCTATTCACACAAGTGGAGTTATGTCCGTGAGAATCCGGTACGCGCAAGGCTTGTATCAGAGACCGAGGATTGGGCGTTCACGGGCGAGATCTTTGCCTTGGAATATTGTCCAGACTGATGTCAGTTTCGGCGGTCACAGACCGCCGCTGCAAATGGAACAGTCGCTCCAGGAAAAATATGCGCCTCGAAACATTTGCTTCGGCTGCGGCCCGGCAAATCCAAACGGCTTGCATATTCGCAGTTTTGCGAAAAACGGCGAAGTGGTCGCTGAGTGGAAACCGGAAAAAAAATACGAGGCTTTTAAGGGAGTCCTGAACGGCGGGATCATTGGCACATTGCTCGATTGCCATTGTAATTGGACGGCAGCATATCATCTGATGAAACGCGGAGGCGGGGATCGGCCGCCCTGCACGGTCACTGCGGAGTACGCCATCAAAATGCTGCGGCCAACTCCCACGAACGATTCGGTTTTTCTCTCTGCCAGGGTTGTGGAGATCACCGATGACCGCGCGACTATCGAGGGCACCTTGACTACTGGAGGAAAAATCTGCGCCAGATGTCGCGGAGTTTTTGTCGCCGTGAAAGAAGGTCATCCCGCGTATCATCGATGGTAGCAGCGTTACTTTTGTTGCTCGCTGCGAGTACGCCGGGATCGACCAGCGATTTCGCGAATAGGATTCTACCGATCGAGGAGCGAGCCGGCGCTAGAATCGGTGTGGCTGCGCTGGACACTGGCACCGGCAAACGCCTCGATTATCGATCGGAAGAACGTTTCCCGATGTGCAGTACGTTTAAATTTCTCGCTGCCGCGGCGGTCTTGAAGCGAGTAGACGAAGGAAAAGAAAATTTGGAGCGGTTCATACGGTATAGCTCACAAGACCTCCTGGAATATGCGCCGGTCACGAAAGCGCACCTCAAAGACGGCGGCATGACACTTGCCGCTTTGTGCGCAGCCGCGATCGAACAGAGTGACAACACCGCCGGCAATCTTCTGTTGGATGTAATTGGCGGACCATCTGGCCTAACAAATTTCGCGCGCAGCATCGGCGATCAGATTACCGGGCTTGATCGGAAAGAACCGGAATTGAACAGCGCCATTCCCGGCGATGAGCGCGACACCACAACGCCTGCTGCGATGTGCGCAGACCTGCAACGGTTGTTGCTCGCCGATGTCCTATTCGAATCTTCACGCCAAGAGTTTGAGGACTGGTTGCGGCATAATGAGACGGGAGCGCTCATGATTCGGGCCGGGGTTCCACAAACGTGGAGCGTCGGCGATAAAACCGGCCGATGCGCAAACGGAGCGACTAACGACATCGCTATTCTTCGCCCGGCCGGCCGTGCGCCGATTCTAATTGCTATTTACTGTATCGGCTCGACAGGACCCGCAGACGATCGTGCTGCAGCTATTGCAGAAACAGCGCGCGCCGTTGTAGAGTTTTTAAGGTAGCGGGATGCCTCTGGCCCGCCGCGGCGGGCGGGACGCTCACGCTACCTTCGGAATTCCCTGCCTGAATTTCGCCGATGCGCGAGTCAACGCGCTGCGGTTAGCTGTCACTCATGAGCAATTCAATGTTTCGCATCATCCCTCTTCCTACCGAAATTGCAGAGGCGGCACGACGCGCAATAAACGCAGGCGTAGCAGATCACAGCCTCCTCACAGCAGATTCGCCTGGAAGTGCTCCGTGCCGACATTGTCTGCGTTGGGCACAGCCTGGCGAGCGCGTGATTCTGTTTCCATATTCAGCGATTCCGTCTGGTCACCCGTATTCTGAGACAGGGCCGATCTTTGTTCATGCCGAGAAATGTGAGCGTTACAGCGCGACCGACGAATATCCCGCCGATTTTCGCAATGGCCGCGTATTTCGCGCTTACGATTCAAATTACAACCTCATCGACGCGCAAGTTGTGAATGGCAGCGAACCGGAACCCGTGATTGAGAGATTGTTTCAAAATGCCGACACTGCCTTTGTGGATGTGCGAAGTGTTACTCACGGCTGCTTTACGTTTCGAGTTCAACGCGCATGAAAGCACGACGTTTTGTCGATTGTGAATGTAGCCACGGCGCTGTGTCGCCGTGGACGGCATATCGCGATGCGCCTCGACAGAGCGAGGCGGCTACAGAATTTGCTGCTCGAATTTCGTCGATGCATCAACGGTTGTGAGCGCTAACTTTTCCGCATGAAGACGCTCGAACTTCTTCCGCCGCCTGAAACAATGTATCGTGCGCTGGTAAAGCGCGACGCGAGCTTTGAAGGAATCTTTTACGTTGGCGTCCGCACGACCGGAATTTTCTGCCGTCCCACTTGTTCGGCAAAAAAACCGGCACGCGAGAACGTCGATTTTTTTGCCAGAGCAAATGAGGCTTTGGAAAGTGGTTATCGTCCGTGCTTGCGCTGCCACCCACTCGATCCAAATGCGCGTCCGCCGAAACTGATCGAGCGTCTGCGCGCCGAGGTCGAGCGAGCGCCGGGCGGACGTCTAACCGACAAGGAACTGGCGGCGCTCTCGATCGATCCATCTACAGCGCGGCGACAATTCAAGCGTCACTATGGAATGACGTTTCAGGCGTATCATCGCGCGCGCCGGATGGGCTTGGCCTTGACTCACGTGCGAGAGCACGGCCGCGTCGATGAAGCGCGAAACGGAAGCGGATTTGAGTCGGAGAGCGGCTTTCGCGAAGCATTCACTAAAGTTTTTGGCGAATCGCCAAGCAATGCGAAAACGCGCGTACCGCTGTTTGCTGAGCGAATTGATACGCCGCTCGGCGCTATGATTGCGATTGCCGACGACAAGGGCTTGCGCCTGCTGGAGTTCATCGACCGCCGTGCGACAGAACGTGAGCTGTCCATTCTGCGGAAACGATTGCAAACAAATGTGGTGCCCGGGAAACATGGCCATCTCGAAACCGTTCGCTCGCAATTGAAGAATTATTTCGCAGGAAAGAACATGCGGTTCGACGTTCCACTGGCTCCAGTCGGCTCGCAGTTTCAATTGCGCGCCTGGAAAATTTTACAGTCAATCCCAATTGGTGAAACGCGTTCCTATTCCTGGATGGCAAGACGTTTGGGACATGAAAACGCGCGCCGCGCAGTTGGCCGCGCGAACGGCACGAACATGATTTGCATCGTCATCCCGTGCCATCGCGTTATCCGCGCCGACGGTACATTGTGTGGTTACGGCGGCGGTTTATGGCGGAAGAAATGGCTGCTTGATCACGAACGGCGCTATGCGCCAAAATGAGCAGTGGTCAGTGACTAATTTTCCGGGCCGCCAATCACTTATCACAAGTCACGTATCACTTATTCAAGCGCGCCCGGGGTGACTCGAACACCCGACCCACGGATTAGAAATCCGTTGCTCTATCCGGCTGAGCTACGGGCGCACAATAGCACAGACCTATACCGCGTTTCTCGCCGAATAAAAGCCAGCGCGCGAGTGAATTCTCACTCAGGCGTGGCTTCGCTCGTGCACGAAAGATGTGGATCGTCGATCGCTGTGTGGGCGGATGAAAAGCTGGCGGCGTTTTCAGACTCGAATCGGCGATTCGCGCGAACTATCCCTGTCGTTCGTGGAATATCAAAAACGATCTCGCCTGTCGTTTTCCGGTTTTGAAGGGGCTGACGAGTTATCGATCAACGCAATTCCCCAAACACTTGTGATATGTGTCGTTGCATATTTTCAAGCTGGGGATTGGATTGATAGCCTTGTGAGCTAAGTCAGTACATTGGTCATAGCTTTGACGGCATCGGGTTTGGCAGTCTAGGCCTTCTGCTAGTGCCTGCCAAAAAAGACCCAAACCCACGGAAATTAGAATTACGCCCATAATTTTTCGCGTCATTAATTTCACCTCCTTCGGAGAAGCCCTTGAATCAGAAAGTGTCAGGCGTCGTCTGGCGAGGCGGATGACTGTCAACCGTCGTTTCGAATACCGGCGCAAATTTGGTCGTATAACAACGGCAAATTGACACGCATTAACGATTAAATGCGGCAACTTGTTTTCTGATGCGTTCTTAGCAACACAACCGGCTTCGACAACACGGCCATCGGTTCTAATGCGCTCAATCTAAACACCACCGGCAGCAACAACATCGCATTAGGCGCTTCAGCCGGCTTTAATCTCACCACCGGCAGTAATAATATCGAGATTGGCAATGTTGGTACCAATGACTTTAGGACCATTGGCATCGGCACGAGCGGAACACAAACAAAAACCTTTATTGCTGGCATCAGTGGCGTCACTGTTGCGAACGGTTTCGGGGTCATTATCAACCCGCAGGGTCAACTCGGCAGTGTGGTCTCCTCAGCTCGTTTCAAGACGGACATTAGACCGATGGACGAAGCCAGCGAAGCGATTCTCGCGCTCAAGCCGGTGACCTAAATCCCGATCTCGTTGCCCGCGATGAGGAGGCCAAACCCTACACTGTTCGCTATGACGCGGTGAACGCAATGTTGCTCAACGAGTTCCTCAAAGAGCATCGCAAGATCGAGCTACAAGATCGCAAGGCGCAGGAACAGCAGAACGAAATTGATACTCTCAAAGCGGAACTGAAAGAGCAAAAATCGCTCATTCAAAAGGAGAGCGCGCAGGTTGAACTGAAGAAATCGGCACCGCAAACCGTCCTGAATAATCAGTAAAGTTTCCGAGCACTCACCACTCTTTGAACTCGACCGCTTGCTTGTGCGTTTTGATTTGCTTTGACTGCGAATCACAAGATTCTGCTCTTTACTTCGTCGAGCCCCGGCTTTCTGTGTCCTGAAAAGCCGTGATTAGCCACTTCCCGTTAGTTTTGACCATCACCATCGTGGTGATTTCTTTCAGAACTGGAACGGCCTTTTGTGTGGGACGCTTCCGACCGGTCACGTCCCATGTAGCATGGACAAGTGCACCGTCGGGTGCTGAAAAACGAACTTCTGCACCGGTAAGAGTCCGAACGCCGGTGTTTAATCTGTTCTGAAACAGTTCCACTTGCCTCTGGACGATCTCCTGCACTCCTTTCCAGTGGACACCGGCGATGGTTACATAGTCACAGTCTTCAGTGAAGAGATGACCGAAGGCGGCCGTGTTATGGCCGTTCCAAGCAACTGTGTATTCGGCGAGAACGTTGCGCACAGCACTTTCATCGTCGTTTTCGTAGTTCGTGCCGCTGTAATAGCTGCCGTGGTAACTCCCAAAAGGGTAATCATATCGGTAACCATAACCGGATGACCCATAGCCATAGTTATCATACTCATATCCGTAGCCGGGATAGAAAGGCGGATAGGAATACTCAGAATATCCGTAGGGTTCGTATGGGTAGTATCCCCAGTTCCAACTCCACCAAGGACCCCACCACCATGGAGAGGCGAAGTTGCCGATAAAGATGATTTGGTTGAAATGTTTGAAGCGACGAAATCGATCGTTTCGATTAAAGTCTCCATGGTTGAAACGGTTAAAGGGTCGAAGGCCCAAGGCTGAATTCATCATTAGAGGGCGGTACATTGGGATCCGTCCTATCGAACCTGGCATCTGAGCGTTGTGCATCGGCATTCGGGCAATCGAACCTGGCGTCAAAGCGCCGCGCATTCCCCCCCGCGGCATCGAATTAGCGTGCCCCCTCAACTGCGCCGTCGCAATCGAGGCTGCGAAAACGCATGCTACCACGCAACCAAGGAAAAGGAATTTTCTCCAGTTCATTGCGTTACAGGTGTCCAAAGATTCAAACCCCCAGGATCCGAAAGTTGCGGCACTGGAAAAGGTAACTTTTTCACGGTCGTTTTCTATGGCTCGGCAATTCTTGACCGCAAAAGAGCGCAATTCTGCGCAACGTGGTGCGAATCTGACATGGCCTAGACACCTAGCGTCCGCAACAGTGCGCAAGCCGGTGAAAACACGTGCAAAAAATCGTTCTTCAATTAGAGATCCGTTGCTCTGTCCGGCTGAGCTACGGGCACAGAAGAAGGACAGACATATACCGCCTTTCCGGATGACTTAAAACGCGGAGAGCGTTGCGTGAACATTGATCCGGCGTGTCGGTTGAGAGTGACGTTGATGCACCATGGAAATACTTAAGGATTGAGGCGGTGACTTTCGCCGTTTCACTGGTGAGATCTTCACGATACGCCCGGGCGTGAAGCCGCCTGATTGGCTGGCCGCGTTAATTCAAAGCTCTCCAAACGAAACCGGCGGAACAACTGCTCACGAATCCGTCGTCAGCAAACAGCCTCAATCGACACAGCAATTATGGGCGCGTTACCAGCCCTCGGCTTGCGCGCGCTGCTCGATCTGCTCCAAACTGGGATCCGTATTGCTGATCCAGTTTCGGGCCTCGTTGATTTGCGCCGGATTCACCGGAATAGCGCGGGGAATTTCTTCGCCTCTCGCCACAAGCGCGCCCTCATATTTCACCGGTTTCGCGCGTTTGATCGGAAATTTCCAATGATGCCCGAACTTGAAGAGAGCGTAATACATGGTCTTGGCTTCGCTTGCGCCAACGCCGCTGCAACGCATGGCGTAATAAAACATCCGGTCGCAATCCTGCCATGGGCGCTTGTGCTCACCGTAGGCGACGTCGTGCAGCACTGAAGCATTCCGATATTTTCCTTCGAATGGTCCACCCATGATCGACCAGAGATATCGCGGAATGGATGCGCCATCGACAACGGAACCGATCGGCGCCACCCAGGTTTCCCCGTGCGGATCGGTATAGCGCAGTTCGGTTAACAGCGTCATGGTTCGCCCGTCGGGGTTCCACTTTGTCACCGGTTCGCCGGTGTAATGACCCCATTTGGTTGCTCCCGGAATCGTTTGATCGACACCGGGCGGCTCACCAGGCTTGTTGCTTGAGGCACACCCAGCCAATCCGGTTGCGAACAGAACAATGAATGCAAACAATTGAATTCCCTTACCGCTTCCCATGAGGGCAATGTTTATCGTGCAACATTGAAGATTCAACTCCCAGATCGCCCCTGATGGAACCTGACTCCTCAGCGATGGTCGAGGTTGAGGGTGTGCAAATCGTCTGTCGAACAATTGGAAAAGGTCCACCGCTTCTGGTCTTAAATGGGTTCGCTGCAACGAGTGCAGACTGGGATCCATGTTTCATCGATCAACTCGCGTCTCGTCACAAACTGATCCTGCTGAACAACCGCGGCATCGGCGGCTCGACAGATGATGGACAGTCATTCGACATCGCCAAGCTTGCCAATGATGCCGCGCATGTGATCGAGACTCTCGGTTTCGAACGCACGAGTGTAATGGGATG
This sequence comes from Verrucomicrobiota bacterium, assembly GCA_003218945.1. Taxonomy (GTDB): domain Bacteria; phylum Verrucomicrobiota; class Verrucomicrobiia; order Chthoniobacterales; family UBA10450; genus Udaeobacter. The sequence goes on along the minus strand of QHPE01000134.1, from coordinate 7,881 downwards.
GTCGATGGGCGGGTTCATCGCTCAGGCGCTCGCGGTGGAATACCCGGATCGTGTTCACAAGCTGATCTTGTTATCGACGGATTCGGGAGGAACTGGTGCCGATCTCGCCTCGCCTGCCGTGTGGTCGCGACTCATCGACACATCCGGCACGCCACACCAGCAAGCGCGGCGGTTGCTGTCGCTGCTTTTTCCAAGCGGCGTCGCTGAATCTTTTTATCGCGATTTCGGCGATATCATAGCAGCGGGGCGAGCGCAGTTATCTTCTGCGCTCTTGAAGCGCCAGGCTGCGGCGATGGACGAGTGGCATCGCAATGGCGTCGCGAACCGATTGCGAAAGATCCGCGTACCGGTGCTCATCGCTACCGGCACTGAGGATGTTGTGATTCCTCCTTCCAACGCGCTAAAGCTCGTGAATGCAATTCCTCGCGCCTGGCTCGCGCAATTTTCTCGCTCGGGCCACGCGTTCATGGCGCAATACCCACAGACCGTGGCCGAACTGATCAACAGCTTCCTTGCATTGGATGATGCGCATTGAACTCGCTGGCAAAGCGTCGAAGGCTGGCCCGGCGGAGCCAGCGCGGCCTCGCGCTGCGGGACGAGGGCGTCCCGTCTCCATTTTTATCTAATCGCCAAGGCAGAACAGACACGCTTTAGCGCGTCCAAGCTCTCCAGCGTTTGCGCATCGGCTTTGCGTAGCGTTCCACGTCCATTTTTTTTAGCCGTTTGACGCCGTCTTTCATGGCATCGGCTACAACATCGGCCGATTTTTCATATCGTTTTCTGGCCGATTTGAATAGCGGCCAGAGAAACGGCAGCGAAAGAACGCTCCAGTTGAAGTTGCCCCACGGCGATTCCATCTCGATTTCGCGTTTCCGCTCACTGGGAGCAGCGTAGCGGATCGTCAGGCCGATGGCGATTCCGAGGCCGAGTGCGCCGAGAATGGTCGGCACGGGATTTTCGCGCACGAAAACTTCCGTGCGCTCGAGTGCCCGGCTCGCTTTTTCTCTCGTTTGGTTCCACGTCTGGCTCATTTGCGTGGGAACTTGTTCTGTAGCTCGACGAAACTGCTCACGCCCTGTTGACCCAATTTCTTCTTCACGCGGCTGAAGCTGCGGTTCGTCCCTCGTAAGATTGTTTTCGTTCGGATTCATACAAAAGAAAATCGAAAATGACGGCCCGATTGCGTCTCTCTAACTGCGAAATGTTGATGACAGCGGGATGTAGAATAATGACCAAGCACGAATGACGAATGAAATCCGAATGATCGAAAGCTCAACGTTATCGTTCTTATCGTGATTCGGATTTCGTCATTCCTTCGTCATTAGACATTGGTCATTCGTCATTTTTGAAGCGCCTCTCGATACGCGTCGTAAACATCGTCACCCCAGAGAACGAAGATCACTCGGTGGATGTTCTGAGTGGCCCCGAGAAATTCGCGCGTCGTTTCCAGCGCAATCTGAGCAGCTTGTTCAATCGGATAGCCGTACGCGCCGCAACTGATCGCCGGAAAGGCTATCGTTTTGACTTCGTTCTCCACCGCGAGCTGCAATGAATTCCGGTAGCAATTGGCCAGGATCCGCGCTTCGTCGCGTTTTCCGCCACGCCAGATCGGCCCGACGGTGTGAATCACGAAGCGCGCCGGCAAACGATACCCGCGAGTAATCTTCGCTTTCCCCGGTTCACAACCGCCAAGGGCCCGGCATTCCGCGAGCAGTTCGGTGCCGGCGGCGCGGTGAATCGCACCATCGACTCCGCCTCCGCCAAGAAGCGTGCTGTTCGCAGCGTTCACGATTGCGTCAACATCCAGTTTGGTGATGTCGCCATGGACGATCTGGATTCTGCTATCGGGATTCTTCATAAATCGTCCCGTTATTAATGACGAAGGAATGACGAATGACGAATGAAACTCGAATGCTCAAATGACGAAAGGGCAAGAAGCGAGCCTTCGTCATTCGGGTTTCGTCATTCCTTCGTCATTAGACATTGGTCATTCATCATTTCTCACGGCGCCAGCCGATCAATTTGCCACGAGTCGTCCCCCAGCCGCGTGTACCGAAAGCGATCGTGCAGCCGATTCAGCCGCCCCTGCCAAAACTCGATGATATCGGGTTTCAGTCGATAACCGCCCCAGTGCGGTGGCAATGGAATCCGTTTGTTGCCAAACCGCTCGGTCATCTCTGCCATTCGCGCGTCGAGCACACGCCGGGCGTCGATCACTGTGCTTTGGCGCGAGACCCAGGCACCCAACTGGCTCCCGACCGGACGCGAATGAAAATACGCTTCCGATTCTTTGCGTGAAGTCTTCTGCACTTTTCCGGTGATGCGAATCTGCCGGTCGAGTTCGATCCAGTAAAACCCAAGCGCGGCGTACGGATTCGCCTTGAGCTGTTTCCCTTTCGCGCTGTCGTAATTGGTAAAGAAGATGAATCCGTCTTGGTCGAAACTTTTTAATAGGACGATCCGCACTGATGGTCTTGCATCGGCACCTGCGGTGGCGAGACTCATTGCATTCACATCCCGAATACCGGCCTCGATCGCGGCGGTAAACCAGTTAGCAAATTGTCTGATCGGGTTCGGATCGAGATCGCTCCGGCGCAGACCTTTCCCGAGATGGTCATAGGCCGAAGCTGCTCGATCGTGTGGGACGCCCATCCAGATAGAAAACTCAGGGTAAGATCACGTCGCAAGGAAATTATCAGGCAGCCGGGCGTTCCTCACGCGTTCCCCAGTCCATCATCGACATGCGCAGGCTCAGTGTTTTGCGGGCAAGACCAAAGAAAGACAGCCATTGGAAAGTCTGCGACTTCCATTTACTCTCCGCGAATGACGTCGATCTGGGATCTCGCGAGTCCACAACTGCGGAGTCTCGCCGTTTACGAACCCGGAAAACCGATCGAAGAAACCGCGCGCGAGCTGGGCATCCATCCGGCTGAAATCGTCAAGCTCGCTTCGAATGAGAATCCTCTGGGGCCTTCTCCCAAAGCGATTGAAGCGATGCGATCTGCGCTCGATAATGCGCATCTTTATCCCGATGGCAGCGGATTCTACCTGTGCAAGGCGGTCGCAGCGAAGCTTGGCCTAAAACCCCAGAACGTGATCCTCGGCAATGGATCGAATGAAATAATCGAATTTCTGGGCCACGCGTTCGTGAATCCGGGCGATGACGTAATCACATGCCAGTACGCGTTTATCGTTTACAAACTGCTCGCAACCGCTTTCGGGGTGCGCACGATTGAAACGCCGACCCCCGATTATCAGCAGAATCTGGACGCGACGCTGCGGGCGATCACGGCAAAAACGCGGCTCATCTTCATTCCGAACCCGAATAATCCAACCGGCACATTGGTTTCACAGGGCGCAATCGATCACTTTATGTCGCTGGTCCCGGATAAAGTCATTGTCATTTTCGACGAGGCATATTTTGAATTTCTCGATGATCCGCCCGACACCCTTCGATTCGTCCGGGAAGGCCGGAACGTAATTGTGCTGCGGACGTTCTCGAAAATTCATGGCCTTGCTGGCCTCCGAATCGGTTACGCTGTTGCGCCGTCGGATATAATCGAAGTGCTTCACAAGACGAGACAGCCATTCAACATAAACAGCATCGCGCAGGCGGGCGCGCTCGCGGCGCTCGGGGATGAAGGGCACCTGCGCGAAACGAAACGCGTTATGGACGAAGGCCGCGCTTATTTGCAGGAACAATTTGCCGAGATGCGCATTCCTTTTGTGCCGGCCGTGGCGAATTTTGTGATGGTAAACGTTGGCGACGGTTGTGCGGTGTTCCAGGAGTTGCTGCGACGGAAAATCATCGTACGGCCGCTCAAAGGGTATGGCCTGCCGGAATGGGTCCGCATTTCGGTAGGAACAATGAAGGAGAACAAAAAACTGATCGCGGCGTTGAGGGAAGTGCTGTGGGAGCATAGGTAGGGACGACGCGCCGCGTCCGGCCCGGCGCAGCGCGCCGTCCGTACCAAGATCCATGCCATCACGGTTGGCAACTGCAGCGGCTGCCCTACAATTTGGGTGCCAACCTATGACCGCTTCCGACACGATTGCCGCGATTTCTACGCCGCCCGGTGAAGGCGCGATTGCGTTGGTCCGCATTTCCGGCGCAGACGCGATTGAAATCGCCGATAAGATTTTTCGCGGCAAAGAACAGCCGTCGCGATTTGCGTCACACGTCCAGCATCTGGGCGAAATTGTCAGCGCAGAAAATCAGTTGATCGATCAAGTGGTGCTCTCGGTGCATCGTGCTCCCGGCAGTTACACCGGCGACGATTTGGTGGAGATCAGTTGTCACGGCGGCACGCTGGTTTCGGCGAAAGTTCTGGAATCCTGCCTGCGCGCAGGGGCGAGAGCAGCGCGTCCCGGCGAATTCACAGAGCGCGCGTTTCTCAACGGCAAAATGGATCTCACCCAGGCCGAGGCCGTGATCGATTTGATTCGTGCCCGGACCGATTTGGCGCTGCGTTCGGCTACCGAACAACTCGAAGGCAGGCTCGGCGATCAGATTCGCAGGATCCGCGATGAATTGATCGCGCTGCTCGCGCATATCAATGCGTCCATCGATTTCCCGGAGGAAGGCATCGATCCGGACGAAGACGAGATGTTGTGCGCCCGACTCGACTCCATTCGCGCCGAAATTGCGGTGTTGCTGGCAACCGCCGATCAGGGTCGGGTACTGCGCGAAGGTGTGCGCGTGGTGATTTATGGAGCAACGAATGCCGGCAAATCGAGTTTGCTCAATCGCCTGCTTGGCTACGATCGCGTGATCGTCAGCGACATCCACGGCACGACGCGCGACACGATCGAAGAGACTGTGAACCTGGAGGGCGTGCCGATTCGCTTGCTCGACACTGCGGGCCTGCGCGCTTCGGAAAGCGAACTGGAGCGGGAAGGAATTGCCCGCACCGAAAAGTCGTTACAACTGGCAGACTTGCGTCTGCACATCGCTGAGCGCAACGCGCCCAAGCCGGCATATTTCAACGGCCAAACGAGTGATCCGACGGAAATTGTCGTTCTGAATAAGAGCGATTTGCCCGAGAACAACGACTGGAAAGATTTCCCGGCGTTACGAATTTCGTGCGTAACCGGAGAAGGGCTGCCTCGTTTGCAAAAAGAAATTCTGGCGCGCATCCGCCGACAAAATCTGAGGCCGGAAAGCGCGATTGCCATCAATACGCGGCACCGCGATTGCCTGCGCCGCGCTCTCGAATCATGCGATCGGGCGCGGACGGCCCTCGGCGAAGGACTGTCGCGGGAATACGTTACGATTGATCTCGATGAGGCGCTGCGCGCAGTCGGCGAAGTCATCGGCATCGTGGATGTGGAGCAGATTCTCGATTCTGTCTTCAGCCAGTTTTGCATAGGAAAATAAATGTGGCATCGGCATCCCTGCCGATAAGGGAATTGGCTGGAAGCCAATGCCACGGTCGATCAACGCGCACGAGTACGAGGACAATCACGAGTAAAACCATCCTGCGATGAAGAATCTCTACGAACGCCTCGTTAGGCCGCTGCTGTTTTCATTGGATGCTGAAGCTGCGCATCATTTCACCATAGCATTGCTGGGCAGTGCGTCGCACTTTGGTCTCGCGCTGCGGGTGCTCAGATGTTTTCGGCCGTCGTCGAAACCAAAAACACTCTTTGGTCTCAATTTTCCAAATCCGATTGGACTTGCCGCCGGCCTGGACAAGAACGGTGTTGCTCTTCCTGCGTGGGCTGCGCTCGGGTTCGGGTTCATCGAGATCGGGACCGTGACTGCTAAAGCGCAGCCGGGCAATCCCAAGCCGCGGATCTTTCGATTACCTGCCCAACAAGCGCTGATAAATCGGCTCGGGTTTAACAATGATGGCGCGGACGCGATCGCAGATCGGCTGCGCAGGCTCCGCAACGACGAACGATGGCCGGCGGTCCCAGTTGGAATCAACATCGGGAAATCGCGCGCGACATCGCTCGAACAAGCGAAAGACGATTACCTCTACTCGTTTCGATTGCTTCAGGATTTTGCCGATTACGTCACGCTGAATGTCAGTTCTCCAAACACACCGGGTCTGCGCGAGTTGCAGGAGCCTCAAAGACTTTCAGAGTTACTGCGCGCGATCGGCAATGAACCAGCAGCAACTCAAAAACCGGTCGTGGTGAAAATTTCACCCGATCTTTCGCCCGCTGAACTGCAACCCATTCTGACCGTCTGTGAAGACAACGGCGTTTCCGCAATCATCGCGACGAATACCACGCTGGATCATTCCTCGGTTCCACCGCAGCTGGATCAGGCAGGCGGCTTGAGTGGAGCGCCACTGAAAGAAAAATCGACGGCGTTGGTTCGTGAAATTGCTGCGCGATCCAGAATTCCAATCATTGCGTCCGGCGGGATTTGCAACGCAGCGTCTGCTCGCGAGAAATTTCAGGCTGGCGCTCAGCTCATTCAGCTATACACCGGATTCGTTTACCGCGGCCCGGGACTTTTGCGGAAGATCATGGAGAAGTTGTAGGGCGGGCGCATCGCCTGCCGTCGCTTCGGTTGGCAACCGGTGCGATTGCCCTACAGTTCGTCGATTCTGAAATGAAAATTTCGCGTAAGATCCTGAAGTTTACCGAACCGCTGACGTACCGGCGGGGCTGGCGCAGGGCGCAACGCTCTCTTTTTCGCGTTCCGCTCGCGCCAATGCTGGCGCACATCGATCGGGAACGCGCGCGCGAAATCCAGCAGCGCTATATGAATTCCACCGCCGGTTACGCCAAATACGCAAACATCGAGCCGTGGCTCCAATTGAATCGCGAGCGGGTGCAGGATTTGAATCTCCATCGCTCATCGCCCAAACGTGTGCTGGACCTGGGTTGCGGCGGCGGATTCTTTTTGTTCATTCTGAAGAACCTCGGCCACTCCGTCCTGGGCCTCGATGTGGAGCGCGTTCCCTTGTTTGGCGAACTGCTGGAACTGTTTGAAGTTCCGCGACTCGTGTATCGGATCAATGCATTCGAGCCGCTCCCCGATCTCGGGGAAAAGCTCGATTGGATCACGGCGTTCTCGGTCAATTTTAATCTCTATCATCCCTCCAAAGAACGCTGGGGAACAGCGGAATGGGATTTTCTACTGCACGATTTGCAGGCGCGTCTCGCTCCGGGCGGCAAGATCTTTTTCGGACTAAACCCCCTTTACAACGGCGGCTATCATACGCCCGAAATCCGCGATCTTTTCCTTAGCCGCGGGGCGGACGTCGAACGCGAGCGAATTTTTTTCGAAAACGGCGTGCGTCTCTAACGAGTGCGCGGGTCCAGATGGATGAGCGAGCTCTGCAAGCCTGGACTGGTGCGAAGCATGCGATACGCGTCGCCGGAGCTCTGGCCTCCATGGTCCGCTACCGAGTCGGTGACATCTCGGGAGAAAATTCGGGCAGGCCGTGCCGATGGCGCCACTGATGGTGGTGCTCTTTCATTTGTAGCAGTTTTTGCCGCTGTTCGTCTGTGAGATTCCCAGCTATTTGCTGGTGCGCTTCCATCCAAATCTCTCGGACGCGGCCGCCGGTGTCGCGTCGCACCTTTTGTAGCTCTGCGGCCGTTTTATCGATAATGGGAGAAATTTTCGCCACTTGTTCGGGCGTCAAATTAAGCTCTGAACGAAACTGCTCCATCATTCTAACGCCAATCAGTTCAGGATGGTGAAATTCAAAGAAAACGTGTCGAGCGTGCATTCCTCCCACAGCAGCGCCGGTGATTCCACCCGCAACGAATGCAAGAATAAATCCTGCAATAAGTTTCCACTTTAACGCGCTGTTCATTGCGAAAACTCATCCTGGATCGCCCTATCCGCGATGGCGAATTCATTCGTGAGCTCGCTGTATTGCTGCCGGCTTTGTCTGGCTTCACGGACCGTTGCCA
>QHPE01000052.1 GCA_003218945.1 Verrucomicrobiota bacterium | reverse complement strand
TGCCGCCGCTACAAGATCGACATCTTCCGTGCGCTTAATTCCTTGGGGCGTCAGCTCAAAGCTCCACGCCAGAACGAGCGCGATCGGTAGCCCGATTATTATGAGCAGAACGATCAATCGAATGGCCCAGTTCGGAATGTCGAAGACCGGGAAGACCTGCGCGATTCCCTGCGATAACGCCCAACCGGCTACGATGTAAGCCACCGCCACCTTGTAAACATTGCGCCGCTTTAGCTCGGCAAAGAAATTCATTGGCAGGTGAAAGCGTCCGGACCGCGTTCCGGGGTGGGCTGACAGAGGTCCGGCCAGCGATTTTGTTTCCAGTAATCAACCAAACCGATCCGTTTTGCGAAAGCTTGGAAGGCCGGGTGCTGCCGAGCCTTGCGTGACCATGCGTCCGGTTGCCAGAGAAAAGTGTAATATGCATCCGACAGTCCGATACCATCGCGTTCGAAGGAGGCGAAGGACTGTTCGGGTTCGCCCAAAAGGAGCAACAGCGTGCCCGCAAACTGGTCATGCGGATGTGCGGCGATGACAGCAAGGCCTGCTTTTCGCTTGGCCTCGTCGCCGTAGCTCCCGCGAAAAATCAGGGCTAACTCCTCCTTGCTGAACCCACTCTTGAACGCACTGAAACCCTGCGAGAATGATTCTGCCCCTGCATCGGGATCGCCGTCTGCCGCGGCCGAATATCCAAGCACTAATTCGCCTAGAGGACCGCCGAGCGCCTCCGTTCGTTTTGCGAGTTTGACTGCCGTGGCCTTGTCGCCCCTGTTCCACCGCGCCATCGCTTTGTAGAAAATGACGAGAGCATTGGCCGGGTCCGCGGCGAGCGCACGATCGTTCACTGTTTCCGTTTCCGCCATGCGCCCCATTGCGGCCAGTTGATTTGCCATCCAGAAATTTGCGGTGACGTCGTTAGGATCGATCGCGATCGCGCGTTGCGCTGGCTCGACCATGTCGCGATAGCGGCGTCGGGAAAAATCGATGTAGCCGAGCGCCGCATAAGCTTCTGCACTTTTCGCATCGATGTCGATCGCTCGATGCGCGGCTTTCTCCGCCGCGGCCCAGTTCGTCTGCCAATCTGCGCCGGAATATTGCGGCTCGACCGCGAGTGCGACTGCCAGTTTGCCCCAGGCGCGCGCGAAGTTAGGATCGAGCCGCGTCGCCTCCTTCAGCAAGGCAATCGCACGAGGCAGACTGTCGCCGACGCGTTGGCTAACAAGAGTCTGCGCTTCGATGAATAATGCGTAAGCCTGCGCATCGTCGGTCGGCTTATCTACGAGACGACCTTCGGAAGGATCGGCCAGCACGACATTGAGTTCGCCGGCGATGTCGCGCGCGAACGATTCCTGAAGATCGAAGATGTTGGCGAGCGTTCCGTTGTACGTCTTCGACCAGACCTGCAAACCATCGGCGGCGCGAGTCAGTGCCGAGATGATGCGCACTTGCTCGCCCTGTTTGCGAACCGAGCCCTCGAGAACGTTAGCGACGCCGAGCTCGGAACCGATCTGTTTCAAACTGACGTTCTTCCCTTTGTAGAAAAAAGAGGACGACCGCCCCACGACTCTCAGGCCTCTGATGTGCGCAAGCGCGTTGAGAATTTCCTCCGCCATTCCGACGGAAAACGACTCTTGATCATGGTTCGGCGATAAGTCGCTAAACGGCAGCACCGCAATCGATTTATTCGAAGTTCGAGCCGGACTGGCGGTATCCAGAGCAGTGTAGCGACCAAGGAAGAAGAGACCGATCGAGAGGATCGCGCCGATAACAACGACGTAAATCCAGACGTGTTTCTTCCTTCGCGCGGTCGCCGGCATCGCGTCGGCAGTTTCGGTGCGTTTCAGTCCTTCCGGTGTCAGCTCGAACATCCAGGCCAGAACAAGCGCGACCGGCAAACCGAGAATGATCAGCAGGACGATCAAGCGAATCGTCCAGTTCGGAATGTCGAAGACGGGAAACACCTGCGCGATTCCTTGAGAAAGCGCCCAACCGCCCACGACGTAGGCAATCGCAACCTTGTAAACATTACGCCGCTTCAGCTCAGCGAAGAAGTTGATTGACTCGCGCCCCCGCTCGTCAACAGCACTCCGCCCAGGTCGTGATCCCGACCCGCCCGTCGATGTCTCTCGGCTCCCGCCGGTTCCATTGTCGATCTTCACTGTGTTTCGTGAAAAATCTTCTCGACCAGCGTCTGGAAACGCGCCTCGTTGCGAACGCTGTCGTAGATCTGGTCAATCTTAAGATACCAACAAGCGCTGTCCTGTTGCTCGTAAGATTTTTCCAGCCAATCCAAACATTTTTCTTTTTGGCCAAGTCCAAGATAGATCGTCGCGAACGCTGTTGGACTGACGTATTGCCGTTTCGCCAGTTGTTCGAGTTCGCGCAACGCTTGGTCGGCTTTCGCTCGATCTCCGGAGATGGCATAGGCGTAGCCGAGGTACCCTTGATACCAGGCTCCGGGATCCGGCGCTTTAGCTTTTTGGAATTCCGCGATCGCACCAGCTGTGACGCCCTTCTTAAGGAAAGAGAGCCCTAGCAAAACGCGGGCTAGCGTTGAATTCGGATCCATCACCTGAGTCTTTCTGGCTTGCGCGATCGCGTCGTCGTATTGACGTCCCCAATACTGGTAGAAGCTCAAACTGGCTTGAAAGAACGGATTCAGCGGATCGAGCTCGACCGCTTTCCTGGTCTTGGCAATCGCCTCGTCGAATCGACCGAGCCCGTTCAAAGTCCACGCTTGTAACTCATAGGCGAATGCCAGATTCGGATTCAGTTCGAGCGCGCGATCGAATTCTTTCAGACCGTTCTTCCAATCGTAAGCAGAGACGAGGGCGAGGGCGAAGGACATGCGCGCCTCCGCCAGTTCCGGATCGAGTTGCAGCGCCTTTTGGGCAAACTCTTTTACCTTTTCATTAGCCTCTTTCTCTGGCATCACCACGCTTCCCATGTAAGCGTAGTTGTCAGCTAGTCCGCAGTAGGCCAACCCGTAGTTCGGATCCAGTTTGAGCGCCTGCTCGTAATAACGGATCGCATTATTCCAGCCCGTTTGAGTGTACTTACCGAACTCGTAGCGGCCTAACACATATAGCCGGTGAGCTTCCGGATTCTCGGTTGGCTTCTTAGTCAGGATGCGCTTCTCATCGCCGCCTAGTTTCACTTGCAAAGCCTGCACGACTTGCTCGGCCACGTTGCTCTGAAAGTTGAGAACGTCCTTTACGTCACCGTCGTAATCCTTCGACCAGAGATGATAACCGTCGCTCACATTGATCAGCTGAGCGGTCACGCGCAGCTTGTCGCCGGCTTTGCGCACGCTTCCTTCCAACACCGTGCCCACGTGCAGCTGATCGCCGACTTTACGAAAGATGTCCTCTTCGTTTTTGCCCTTGAACGCAAAACAGGATGTTCGTCCCGGCACGCGCAATCCCGGCACCTTCGACAGCACATTGATCAATTCCTCGGTCATCCCGTCACTCAAATACTCGTCGTTTTTATCCGCGCTCATGTTCACGAACGGCAGCACGGCGACGGATTTGTTAGGCGCAGGTAGGGACGGCTCTCCGAGCCGTCCTTCGTCTTTGGCGCTATCAGAGCGGACGTCTCGGAGAGCCGTCCCTACCTTTGGCTGCACGAGTTGATATACGAACAGACCGGCCGCGACGACAGCCAGCGCGATAGTTACGGCAACAATCTTTCGCCCGGTCCGTCGCTTGATCGATTTGTTAGGCTCAATCTCGGACTCGCGTTTGATTCCTTCGGGTGTAATCTCAAACGCCCAGGAAAAAATCAGTGCAACCGGAAAGCCAAGCATGACGACGATAATAAATGTCTTCATCACCCATGGCGGTGCGTCGAAGGCTGGGAAGAAAATCGACGCCGCCTGAATCAACAGCCAGGAGACGACTGCATACGCGACCGCGACTTTGTAAACGTTACGCCGCTTCAGTTCGGCGAAGAAACTCTTGAAGTTCACTTCTTTGAACTCGCGGCGTTCCCTTTCGGCGCAAGCGACTCTACGATTTGCTCGAAGTGCGGATCGCCGCGGAGCGGGTCCCAGAAGGGAAGCAGCTTTAAGGCGCCGTAGCTCAGCATTTGTGATGCGTTGGGAGCCCGCAGCCCAGCTTCAAGTTGCTGCAAGGCAAGCTCCTTCTCCCCGGCCCACGCTGCCGTAATGGCAAAATACTGAAGGACGCGGCTGCCGTTGTTGACATCTTTTTCCACCGGCGTGAGCGCGATTGCTCGACGGCCTTCTTCCAACGCCAGCTCTTTCCGCCCAAGTGCAGCATCGATTAAGCCGAGGACACAGAGCGCCGGGCCGTAGTCCGGCTGCTCCTGCACGATCTTCTCCTGCTGGGCGCGAGCCGCTTCAAACGCAGTGCGCGCTCTTGCCTCATCTTTGGTCATGCGCGCCAGCAGGCCTTCACCAAAGCTGCGGCTCAGCCTAATCACCCCTTCGGACCAGCATGCATTGTCGCCCACCGCGACGAGTGCTCGTTCGGCCGTAGCTGGATCGCGGTCGGCCAGAGCGCAAAGGAACCAGGTATCCGCGGCAACGGCGATGGCGCTCGGCTCTTGTGCGAGGATTGCATCAATCGCCTGGAGCGGCGGCCGGGTGTCTGCTTTCCAGAAGAAATAAAACAGTCCACGAAGGTCCTGCGTTTCGACGCTGTCGGGCACGATCGCTAACGCGCGATCCATTGCAGCGATTGAGTCGGCATAGCGCCCCACGAATTGGTAACTGAGCGCGATCTGTTGCAGAATATCAAAGT
>QHPE01000051.1 GCA_003218945.1 Verrucomicrobiota bacterium | reverse complement strand
TATTGTCGTGCCGGTGCCGGATTCCGGAAATTACGCTGCCCTTGGTTTTGCAGAGGAACTGAACATTCCGTTTGCACATGCGTTCGTCCGGAACCACTACATTGGCCGCACATTTTTGCAGCCGAGCCAGCTCATCCGCGATTTCGACGTGCGCGTGAAATTGAACTTGATCAAGGAGATGGTCGCCGGAAAACGCGTTGTAGTCGTGGACGACTCAATCGTGCGCGGCACCACATCGCGCGCGCGCGTCGTGAATCTGCGCGAAGCCGGCGCAAGAGAAGTGCACATGCGGGTGAGTTGTCCTCCACATCGTTTCGCCTGCCACTACGGCATCGATTTCCCTGACCCTGAAAAATTGATCGCGAATCAGATGCCGATAGACGAGATCTGCAAATACCTGGGCGTGGACAGTCTCGGCTATCTCGACGTCGAAGGCATGGTGCGCGCGACGGGTAAACCGTTGAACAGTTTTTGTCTGGCGTGTTTCAATGGCGATTATCCCCTGCCCGTCGACCCGGCACTCGATAAGTTCATCATGGAAAGGCGCGAGCAGCGCGCCAAAGCGCTCGCCGATCAGGAAGCGCAGCCAACACTGTTCACCGATTTGAAATGAATTATCGGGCAGGCGCTTCGCCTGGCGGAACAATCTCGCAAACCGAGCCGTCGCCCTGCAACGTATGATCGTGAACAAAGCGTATGCTCGCGCAGGCGTAGATGTCGATCTTGGCAACACGCTGAAGCGACAAATTCAGTCGCTCGTGAAGGAAACTCATGGCACGCAGGTCCTCGGGAAAATCGGAGGGTTCGGTGGATTATTTCGCGCGAAATTCCCCGGGATGCGTGAGCCAGTGCTCGTAGCGAGCATCGATGGCGTCGGCACGAAGTTAAAGCTCGCGTTCGCGATGAATAAACACGACACCGTCGGGGCAGATCTCGTGAACCACTGCGTCAATGATATTGCCGTACTCGGCGCGCGTCCGTTGTTCTTCCTCGATTACATCGGTTGCGGGACACTCGAGGCGCGCGTGTTCCAGCAATTACTTCGCGGTCTTTCCCACGCCTGTCGCGTCGCGGGCTGCGCACTACTGGGCGGCGAGACGGCACAAATGCCCGGTATGTATCTCACGGGCGAATACGATCTCGCAGGTTGTATTGTTGGCGTCGTCGATCGAACAAAAATCATCGATGGCAGGACGATTCAACCCGGCGACATCATTCTCGGTCTCGCTTCAAATGGTCTGCACACAAATGGCTATTCGCTGGCGCGGAGAATCTTTTTCGAAAAGATGCAGTTAAAAGCGGCATCCCGTATGCCCGGATCGACAAGCACAGTCGGACAAGAACTGCTGCGCGTACACAAGAACTATCAGCCGCTCCTGGCAAAACTCTCCCCCCGCGTCATTAAAGGTCTCGCCCATATTACTGGCGGTGGTCTCATCGATAATTTACCGCGAATTTTGCCAACAACCTGTGACGCGGTGATTGAAACCAAGAGCTGGGGTGTCCCGCGCGTGTTCCAAATCCTGCAGGAAAATGGAAATGTAGATCGGGAAGAGATGTATCAGGTGTTCAACATGGGAATCGGCATGGCAGCGGTGGTCGCGGAGCGAAGCGCCAGGCAGGCGATCGCGTCATTGCAGGCGAAACGAATTGGTTATATCGACGGCGGGACAGGTAAAGTGCGTTTGAAGTTTTAGTTTTGTCAGCGCACGCGTTGTTCTGGGGAGCGCAGGCTGCCAGCCTGCTAGTCTCGGCAGCTTGCCGAGACGGGGCGAAACGGCGTCACCTCGAATTGCTCCGCAAAAATGTTGCCGGCAACTACAGGTTGGCAGCCTGTGCTCCCCGAAAACGCATGCGCTACCTGGGCAACTGTGGCGATGCGGGATCGGTCGCGTTGACCGCAACTTCCAGTTCCTGCTGCGGTGCTGCCGCTGTGACTTTTCCCTTGCGCGAAACCCGCTGCAGGCCCGCTCGGAATGCTGCCAAGTCAACCAGTTCGGCGACTCGCGATTTCAATGCGCGCGCTCGTGTCGCAAGGAAACCCAAAAAAGCTCCGTAAAAAATTATTGGCCAGAGATCAATGTGAGAAATGTTGAGTTCGTGGTAAATCAGCAAACTGATCGCAATCAGATTAAAAATGATCGTAGTAACAACCATCCGATTGCGAAGCCGCACTCGCGTCAAACATTTCCCGCCGCCGTGATATTCGGTTACGGTTTGCAGCGCGATGCTCCACCAGAAATTGCCGTAGATCTGAATGTCCCAATCATTCCACCCACTGTCGGTGGAATAGCGCCACCCTTCGTCCTCCAATAACTCAAAGAGCGGGCCCAGCAAGTAATGGCGATCTCTCCCCTGCTCGCTCCAAAATATGCGGCGGCTCAAACTGCCTCCCGCGCGGACGCGCTCGGGCAAATGTTCGTGTCTTCGAATCACATTGACCGGCGTGCGCTTGAAACGCAGCCAGGTGAAATACCGCGAAAACCCGCGCACCAGCGGCTGCACAAACGCCAGGATCATCACCAGCAGGCGCGCGTGCACGGTGTCGAACTTCGGTTCGATTCGCGCCCGCACCATATAGGAAAGCGCAACACAAAAAGTGCCGCCCAGCATCAGGTATGGAACAATGCGCAGCGCCGGCAGAAAAATTCCCAGGCCAAAGAGAAAAATCGTCAGCGCAAACCATTCGATGCTGCTCAGGTACGCAGCGACGTCTGATTGCGGCGTGGGATAGATCGATTGGAAAAATCCCTCACCGAAAATCCCGTGGTAAATCACCGGGCGATTAACAAACCAGCTGAACCGTGTCGCACCGTAGATTTGACCGCGCCATTTCGCTGTGCCGGTCGGTCCGAAGAAGATCAGATGTTTGAAGCGCAGCAAAGATTCAGCTTCGCCGTAACCGTCTTGTTGCTTGAGGAAGTCCCGAAGAGTGAAACGTCTATAATGCCAGACGATCGCGGTTGGGCTGAATGCGATAACCCATCCGGCCTGCTGAATTCGCCAGCAGAAATCGACGTCGTCTCCCGCCTTGCGATATTCCGGATCGAACCCGCCGACGCCTTGGAACGCCCAGCGGTAAAACGCCATATTACATCCGGGAATATGCTCGGCGACGGTATCGGTGAGCAGAACATGATTGGGACCGCCCGGCGCCGCCGCAACGCACGCCTGAATCCAATTTCGTGCCGGCGGCGTGATGTTTGGTCCGCCCACTCCGGAGTAGTCGCCGCTCACGAGTGTCCCAATCAGGTGGTAGAGCCAATCGACATCCGCCATGCAGTCCGAATCGGTATACGCCAGCACTTCGCCTTTGGCGGCGGCGGCCCCCGTGTTGCGGGCGTGACTTAATCCATGGTTGCTCTGACGAATATAGCGCACCGACGGGAACTGTGCGGCGACGTAAGCCGTATCGTCGGTCGAACCGTCATCGACTAGAATGACTTCGTAATTCGGATAGTTCAGTTTGCCTAACGAATCGAGGCAAGCGGCAAGAGTGTGACCTCCGTTGTACGAACAGACAATGACCGATACGAACGGCGTCTGCGGCAATAGAAGGTGAGGCGATGCGGAATCACCTCGACCGAGCTTCTGCTGAATTGTGTAGAACGCCTTCTTCGGCTCGCGTTGGCGCGTGACGATGCCGAATGCCCAATCTGTAATCTCCTGGCCCCCGGTAAACCATTCGTCCGTCCACGTGAAAAGAATCGTGCCTGCCAAACCGCATTTTACAACGCTGTCGATATGCCAGCCGAGCATTTCGGCCTGCTCCTCTTGCGAATGGCGGATCGTGTCCATGCCGAATTCACCCAGGATGAGCGGGTGCTCGCCGGTGAGATTTTGCAGCCGTAACAGGTAACCTTCGAAATCACGCTGGTTATGAAGGTAAACATTGAAGCATGAAAAATCGGCATTCTGCGGGAGCAGATATTCTGTCGGCGGATACGTAGCATACGAAAAGAGCGCATCCGGATCGATGGTCCGCCCGATTTGAATGAGTTCCTCGACAAATTCAATCACTCGCCGCGTGCCGAGCCAGCGCGCCATAGTGCTGGAGATCTCGTTTCCGACCAGATACCCAAAGATTGCCAGATGTCCGGCCTGCGCCTTCACGGCGGCGCGGACATTTTCAACGATCTGTTTCCGCATCGATCGCTCACGCAGAAACTCGATGTGCTTTTCCCATGGAAGGGTCACCAGCACGCGCAGACCCGCTGCAGCGCAACGATCGAGAAACCAGCGCGGCGGCGAATGATAAATCCGGATAACGTTCAAACCGGCCCTACGCATTAGAGCCACATCGGTGTCGATCTGCTGCGGAGGTCCAAGATAATTGCCGTCCGCGTCCGGCTTGAAAGGACCGTACGTGACGCCTTTAACGAAGAATTTCTTCTCGCCTTCGAAAAAGAACTTCGCCCTGGGTCGAATCCGGGAAGTTGTCGTTTCCGTCATGTCGAGTGAAGTCGCCGCCGGGCCGCAGTATTTCCGACTACTTAAAGACATCCCTCGATGTTCGACGGGACTTAATCAAGAGATTCCTGGACTCCGCTAGCAATGACAAAGAAGAAATGTCATAATCCCGCAGAAGTTTTACTGTATAGGTAGCCGTGTCGGCTGCATCACATCTAATATCACAGGCGCCACGCCTGCTCTACAGTTCCGCTAACACATCGCGCACAACAGTGCCCGTGCGCTGGATGTCGCCCGGTGTATGCGATGTGGAAATGAATCCGGTCTCAAATTGCGACGGCGCGAAATAAACGCCGCGTTTCAAGCAACCCCAGAAAAATTTCGTGAACATTTTCAAATCGCTTGTTTGCGCGCCTGCGAGATCATGAATTGGTCCTGCCGCAAAGAACAAACAAAACAACGAACCGAGCCGGTGAAACGTGACGTCGAGCTTGGCGTCTTTGATCGCTGCGCGCGCGAGCTCTTCTAAGTGAAGGCCCAGGTGTTCGAGTAATTTCCAACCGTTAATTCGTTCAAGCTCGCGCAGTTGGGTCAGACCGGCGGCGAGCGCCAGCGGATTGCCCGATAACGTTCCGGCCTGATATACCGAGCCATCCGGCGAAAGCTGGTCCATGATTTCGGCGCGCCCGCCAAATGCGCCCACAGGTAGCCCACCACCAATTATCTTTCCAAGTGCAGTGAGATCTGGCATCACGCCGTAAATTTCTTGTGCGCCGCCGCGCGCAACGCGGAATCCAGTAATCACCTCGTCGAAAATTAAAAGCGCACCGTTTCTCGTGCATTCTTCTCGCAAGGCAGACAAAAAATTGTCTCTTGGAAAATACAGACCGGCATTTGCGGGAATCGCCTCAACGATTACCGCTGCGATTTGATTTTTGTTTTCCTGAAACGCTTTTTTCACTAACTCAGCATTATTAAATGGCAGCGATATTGTGAGATCGGCGAATGCGCGCGGCACACCAGCGCTGCTCGCATGGCCGTGGGTGAGCGCGCCGCTTCCACTTTTCACCAGCAGCGGATCAGCGTGCCCGTGATAACACCCGTCGAACTTGATGATCTTGTCCCGCCCGGTGAATGCGCGTGCGAGGCGGACGCATGACATTGTCGCTTCCGTACCGCTGTTGACCATCCGCACTTTTTCGATTGACGGCACCCACTCGCAGATTAGCTCCGCCATCTCCACTTCCAGCGGATTCGAAATTCCGAAACTTAATCCGCGGGTTGCAGCATCACGTACCGCGTCAACCATTACTTTCGGCGCGTGCCCGAGAATCGCTGGTCCCCAGCTTCCCACGTAATCGACGTATTCATTTCCATCTACATCCCAAATCCGCGCACCTTCTCCGCGCGCAACGAACCACGGCTCACCGCCCACATTGCGAAATGCGCGGACAGGTGAATTAACGCCGCCGGGAATGCGTTTCTGCGCCCGCGCGAAAAGTTCGGAAGACTTCGTCACGAGGTGAGGATAATCGGATTCGTTGAAGCGTTAAAGTGTTGAACAGTTGAAGCGAAAAGATGTAGAGGCGCTTCTGCGAAGCGCCTAATCGTTGCTCAGCGCTTGATACAAGCGCCGCTACAACGATATTAGTCGCTCGCGCAAATGGCGG
>QHPE01000050.1 GCA_003218945.1 Verrucomicrobiota bacterium | reverse complement strand
CAAACCGTTGCCGGTCGCGTTGGTGAAGAAGCTGGTTAAAACGCGAATCGCAGAGAACAACCATCGAGCAAACAAAAAAAGGAGAAAATCATGAGCACAGTCAGAGTTTTGGTCGGCACACGAAAAGGCGCGTTTATCCTTACGTCGGACGGCGCGCGTAAACGATGGAAGGTGAGCGGCCCGCATTTCGCTGGCTGGGAAATTTATCACGTAAAAGGTTCACCGGTTAATCCCGACCGGATCTACGCGTCGCAGACGAGCACCTGGTTCGGGCAAGTCATTCAGCGTTCCGACGACGGCGGCAAAACGTGGAATCCGCCCGGCACAAAGCCGGAGGACTTGATGACGTCGGAAGGAATGCCGAAAGGCGAAAGCAACATGTTCGTTTACGATGCTTCGCCTGAAACGGGGAAACCGCTCACGACCCACCAGTGGTACGACGGCACGCAGCATCCTTGGGAATTCAAGCGCGTCTGGCATTTGGAACCATCGCTCCACGATCCCGATCACATTTACGCGGGCGTAGAAGATGCCGCGTTATTCCAATCAAGAGACGGTGGAGAATCGTGGCATGAATTTGCAGGACTGCGGGGCAGCGACACCGGTCCGAAATGGCAGCCGGGCGCGGGCGGCCTGTGTTTGCACACCATTCTTCTCGATCCGATCAATCCTGAGCGAATTTCTATTGCAATCTCGGCTGCCGGCGCCTTTCGCACCGACGATGGCGGCCAGACATGGAAGCCGATCAATCGCGGACTGCACTCGCAGTACATTCCGGACCCCAACGCGGAGGTCGGTCACTGCGTGCATCGGATCGCGTTGCATCCATCGCGCCCGAACACCTTATTCATGCAAAAGCACTGGGACGTGATGCGCAGCGATGACGCGGGTGGTTCGTGGCACGAGGTCAGCGGCAATTTGCCAAGTGATTTCGGATTTCCGATTGACGTTCATGCGCATGAACCCGAAACGATTTACGTCGTACCAATCAAAAGCGATTCGGAGCATTACCCGCCCAGCGGCAGATTGCGCGTGTATCGCAGCCGGACCGGCGGCAACGATTGGGAAGCCCTAACAAAAGGTCTGCCGCAACGCAACTGCTACGTAAACGTATTGCGCGACGCGATGTCGGTTGATTCGCTTGAACCGTGCGGGATTTATTTCGGCACCACCGGCGGACAAGTTTATGCATCGGCCGACGCAGGGGACAGGTGGAAGCCAATTGTCCGCGACCTTCCTGCGGTGTTTTCGGTGGAGGCCCAAACATTGCCATGACGCGCGTTATTCTTCCGCCTCATCTGCGTACCCTCGCCCACATCGATGGTGAAGTGGAACTTGAGCTTAACGGAACGCCAACTCAGCGGTCGCTGCTGGATGTCCTTGAAGCGAAATATCCGATGTTGCGAGGGACAATACGCGATCATGTGACGCAACTGCGCCGGCCAATGGTCCGATTTTTTGCCTGCGGCGAGGATTTATCCCACGAATCGCCCGATGCGCCGCTGCCAGATCAAATTGCAACCGGGACGGAACCATTCCTGATCATCGGTGCCATAGCGGGCGGATAGATAAATCCTTTCGTTCTGGAGCGCGACCCTATTCGCTTCCCCTGGAAGACCGTACCGCCCGATTGCATCGCTCACGCGCAATCGATATGCTCCCGGCGCATGTCTGAACACGCGGCAGGATTTCAGCAGGCGAAGAACGCACAGCAACTCAGCAGCGCGATCCGGACTGACTTTCCGCTGCTAATCGGGTTGGTAACAGTCGCGATTTTTTTCGCAGCAGGAAGCCAGTTGGTCGAAATCATCGCACACCCGGCGCGTCTCATCGGTGTGTTCATCTGGCTTTTCGCAGTGATTCTTTGGTCAGCCATCTGCGTAGTGCGGCATGCCGAATGTCTTGCCGTCAAATTAGGTGAACCCTACGGAACTTTAATCCTGACGCTGTCAGCCATCAGCATTGAGGTGGTCATGATATCGACGGCAATGTTGCACGGCGCGAATAATCCAACGCTTGGGCGCGACGCAATTTTTGCGGTGGTCATGATTGCCCTCAACGGATTCGTTGGCCTGTGCCTGGTAATCGGTGGATTGCGCTATCGCGAGCAATACTACAATCTGCAAGGCGTCAACTCCTATCTCAACGTCATCATGACATTAGCGGTCCTCGGCTTGGTCCTGCCAAATTTCACTACTTCGACAAGCAGCCCAACATTTTCCACCGAGCAGGAGATCTTTCTCATTGTGATGTCGCTGTTGCTTTACGCGATTTTTCTACTGATCCAGACGATGCGACACCGTCGTTATTTCGTGGAATACAGGGAGACCATGTCCGCGGCCAACTCCGCTCATCATCCGCTTCAGACTTATTCCACCGGATTTCACGCGACGATGCTGCTCCTTTACATGGTTACGGTTATTTTACTGGCGAAAAAGTTCGCTATCCCGCTGGACAACAGCATCGAGAGATTTGGCATGCCTCAAGCATTTGGCGGCGCAATAATCGCAGCCCTGGTGCTTGCGCCAGAAGGAATAGGCGCGATCGACGCCACCTTGCGCAATCAGTTGCAGCGTTCGATAAACATCCTGTTCGGGTCCGTGCTCGCGACTATCGGACTCACTATCTCCGCTGTGTTGACGATTGGACTCAGCACGAGACAATCAGTCGTACTCGGGGTGCAAGGCGGCAATCTTCCGTTGCTGCTGTTGACCCTGGCAGTGAGTGTCGTCACGTTTACCAGCAGAAAGACAAATGTTTTGCAGGGCTGCGTCCACTTACTCCTTTTCGCTGTATTTGTGCTCTTAATTTTTGCGCCCTGAACGTTCGTTCGCCCGAGTGAATCGAGGGACGCGCTTACGTTTGCCTCTGCATCACAACCGCGTCGCGCTGTCGGTCAATGACCTTGAATCCGAATCGCTCGTAAAGACGCAACACCGGTTTACCCGCGACGAAGCTGATTGAGATCGTCGATTGATCGGGATTTGCGCGGACCAATTGCGTCAGCAGAGCCGTGGCGATGCCGTGTCCGCGATGCTCTTGTTTCACGGCTAATGCGAGCTCCGGCACTACGCCAGATGTGTCCGTCGGCTGTCGCAACCACACCGCACCAATCAGCGCTTCGCCCCTCTTCTCATGCGCAACAAAACCAATATCTCCGGGGCGCCCCCACCCCGCAACGTACTTTGAAATCTCTGGCCGGCGCAGTATGTCGCGCGAAGCTGGTTTGGACGCTGCCGGCTCTGACAAACCGTGATACAACATCTCCCAAAGGATAGGTTCGTCCCGAGGTGTAAGGGGGCGGATAACGTAGTCCGTCGGACGCGCAAACACGGTCTTACTATACCCCGATCCGCGCATCAGCGAAACCGCAGGCGCGCAGGCGTTAAGCTGAATGGAGCATTGCCCACCATAACCGCCGCCCGACCAAATGGATGTGACGCGAAAATGTACTGCCAAAAATCGCCAAAATTGAGTTGACGCACATCCGTTTCCTGCTAGTTTGATTGTCCCGCGAGAAGCGGGCCTCCTTCACTTTGGAGTGCGTTCTACGTACGTTGGGGACTGCAAATTGGCTCAATTTTGTCCCGGTTTATCCCGCCGTAGCCTTGGCGACGGCGGAGAGATCGGATGCAAGATTGAGTTTTTTTGTCGTTTGGAATGTACGGGAACGGCTGGTTCTTTGACATCTACATACAGGGTAGTAAGAAAATACAACTTTAAGAGCTGAGTCTGAAATCAAGTCGCTGCCGCAAGGTGGCGAGAGAGTTTCAGTTATCAAAGAATCTCTGGTCCGGCAGCCGCCGGATCGGAACAGATTGATCAAGCTACAAAGAGCGCATCATGGATGCCTTGGTGCCAATAGGCGATGAAGGACGTGGCAAGCTGCGATAAGTCACGGAGAGCGGCAAACACGCTTTGACCCGTGAATTTCCGAATGGGATAACCTGAGCAGGGTAACACCTGCTCGAGTTCCTGTGAATTCATAGCAGGAACATCGCGACACCCGGTGAAGTGAAACATCTCAGTAACCGGAGGAATAGAAATCGAAAGAGATTCCGTCAGTAGTGGCGAGCGAAAGCGGAACAGGCTAAACCGATCGATTTATCGATCGGGGTTGTAGGAGCCCGACGTGGTAGTGCAAAGGTTAGGTGAAGCTTCTGGAAAGCTGCGCCATAGAGGGTGAAAGGCCCGTAACCGAAAACCCGAGCACGCCTAGGGATTTCCTGAGTAATACGATG
>QHPE01000049.1 GCA_003218945.1 Verrucomicrobiota bacterium | reverse complement strand
TCACAATATTTTTTCGTATTCCCCCACCAAACGATTTGACCTTGGCCGTTATCGTCCGGAAGAACGGCCGATCCCGTCGGTAGTTTTTGATAAACCGGGACTGGTCACGTTGCGATGCGACATTCACGAGCATATGCGCGGATTGATCCTGGTATTGAGCACGCCATATTTTGTGATGACCGACACCGCTGGCCGGTTTCGATTAGATAAACTTCCCCCAGGAAAATACATGCTAAAGGCATGGATCGACAGCAGAACAACGCGCGAAAAGACATTGGAATTAAAAGACGGCCAAACGCTGCACGTTGATTTGCCATGAGAGCTCCGGGTGAAACAAGAAACAAAGAAGTAAGGAGCTTTCGCACTCGATTATTCACCGCCATCATGGTGATCGTGGCAACGCTGACTGCGCTCGGGTTCTATCTTGCACAGCGCAGGATCACCGCGGACGCGGAACGAAACTTGCAGGAAACGTTCAAGACCGAGCTCTCGTCGATGCACGAACTCGAGGAACTGCGCCACGCCACCCTCGCGGACCGCTGCAATGCCCTCGCAGGGAAGCCGCGGATTCATGCCGCGATCGAGGACGACGCCATCGATCTACTGTACCCGAGCGCAAAGGATGAACTGCGCGATCTAATGGAAGGCGACGAGCCGCCTCCGGAGCAAGCAGCCCGATCGCTGCACGCCAGATTTTATCGCTTCCTTGATAGCACAGGCGCAGTGATCAAGCCGCCGAATGCTTCAGATGTTGGAGAGCTCGATGCAAAGACCGAAGCTCAACTTTCCCTCAATAGGTTGCCGGACACACAGCAAATCGGCTATGTCCAATCCGGTGGAGATATCCATGAAGTGATAGCCGTGCCAATCTTTTCGACCGACACGGGCGATCTCGTATCCGCGCTCGTGATCGGGTTCAAGCCATTTCAGCTGGAAGACAAACCCACAGGGATGCAAAGCGGCATTTGGGTAGGTGGCAATCTGCATTTGATCGCGCTTCCGCCCTCGGCGCTGAGTTCTCTGAACGAGAAGATAACCCGTGCGGCTACTGATTCTCAGTCTGACCAAAATTATTTTCGGGTAGAGGTGGGTCGTGCGCCTCAGCTTTTATTCTATAAGCGACTGAATCCGGGCTCGTTGTTTCCGCCGGCTTACGAGATTTTTGTTCATCCCATTGCTCCCTGGACAGCACAGCTAAATAGGCTGCGGTGGCAAATCGGTGGCGCCGGTGCGCTTCTTTTGTTAGGCGGTTTCGTCGCCAGCCACTTCGTCGCGCTGAGGATGTCCGCGCCACTAAAAAAAATGGCGCTCGATTCGGAAGAGAATCGGGCGGAACGCGAACGCGCCGAAGCTGCTCTCGCAACCACTGCCGAGGAACTGGAACGATCCACCAGATATTCCGCCGACGCGTCGCATCAGTTGAAGAGTCCCGTCACCGTGCTGCGCCTCGGCCTGGAAACACTCCTGGGACGTGAAGATTTTAAGCCGGAAGTTTACGAGCAATTATCGGGGCTGCTTCATCAAACGCACCGGTTGACCGGCGTCATCGACGATCTGCTTTTGTTGTCGCGCGTGGATGCAGGCCACCTTCAAATCGCATCGGCACCCGTCAATCTTAGCCAGCTCGTCGATGAATGGTTGGACGATCTTGGCGCGCTGCCTGATTCGCCTGATGTAAAGATTGAAAAGGAATTTCCGGGCGGTCTTTTTGTGGCCGGCGAGAAACGTTACACATCGCTCATCGTACAAAATCTCTTGGAGAACGCTCGAAAGTACAATCGCCCCGGCGGACGAATCAGGGTCGGCGCGCAAGGCAAGGGCAACCACGTCGTGCTGACCATCGGTAACACCGGTCGCACCATTCCTCGGGGCGAAAATATTTTCGAACGGTTTCATCACAGCTCGACTCCCTCGGTTGTGTCAGGCCACGGGATTGGCCTTAATCTGGCACGCGAGCTTGCCCGATTGCATGGCGGTAAACTACGCCTCGTGCGCTCGGAAAATGATTGGACCGAATTCGAAGTGCGCTTTTCCGCCGCAAACGGTGTTAATCCAGCTGCATGAAATTGCATGCTTTCAGCCTGTGCCTTTTTGCTTGCACAGCGTGCGCCTTCGACATCGATGACGCCCTTGACCGGCTCGACAACGCACTGACAATTTCGGCGTTTCAAGACAACCTTCGGGCACGATTGAGTGGCACGGTCGATCTTGAATTCTATAATTTTCAACAACCGCCGCCCGGCCTGATCGACTCAAATATCGACAACCTTTTTAATTATCGTCTCTCGCTGTTTGTGGACGCGCAATTCGGATCCCAATTCTATTTCTTCGCGCAAACACGGCTTGACCGCGGGTTCGATCCAACCGATCACGGCGCCGATATTCGCCTGGACGAGTACGCGCTTCGAGTTACACCATGGACGGATGGCCGCTTCACATTCCAACTTGGCCAATTCGCGACTGTGGTAGGGAATTGGGTCCCGCGCCACTTGTCGTGGGAAAATCCGTTCATCAACGCGCCTTTAGTATATGAAAGTGTTACCGCCATTCAGGACAAATACGCACCGGTTTCCCCAGCTTATTTCATCTACAGTCCTTTCTTTTACCCAAAGTACAGATTCAATCCGGTGATCTGGGGACCGAGCTACGCGAGCGGGTTTTCTGTATCCGGCCGGCTGGACCGATTTGATTACGCCGTGGAAATGAAGAATGCCTCCCTCTCGTCGCGTCCTGAATCCTGGTATATTACTGAGAATGATTTTGAAAATCCGACATTTAGCGGGCGTGTTGGTTTTCGGCCTAACGAAGCATGGAATCTTGGTTTCTCAGCAAGCGAGGGGCCATATTTTCGGCGCGAAGCCGAACCGACACTGCCTGCCGGGGACGATATCGACGATTACCGGGAATTCGTCCTTGGACAGGACGCCAGTTTCGCGTGGCATCATCTGCAAGTTTGGGCGGAGTTTTACGAGGCGCGGTTCCAAGTGCCAAACGTGGGAGATGTGGACACCTTCGCTTATTACGTCGAAGCAAAATACAAGTTTGCGCCGCAGTTCTTTGGCGCTATTCGCTGGAACCAGCAACTATTCAGCACAATCAGCAACGGCTTCGGTCGTAACGAGCACTGGAGTCCAGACCTCGAAAGAATCGACATCGCGGCGACTTATCGCCTCACGACTCACGCGCAGGTAAAATTGCAATACAGTTTTCAGCATGAAACCAGCGCTCCCGGCCAAGACAACCACTTGCTGGCCACGCAGTTTACGGTGCGCTTCTAATCATCCATTGTTTCCGATACACCCATGCGGATCCTGATTGTTGAAGATGAAGTTCCGGTTGCCCGGCAGATCGCCGCGGCGCTGACCGAGGACGGTCACGATCCGAAAGTGGTTCACAGTGGCGAGGCCGCGTTGGACGAAATGAGCAAGAAACCGTTCGATCTCTTCGTGCTCGACGTTCGCCTGCCTGGAATTGACGGCTTCGAGCTGTTGCGGCGGCTGCGTACCCAACATCTCGCCAGTCGCGTATTGTTGCTGACCGCACGCAGCGCTGTCGACGATCGCGTGAGCGGCTTGCAACTCGGGGCCGATGATTATTTGCCGAAGCCATTTGCCATGCGTGAATTGATTGCCCGCGTCCGCGCGCTTGGCCGTCGGTATCCAGAAGAACCAGTCCTCTCCTTGCGCGTCGCCGATCTCACGCTCGACCTGTCCGCGCACGATGTTCACCGTGGTGTTCAAAAAATCGAACTATCTCCGCGCGAGTTGATGTTATTGAAGGTGCTGATGCGCGAGCCCGGCCGCGTGTTCACGCGCACAGAGCTTTGTGAACGCGTTTGGGAACACGAACACGAGTACGATACCAAGTTGGTTGAGGTGTTCATTGGGCGGTTGCGCAAGAAACTCGGCGAGCCTCCACTGATTCACACGATTCGCCACGTCGGTTATACCATTCAAGGCCTCGAAGCTACAGTTCCTACTCCGCGTAAGGGACACCGGCAACGGCGACCGTAACTCTGTCGGCAGGCAGTCGCTGCAAGCTCTATCTAAGGCAAGGTAACAGCCACGTTACCTTTGCCCCCTTGCGTCTGCCGCTCGACTGCGCGCAATTCACCGGCGTGAACTCGAAAATTACAACCAAACGGGGGATGCCATGAAGATATTCTCTTTTCCTATTACGTTATTGATGGCGACAATTGCTCTGCTTCTGAGTTATCCGAAGGCAAGCGCGGCAACAGTCGATGTAACTGTTGCCCCAAACGGCCAGCTCGTTTTTTCGCCTTCGTCTATCACGATTAACCCAGGTGATACGGTGCGATGGACATGGGCCGCGACTTTCCACAGCAGCACGTCAGGTATTCCGGGGATGCCGAACGGAATTTGGGATTCCGGTATTCTCAACCAGGGAGCTACCTTCACTCATACCTTCAACAGCACCGGCAGTTTCCCATATTACTGCACGCCACATGGTGGTTGTTGCGGCATGGTGGGCATGGTCACTGTGGCGAGTGCGACTCCATCACCCACGCCCATGCCCACATCCACGCCCTCGTCCACGCCGATGCCAACGCCAACACCAGCCGTTGTGGACGGGTGTTATCCCAATTTCACAACAGCGGAAGGATGCGATGCGCTTAGTTCTCTCACTACCGGCGCTGGCAATACCGCACTGGGTTGGCGCTCGCTGTTTTTGAATACGACCGGCAGTTTCAATACCGGTGTGGGC
>QHPE01000188.1 GCA_003218945.1 Verrucomicrobiota bacterium | reverse complement strand
CTAGTGCAATTGCTACGGCCAGACCGGCAACAAGTCCTATTGCAACTGGTTTCATCCCCTGCTCTACGATCAGTCGCAGAACATCTATTGTCTGGGCGCCAAGAGCCATTCTGACACCGATCTCTCCTCTTCGCTGTTCGACACTGTAGGCTACGGCTCCATAGATTCCGATTGTCGCAAGTAGCAATGCCGCGCCGGCGAATGTTCCGAGTAACGCCATCATTAATCGCGCCTGGCCTAACGATGCATCGACCAGGAGTGACATAGGTCCTGGCTGAAGAATCGCCAAACTGGGATCTATTTTATTCAGAGTTAGCCGAACAATCCGCATAACTTCGTCCTGTCTGATCGCACTTCCGACGGCGATGAACACAGCGGGTGTGTTGTGCTGCGCCCACGGCCGGTAGACTTCGGAATCGTTCGGCGTTTCGATTTTCAGTGAGCGCACATCTCCGACCACGCCGACTATATCAATGGGTTCGCCGACCTGATTCTTACTTCCCATCAAGATTTGCTGACCGACGGCGTCTTTATCGCCAAAAAGCTTCTGCGCCATGGCGCGACTAATGACGCCTACGGCGGGATGGTCGGGTGTGTCCCGGCCATCAAAGTCGCGACCTTCGACTAGAGGAATCCCCAGCGTCTTGAAGAAGCCAGGCGAAATATAATGAAGTGGAGCTACCGGTCTTTGGCCAATCGGAATAGAACTTTGGTCCGTTCGAGCGTAGTAAGACCTGGCAAAGCCGACCAACGGAACACTTTCGCTCACCGAAACGGATTGAAGCTCCGGAAACCTGCTGATTTCTTCGAGAAAGTGCTGTGCAAACTGTGCGCGACGATCCTCATCGGCGTAGGGCGTTGCCGGTAAGTTGACTGAGCCAACCCAAAGACGGTTCGGTTGAAATCCGATGTCCTGATTCCTAAGTCGAACAAAACTTGCAATCATCAAAGAAGCTCCGGCCAATAGAGTGATGGAAAGCGCTACCTGAGCTCCGACCAGGATTCTGCGTGATCTTTGTTGACTGGGACTGCCAATCGTCGATCGACCCGACTCTTTCAGCGTGCTGCTAAGATCGGAGCGACAACTTTGCCATGCTGGATAGAGGCCGGTCGCCGCGCCCGCGAAGAGCGACATTAAAAGTGCGAATAAAAACACCGAAGTATGCAGGCTGGTGGCTGGATCAATCGGCACGTTGGCCCCTGCAAGTTTCGGCACCAACGGAATCAGCTGCCAAGCCATGGCCGCTCCAAGAGTCCCGCCTAACAAGCCGACAAGCGTACTCTCGACCATGAAAAGACTAATAACATTAGAGCGGGATCCGCCGAGAGCCATTCGCAGGGCGATTTCCCGCCGGCGAGATACGAATCGAACAAGCAAGAGATTGGCGATATTCGTGCAGGCAATGATCAAGACCAACCCGACTGCAATAACCAGAGTCACAAAAGCAGGGCGCAAATTTCCGACTGCATCTTCAGGAGCAGTTATGAGTGTATTAGTCCAAAGGCCGTCGTGGTTTTCTGGGTATTTATCGTGATAACTATTTTGCACGGCGGCAACAGCGGCGCGGGCCTGCTCAATCGAAACGCCCGGTTTAAGCCGACCAATTACCCTCAAGAAGCCGGCGCCGCGCGCGAGCTGCTCTTGTGTTAAGCCGATGTTCTTTCCTTCAAACGGCTTGGTGATCAAGACCTCCAAGTTCTGTCCGAACCACGCAACTGGCGGATCAGACATCACGCCAACAATCGTATGAGGTATGCTATTGAGAGTAATGCTTCGACCGAGAACAGCCGGATCACTGCTTAGGCGCTTTCGCCAAAAAGCCTCGCTGATAATGGCGACGTCGGCCGATGACTCCTCTTGCGGTAGAAAAGTGCGTCCTAGAATCGGATGAAGATCGATTACATTCAGATAATTTGACGTTACGGTTGCGATATTTACCTGCGTCGGGTCGCCGAGGCCGGTAAGCGTCATAGCTATCCCGGAAAGGTCGGCTGCCAAATCGGTCAATGCTGTTTGACCATCGCGAAAATGCCAGAAGCGCGGGACGGAAGAAGGTAGTTGCTTGAGGTTACGATCCTTGGCCTCGCCGTAAATTCGAATGATCCGATTCGCCTCTGGAAAAGGCAGCCCTTTTAGAAAAAGTTCATCAATCAAACTAAAGATCGCGGTGTTGAGGCCGATCCCAAGCGCTAGTGTAAGAATTGCGACCGCGGCGAATCCGGGGTTCTTGATTAACTGGCGGAGCGCGAAGCGAAAGTTACTCATAACAAATACTCATAACAAAAAGCGAAACGCGTTCGACGTGTGGTCTGCTCAGTCGATGGCATAAAGAAAACTGTCTGTGCTCCCGAAATAGACTGTGCCGTTAGCTACCAGCGGCGATGAAAAGACAGAGCCGACACTGATTTGTCGATCTTGCGCGATAAGTGGTCCTTCCTTCCAGTTGTCGAAGAAAAGCAACGGCCCATTGAAGCGACGTTCCGCGGTAAGGACCCAGCCTTTGTTCTCTTTCGAGGCATCGGTCTGAAAGTCCCACAGGACTTTTCCGGTTGCGGCGTCGCGAGCCACCAAGGTTCCATTAAAAACCCCAATGAAGACGGTATCGTTTACCACCGCCGGAGAAGAAAACATGTAGGCACGGCCGTCTTCCTTCACGAGCGATTTGCCGGTCGCGGCTTCTGCGACGTGATAGAGTGCCGAATCGGATGTGGCAAAATAAACTTTTCCATCGAGAACAGCGGGCGACGTGATCACCCAGCTAAGCTGGTTATCAAATCTCCACTTTTCCTTCCCGCTGGCCGCATCCAGAGCGTAGAGCTGCGCGTCCCGGCAACCGGTGTAAACGACGCCGTCCATAATCGCCGGAGACGATTGAAAGCCAACCTGATTGTGAATGAGCGCATCTTCGCCGCCGTGGAAACGCCATTTCTCTTTGCCGCTCTTCGCATCAATGGCGTAAAAGTAACTGTCCCAGCTGCCAACGAATATTGTGTTGTCGGCGAACGCCGGCGACGCGTGGACGACATCGCCGGTTTTGAATTTCCAATTCAGCTGGCCAGTGTTCGCATCCAGACAATAGACGTATCCGTCGCCGCTTCCGAAATAAACCGCGCCATCAACTACCACCGGACTTGACAGAAAGATGTCGAACGGATCGGCGATGGTCTGGTTCTTGGGTTGCCATCCATGCAATCCTTTGGCCTCGAACCGCCGCTCGCCTCCGGTAGCAAATTTCCATTTCAATGCTCCAGTCTCGAGATTGAGCGCGTAAAAATTCCCGTCGTAGCTGCCAACGTAGAGCGTCCCGTTCGCGATCGCCGGCGTTGCCGAAACCGGGCCGCGCGTCTTTGTCTTCCAGATCTGGCGCCCGGTTTCGCTGTCAACTGCGTAAACATTTCCGTCGTCGCTGCCGAAGAAAATCGTCCGCCCCTCGATCACGGGCGACGCGACAATGCGATTCCCAGTGGGAAATTTCCATTTCACCCGATGGAATTGGCGCGGAGCCGGCCCGGAATAAACGCCGGTGTGCGCCGGATTTCCGCGGAACATCGCTTGCCCGTGCGCACCCAGCCCAAAGCCACAAAGATCGACGAACAAGACGACAAGGAGACTCAATTTCATGGGAGTGGACGTAATTACTTCGGTCGGTGGAGAACGAGAGCGACTTCACTAGGGCCTTGAAGAACTGTTCCGTGAATCTCACCGTTCTCGAGCCGGCCCTCGTAGGTAATTCCAAACGCATTGCACTCAATCGTGATAAAGTTGCCCTGCTGTGTAATGCGATCGACCGGCAGGTTGTTTACCTTCCGGCCGACGATCACAAAGTCAGCTGATGCCGGTTGGGAATCGTGATTCTGCAACTTCAGCGTGACTTTGCGTGGATAACCGAGCAACTCGTAACCACCGTTCCACTCGCCCTCGAATTCTTTTGCGACCGGGGTGCTGCGCGGCATCTCTTCAACCTGGGGCGGCCCGATTTTTTCCAAAGCGAAACGAGCACTGTTTCCGCCTTGTAGAAAATCGCCGACCAACTTTTTGTTGCTCAGACGCGCTTTAATTTTTGGCGGTTCAACACTGGGCCCTGTCATCGCCTGAATACCAAAGTAAAGGTCAGCCCCCTCGATCTTGATGTCGGTTAGTGGGGCGCCTTTCACATTTAATCCCGGCAAAGTCGCGGAGCCGCTCCAGTTCGCCTCGCGGGCTAGATCGACAACCAAAACCAGCTCGTGGCCGGGGATCTGAATTGTTCCGCTCCATCTTCCCTGTAATTCGGAAGCAGCCTCTGTGGCCTCGGTCGCCGCACCTGCGACATGCAGGGCAAAGGAGATGACTGCGGCAATTGTGAAGCCGAGAAAGCTCCGGTTCGGCCTACTAACTAATTGAATCTCACTCATAATGGAGCGCTACCATTGGATCAACGTGTGCGGCTCGCCGCGCTGGGACCACACACGCAATCAATGCGATCGCCGCGAGCAAAACCGTTGAGCCGGCAAGCAGCGCAGGATTGTGCGCCGAAACTTCATAAAGCTGCGTTGTTAGGAGACGGCCAAGGACGAATGCCGACACAATTCCGATCGCCAACCCGATAACGACCGGTTTCATTCCCTGGTTCACCACAAGGCGCAACACGTCGCGGGTTTGCGCACCGAGCGCCATTCGAACGCCGATTTCGCCAGTGCGCTGTTCGACCGTGTAGGCGACCGCACCGTAAATTCCAATGCTCGCCAGC
>QHPE01000187.1 GCA_003218945.1 Verrucomicrobiota bacterium | reverse complement strand
AGCGGATATAATAGACGTCGGCGGGATCGGCACCAGTGCCGTGCTGGGCATAGACGTAGTGAACTACGTTGTTGACGGCGGCAGGCTCACCCCAGCCCATGTGTCGCCAGTAACCGGTGAATATGGTGGCGAAGTAGCTGTTACTGGTGCAAGTGCTACCATCGCTGGGCCCCGTGAAGTTGGCGCTAGTGAATGTATTGGTCCAAGTGTTTCCACCGTCGGTTGACCTGTAGATTTTGTTGCTACGAGGCCCGCCAGTTCCTCCGCCTCCTTCGTTCATGCCCGCGACGTAGACAGTGCCTGTGGCCAAGTCTCCCGTGATCTGGACATCACGGATGAATGGACTGGGAGGAGCCAGTTGTCGCTCGGTCCAAGTGCCACCGTTGTCAGTAGAAAAGCGGACTCTGAGGCTGCCTCCATCAGCAAAGTTGTTCCATGAGACGTACATATTCCCAAAGAATGGACTGCTCGGGTTGTTGTCAGCCCAGCCAGACTCGCGGTCGTCGCTGCTGCCGTTGTGAACGCAGGAATGTACCCAACCATTTGGATTTGAGGGAGTCGTGGTCTTGTACGCGCCGATGCCTTGGCCGCCGCAGGCCGGGTCGAGGAAGATAGCAAACCAAGTGCTGGTTGGCACGTTGAATAGAGCAACCGGGTCGCCGAAGGTATTTTGGAAAGGACTTTGGCCGTTGGCAGCGGTGAGGCGGGTGAAGGTAGCGCCGCCGTCTTCGGAGACTGATGCGCCAGAGATGTTGATGGGACTGGCAAACACGCCTCGTGAGTCATTGTAGGCGACGACTATCTCATTGGGGTTATTCGGGTTTCTCCACGAGAATGTCTCCGACTGAGTAATGTGTGAACCCGAATCGGTGCCGGTGATCAGATTGACGTCGGTACCGCCATATGCCAAGGGCGTGGCTGCCAGCGCTTGTTGCATAAGCTCGGCGAAGTTCGAAGCTGAACCTCCCTGAGCCTCGCCGCAGGCAATCATGATTGCTCCGGCCCGCAGGTTGTCTTGCCTGTCGATGCCCAGGGCGCGAATTTGCGAACAGTCAAATCCCGCAGGGACGAGAGCGTTCGGTGGATTAGTTATGATGCGAGCTTTCTGCTGCGCTTTTGCGGAGCTGGCTGTAAGGCCTGAGAATGTCCCAAGGCCTATTACGGCGAGGAAGACACCGGTCAGGACTACAAATAGTCCGATTAATACGCGCAGATTAAAAAACGCGGATTGTGAAGTGGATTTTTGTTTCATAATGGAGTTTGAGCTGAGTTTTTTTGTTTGGGTCGTTTAATGGTGATCGAAAAGCGAGTCAACATCTTTTTTGAATTTCCTGTGAATCGGCGATTAAAGATAGTAACAATTTTGTTACTTTTTCTCATCCAACGCACGCCCGCAGTCTCGCTGCGTGTCCAACCGAAACAACTTGCACCGCAGGCTTGATTTTTTGGACGGAAAGAATCTATAAATGTATCGCCGTAACCAACAATTCAATCGATGAAAAACGAATCCAATTCTCGTTCAGCCTTTTTTAATCTTCGTATTTCGATCTCTCTGTTAGTCGTATTACCTGGCGCTTTTCTGGCGCTGATCAGCCTTGATGCGATCTCGAACGGCACTCTTAAAGAGAAGGGATCGCCGCCGTCGGAGGGGACGATTGCCGATAAGCGGCACTCCCAACAGGATCCGGCTAATAGTCCAAGGCGGAATTTCGACCAGCATGGAAATCGCGCTAGCACGGTAGGGTTAATGCATCGACATGCCGCAAAACATCGGCAGGCTAAGACTGTTGGAGGGGGAGCCTGGTCATCGCTTGGACCGCCGGGTGGCGATGTCTTTGACGCGGCTGTCTCAACTACGAATCCTGATATCGCCCTAGCGGGACTTGCACCGGATGGCAGCGTCGGCGGTACACTCTATCGTTCCAGTGACGGTGGAAATACCTGGTCTGAGGTTTCAGCTCTGGATGGCACGAGTGTCTTCGACATTGAGTTTGCGCCCGACGGCACAGCTTACCTCGGCACGCAGGACAGTATTTGGAAGAGCACCGACGGCGGTCTCAGCTGGGCAGTGCTGAACTTG
Source organism: Verrucomicrobiota bacterium (assembly GCA_003218945.1). Lineage (GTDB taxonomy): Bacteria > Verrucomicrobiota > Verrucomicrobiia > Chthoniobacterales > UBA10450 > Udaeobacter. The sequence goes on along the minus strand of QHPE01000187.1, from coordinate 7,699 downwards.
GGTATCGGCATTAACGACCAGGTATTCGATGTTGCGCTAGATCCATCGGATCCTTCGACGTTGTGGGCGGGGATTGAGGATGCCTTGGGCCTTCAACCTGAGAACATCATTCGCTCGACCGACGGTGGCGTTACATGGATCAATCGCACACCACCACTCGCACAGCCGATATCCGGCCAGGGAATTGCGATTGATCCTGGCGATTCCAACACAGTCATCGCCGTCTTTGGCGGAGCATTTGGAGGCGGCGAAGTATGGGTGACGACTGATGGTGGCGATACATGGATGAATCGCTCGGCAGGGCTTCCTGATAATCCCATGCAGGCCGTCGTCTATGACGGTACGCGGTTGCTCGTCGGCGGTGGTCAGAGCTTCGGATCCGAGTTCGTCGGCCTTTACGAGTCCATTGATCTCGGTGTGACGTGGACGCCTCTCCACGATGACACGTGGCCAGTGTTAGTTGTCTATGCGATTGCGGTCGATCCAAATAATAGTCAGACTATCCTGGTAGCTACCGACGGGAGCGGAGTGAATCGCACAACTGATGGCGGAGCGACCTGGGAGATCAGCACCGGGGGGACCGCGGGCCTAGCTGGACGTTCCTTGCGCTTTGCGCCGGACAGTTCGACCGAGTTATTTCTCGGCACGAGTTCCCTGGCGGTGTTTCGTTCTACCGATGGAGGCGACATCTTCGTGAGTTCCTCGAGGGGCATCTCGGAGCTCAATCTATATTCCATCGATGCAAACCCTCTCAATGCGGAAGAGCTAGCTGTCGCCTTCCAAGGCTTGAACGATGGCGGGGTGATTTCTTCCACTGACGGCGGCGCTACCTGGTCGTTGCAGTCAGCGCCGCCAACGCGCTACAGCAATGTCCGATTTGCCCCGGACGGCACCCTCTACGCGATCTCAAGTGGACCGTCTTCAGTGGCCCAGGAAGGGCTGTACCGGCGCGAAACCAACGGGACGTGGACTCCGCTTGGTCCAGACCAGGGTCCTTTGTACGAATCCGATCTCGATACAACGCGCTTCAGTCATAACAGTCCCAATCTCATTTTGCTTGGCGGCGCCGACTTTGGGGTCGCTGGGTTCGAGGCCACAATCTGGCGAAGCACTGACGCTGGCCAGAGCTGGACGAAGGTATTCGAAAGCGCAACGGGCACAATTGAAAGGGTGACCGATCTCGAAATCATGGAGGACGGCACTGATCAGAATATGGTCGCGGCTTGGAACAGCGAATCGGGCGATAACGTCGGCGGCGCGCTGCGCTCCACTGATGGCGGTGCATCTTGGTTTGACTCGTCCACTGGCCTGCCTGCGTTCTTCACTAATCCGCGCTTGTGCGCTTCACCCACGGATCCGCAGAGCCTTGTTATATCAGCTTGGCTAAGTTTTCAATCCGGTGGGCTTTTCCGTACCACTGACGCTGGCGCAACTTGGGCATCCACGGGCTGGACGGGTAGCGCCACGGTGGGAGACGTTGCGTGTGATCCGGTTGACGATCAGACACTTTTTGTCACGCAGTTAAGCAGTGGCGATGCAGTGTTGCGCTCGCAAGATGGAGGCGCCACGTTCGGATCCTTTGCGAACGGCCTCGAAGGCGTTGTTGCTCCTCGTGAGCTAGCCTTTGCGGGTAACTCCGAGTTACTGCTAGCGAGCGCCAAAGGAAGCTACGCGACAGCCTTGGCGACACCGACACCAACTCCAAGTCCTAGCGCAACCGCGACACCCACAGCAACTCCTACGGTGACGGTTACACCCACGCCAACGCCGACACCAACTCCGACTTCAACGGCGACCCCAAGTCCAACACCATCGGCGACAGCTAGCACTACGCCGAGAACCACTCCTACTCCACGACCCGCGCCCACTCCAAGGGCGCGTCCTACCCCCTAGGTCTAAATTGCCCAAGGGACACAGTATGAACGCGAAAAAGCCAGGGACAATATCGTCTATTTTCGTGACGACAGTCGTCGGCGCGCTGACATTAGCCAGTTACGCTGAGCACATTCAAAGCGGCGAGCCAGCGCACAAACCGAGCCATCGCGGTGACGCCACATCAGACACGCAATGGCACTGGCAAAATCCGCTTCCGCAGGGGAATAATCTTCGTGGCGCTTCCTTTGTGGATGCGAACACAGGCACAGTCGTTGGCGAGTATGGGACGATTGTCAGGACGACAGATGGCGGAAACAGCTGGACGATTCAGGTCAGCGGTACAACACAAAATTTGTGGGCTGTTTCCTTCAAAGATTCAAACAAGGGAACGGCCGTGGGCGAAGGCGGCACCATCCTTGGAACCACAGATGGAGGTGCTAATTGGGTGCCGCAGACAAGCGGGACAACTCTTCAGCTTCGTGGAGTTTCGCTTAGCGATGCAAATACCGGAACTGCGGTAGGGGAAGGCGGCACCATTCTGCGGACCACAGATGGCGGAAACAGCTGGGTTCCTCAATCCAGTGGGACCTTTCAATACGCTATTCGGTGTTTCTTTTATCGATACGAACACAGGAACAGCGGTCGGCGGAGCGTGGCGGAGAAAGCACCATTCTCAGAACGACCGATGGTGGCAATACGTGGATGAATCAAGCAAATCCGGGAACGGTGTGTCTTTTCGACGTTTCGTTTACTGACGCCAACACCGGAACGGCCGTCGGCGATGGAGGCACCATTCTCAGAACTACCGATGGCGGCAACACCTGGTCGCCACAAACGAGCGGAACGACCAAAACTCTTTATAGCGTTTCGTTCACTGACGCGAATAACGGAACGATCTGCGGGTTCGAACTCGGCGGCACCGGCATAATCCTGAGAACTACCGATGGTGGTACCGCCTGGATTGAGCAGACATCGTACTCACTTCCGCAAGGCGCGAACAGTTTCTATGCGGTATCCTTTAGCGATGCAAACACTGGCACCATTGTTGGCGATGCGGGCATAATCCTTCAGACAACCAATGGGGGAGAGCAATGGAATAGCCAGCCGACGGTTGCCTTCAATTATCTGTACGGAGTTTCATTTACCGATGCGAACACCGGAACAGCTGTAGGTTATGAAAATCCCGATGGCACCATCTTACGGACAACGGACGGCGGCAATTCCTGGATACGCCAAAGCAGTGGGATAGGCGATCCGTTTTCTGGCTTAAACTTTTTCGGTGTGCATTTCGTCAATTCCAACATTGGAACCCTGGTAGGCCAGGAGGGTATCATCTTGAGGACAACTGATGGTGGCGAGAACTGGACGCAACAGACCGCCGACACAACTGACTGGCTTTATGCCGTACATTTCACCGATGAAAACCACGGTACCGCTGTTGGTTTCCTCGAAGGAAAAATTGTCAACACAACCGATGGGGGACAAAACTGGAGTGTGCACTCTAGCGGGGCAACCGGGTTGTTTGGCGTCTATTTCACGGGTAACAATACAGGGACGGTCGTTGGCAACGATGGAGCGATATTAAGAACGACAGACGGCGGCCAAAGCTGGACTCCGCAAACAAGCGGAACAATTAATCAGCTGCGAGCAGTTTGGTTCGCAGACACCAACACAGGCACAGTTGTAGGCGACTTAGGTACGATTCTAAGGACGAGAGATGCAGGACAGACTTGGGTTAGCCAGACGAGTGGTGTCTCTGAGCTCCTTCTGGGAGTCTCCTTTACAGATCCATCTAATGGAACAGCAGTTGGACAACTCGGCACAATCCTGACAACAACAGACGGTGGACAGACCTGGGCTCGGGCGGAAAGTGGGACAAACCAGGACCTTTACAGCGTTTCCTTTACTGACGTAAACACTGCAACCGCAGTAGGCGCCTTCGGCGCGATTCTCGCGACGGCTGCTCAGGGTTCTACACCGACTCCGACGCCGACTGTATCTCCTACGGTAACCCCGACTCCGTCGGGAACTCCGACCACTACACCAACACCTAGCGCCAGACCCAGAGTAACGCCAAGACCGCGCCCGACTCCACACCCACGCCCGACACCGCCGCGGTAAGCCAGGTTTCAGAACAGCCGTTCTAGGGGAGATTCGAAACAAACTCAGTAATAAACAAATGCGATGAAATCCGCTCGTAGAAAGAATTATCAAATATTTCGTCACACTATTTTTCGGCGAATTTTGCGCGCTTGTCTTTTTTGTCTGGTTGGGGCGGGCATTGTTACCGCCGCGCGAGGCGACTTTATCGAAACTTACGATGATGGGACTGACGTTGGTTTGTGGCATTGCAGCGTCGGCGCACCGCGAACTATTGAGACCAGTGGCGGAAATCCGGCAGCCTACGTTCAACAGGGCGGCTTTAGCAGCTCAATACCGACATGGGCGAGCATCTCCACGCGTTTTCAACCGGGAGTTCCCGATCCCTACAAGATCGACAGTATCTATACTGGCGACTGGACCAGCCTCGGTGTTACCAGTATAACTGCCGATCTGAACGTTATTCAGGTTGCCACCTGGGCGACGGATCGCGCGGTCACCCTCGAGCTGCTACAGATGGATGAGACTGGGTTCAGCGTTAATTATGACGCGACATATACGCTACCGGATCTCCCTGAACCGCCCATCGGCTGGCAGACATACTCGTTCCCGGTCGATGCCAATTCACCAACCATTCCGCAAGGGTGGGTCTTCACACGCGGCGACGGGACGCCGGGTACCGATGCAGAATGGTCTCCGTTTCTTCATCGTATTGATTTAACCAGCATTGGCTTTTACAAGCCTGGATTTGGTTATCCCAGTCTCGGCACTTGGATACTTGGGATCGACAACATTGAAATCGACTTCCCAACGGGTCCAACCCCAACACCTACGCCAACTGCAACACCAACGGCCACACCCACAGTCACACCAACTGCGACGCCGAGAGCTACGCCGGTTGCACGGCTCCGCCCAAAGCCGGCTCCGCGTCCAACGCCATAGCTTTCGTGTGATCAGTTACCAGCCGCGTTAGAGTCCGACAGCGGAACCGAAGCAGCGTCGCCACAAACGAATCGTGTCTATTTGTGTCAATCTTGTTCAGCTTTTCTTTAACTCCACCAGATCTTTGAGTACTTGCTCGCTGTGGTCCGCGGGTTTGACGCCGGTGTACACCTTGGCGATGTCGCCGTTAGGATTAATGATGAATGTATTACGCGAGGCGAGTTTCTGGCCCTTGTAATCCATCACCGAGCCGTACTCGGTCGAGACTTTCGCGTCGGGATCAGCGAGCAGTTTGAAATTGAGCCCTTCTTTCGCGCAAAAATCCTTGTGTGATTGCGCGGTATCGACGCTAACTCCGAGAATGACTACGCCAGCATCACTGTACTTTGCGAGATCGCGCTGGAAATTGCGCGCCTCCATGGTGCAACCGCTGGTGAAATCTTTCGGGTAGAAATAAAGGACGACCCATTTGCCTCGGTAATCCTTCAAGCTCACCTGCGAACCGTCACCGGTTGTGAGACTGAAATCCGGCGCGGGCTTTCCGATCTCCGGTTGTGTTTGAGGTTCCGTTGCCGCCATGCAGGTGAGCGTCGCAAGGCCGATGGCCGCTGACAAGATCGTATTTCTAATGTTCATGAATCAGTGTTGGAGCGCAGAAGCGCCGAGTCAAGAAACCACGAATGCTGAAGGAACGACCAAATGTCACGAGCAAAGGACGGCTCATCGTTGCGTAAAAGGTGAAAACGAGTCCTCGCCAAGCGCCGAAAAGTAAAAAAATCTTCGGGCAAATCAAAGCTCGCCAGATAGACGGACTTTCAATGCTGGCCCATCGTTAGAGACAACGAATCGCCTCATGCTGGTCGGTTCAGGAGCGATTTCATTTAGGACTAGCTTTGCGCTCGACATTGGCACGCTACTTGAGAGTATCCCGGCGACCGGGAATTCCCATATGAATCCAGATGGCTGCAGAGGTTAAAAAGGAAATTCAACTCGAAATAGCGCATGTGTTGTTCACAGACATCGTCGGGTACTCAAAGCTGCCTATCAATCAGCAACGAGCGTCAGTCCAGCGCTTAAACGAGATTGTACGAGGCACGGACGCATACCAAGCCGCCGAAACAGCGGGCCGGTTGATGACAATTCCGACCGGTGACGGCATCACACTGGTCTTTTATCATAGCCCAGAAGCGCCGGTTGAATGCGCATTGGAAATCAGCCGTGCGCTAAAGAAACATCCGGAACTTCAGCTGCGAATGGGCGTACATAGTGGACCGGTCAGCGGAGTCATCGACGCAACCGGAAAAGCGAACGTGGCTGGCCCCGGCATCAATATCGCACAGCGAGTCATGGACTGCGGCGATGCCGGACACATTTTGCTCTCGAAGCATGTCGCTGAAGATCTCGAGGAATACCCTCACTGGCAGCCGCACCTGCATGAACTTGGCGAGTGTGAAGTAAAACATGGCGTTCGCCTCTCCGTGGTGAATTTGTACACTGAGGAGCTCGGGAACCCGGCAGTGCCGGCAAAGCTGAAAGCGGCGCATGTCGCGGAGGCTGCTGCACGAAGAAAACGTGCCGCGTACCGATGGCTACCAGTAGGCATGCTGGTTCTGCTCGCCGTGATCGGCTTTGTCCTATTCCGTTATAGACGACCGCCTGGCACGGCGGAGTCATCTGTTCCAGAGAAGAGCATTGCAGTGCTGCCGTTTGAAAACCTAAGCCCTGATCCCAACAATGCCTATTTTGCCGACGGTATCCAAGACGAGATCCTGACCCGTTTATCAAAGATCGCCGATCTGAAGGTAATCTCGCGAACGTCAACAGCGCATTACAAGAGCGCACCCACAAATCTGGCGCAGATTGCAAAGCAATTGGGCGTGGCGCACATCCTAGAAGGCAGCGTGCAGAAGAGCGGTGACGCTGTGCGGGTGAACGTGCAATTAATCAAAGCGGCTAGCGATTCGCATCTTTGGGCTGATACTTTTGATCGCAAACTGACCGACATCTTTTCAGTTGAGAGTGAGGTAGCTAAAGCCATCGCCGACCAGTTGCGGGCGAAACTTAGCGGCCAAGAAGCGCAGGTGATCGCCGCCAAACCGACGGATGATGTTGAGGCTTACGATGCCTACCTCCGCGGTCTGGCTTATACACTAAAAACCTTCTCCACCAGGGCCAATGCCCTTGGCGCACAGAAGTACTTCAAGGAAGCAGTGCGGTTGGATCCGAAGTTCGCCCTTGGTTGGGCGCTGCTATCGATCGTTGATTCGCGCAACTACGTCACACAGAGTCTTCAACCAACGGTTGCCCTTTGTGAAGAAGCCCGGCAGGCAGCCGAAACCGCCCTGACTCTACAGCCCAATCTCGGCGAAGCCGTATTGGCCCAGGGATCTTACTACTACGCCTGTCTGAAGGACTACGACATCGCGGTACGTTACTTTGAGGAAGCAGGCCAGTTTCTGCCGAATAGCAGCCGCATTTCTGAATCTCTAGCTTATGTCGCACGCAGGCAAGGCAGATGGGACCGGAGCGAAGCCTACCTAAAGGAAGCCGAGCGGATCGACCCGCGCAATGTTAATCTCCTCACCCAGCAGGCGACTAACTACATCTGTCTTCGTCGTTTTCCGGAAGCGCTGCGGAAGTTTGATGAAGTTCTCGATATTACGCCAGACGACTTAAATACCCTGGTGTCACAGGCGGCTATCGCACAAGCACAGGGCGACTTGCCACGTGCGTCGACGCTCCTCGCTCGACTACGCCCCGCGGCCGATGATATCGAGGGCTT
>QHPE01000186.1 GCA_003218945.1 Verrucomicrobiota bacterium | reverse complement strand
GGGCGGTAAAGGCATCATCTCCGGGGCAGTCACAATCGGCACCGGCAGTGGTAGTGGCGCGTTCCTTGCCCCGGCAGCTGGGACCAATGTGCAGACGATGCTCACAATCCAAAGCCCACTCATTTTCAATACCGATGCAACCTACGCTTACACCTTCAGGGCGAACCGGAACAGGGCCAAGGCCGACAAGGTGATTGCCAGTGGGGTCACCATCAACAGCGGCGCGATGATTGCCTTGAGCGGTCAGACCCAGGGCCGGCTCACTACCGGCTTAACTCTGACTCTGATCAGTAACACGAGCGCTAATCCCATCAGCGGCACCTTCAGCAACCTGCCTGATGGTGCGATCATGACGGTGGGAAGAAATCAGTTAAAGGTCAGTTACGAAGGCGGCGACGGAAATGATCTGACCTTAACGGTGCAGTAATGGAAATCGCCGTTCCAGCCTGACTCGGGCGCAACATCCACCTGAAATCAGGCAGAGGAGCACAAAGACTCATGAAGACTTTCAAGGATCGATTTGCTTTCTGGCTTATTGCTGCGCTGCTATTTTCGGCTGCGCAGCGGCACGCTCTCGCGGGCAGCGTCACTTGGAGCAGCAAGCCGATATTATTGTGATCGGGCTTGCGATTTGCAGGCGACACGCCTGCCGCCACAGTTGGAGCAAAATTATTTTTTCCGGTGGCCGACCATTTCACCCTGAAGTATGCGGCGATCGACGCGGGTGAGATTTTTTTCCATTACGGGTGTAAGCAATGAAATGTGCGGGATTTCGCAGAGGTATTCGGCGATGAACCAGATCGGCTTATCTGTGGTCATCCAGTTGCGATCGTCGAATCGCGTGAGGTTCACCGGCCGTGAGTACCGCCGCAGGGTCCGTTCGCCGCGCAAGTTGAAGTAGATGTTGAAATAGCTCATGGCCAGCTCGCGCAAAGTGCGATACACCGGCTCGCGATAACGGCAGCCGGTGAAATTCGATTTCGCCACCGCGCCCCAGTGCCCCCGCACCTTGAAAATTGCGACGACATGATCGGTGTCCTGTTCCGCTTCCAAATCGAGGATCAACGGTGGGAACCCGAGGATACGGAGCGCGGCCGCGGCGAAGATTCCGCCTTCCAGACATGAGGCGACGCGATCATGCAAAACTTTTTTCGGCGACCGCGCGGTGTAGCTCAGATTGTAAGGCAGGTCGTCGAGGAATTTCTGAATTCCCACCGGCGATTTCGAAGCGCGCAGCTTGCGCAATTCCGACGGCGTAAAGCCGAAATTGCTCATTTGAGCCCTAGCCCCATCACGGCGCGGTCGTCCACCAGGACCATTCCAACAATCTCCTTCGGATACGTGCTGGCGTATAACCTGGCAAAAATGCCGCCAAAAGAATGTGCAGCGAAGACATACGGTCCGGGGACGTGTGCCGTCTGAAGCAAGGCATGAAGATCGGAGACGAGATCACGTGCTGTGCGCGACATCGGAACGGCCATGCTCCGGCCAAAATGATCCGCATCAAGAAAACGTTCCCGGTCGGTCATATGCGCAAACGCGTGTGAACCTGGCGACCTCCGGAAAAACAGCGCTCGCTCCAGGCTCAAGTTGGGCGCTCCAAATGTCAGCATCATTCCTGTGACCGGACTCAAAAATCACAGTCGGAATACCGGAGCCGTGACACTCAAGAAATATTTTGCGTCCACCGCCGATCTCGACGAGACCGGCAAAATCGTGAGTCGCGGGGACTGGAGCGCTAGTCTGTGATCCAGCTTGCGGCGTTGACTCACGCTTGAAAGTGCCTTCGCCGCGCACATTGAGATTTTCCACGACCACCTGTGCGGCTTGGCCATCCGGGCCGATGGTAAAGGTGATGCCGCTCCTGCCGACAGCGTTTTCGCCCTCGGTCTCATAAGTGAACGTATCCCGGTCGTAATGCGTCATCGCGAACGTCTTGTTTTTCGGACCCTCTACGATTGCTAATCCGCCGTCCTTTTCGACGATGGAAATGCCGCCAAAGTAATCGTTCGTGTATCGTCCAAAGTAGGCACTGTTTTTCAGCGCAGGTGCCGACGATGCGGGTGGTTTGGAATAATCGAAGCCAAGCTCCGTGCCAATCGCTGCTGGGTTTGAATAGACCTGTTTAAAAAGCGCAAACCAATCTTGAGTCGGTTTGCCGTACAGAGCGGTATCCATAAAGGTCGTCCCAAGCGCTTCCGCTATACCGAGAGGATACGCATTGGTCAGCACCACGATGCCCAGTTGCTCGGCCGGCACCAGATTCGCGTAGGTCGCCGCGCCCAAGGCAAACGCGCCGGAGTGATTTAACCGCAGGCGCCCCTCTGGATCGTAACTAACGTTCCATCCCAACCCGTAAAAAGTTGGTAGTTGTGTGAAGGGATTAAAGCCGGTGAGCACGTGCGGGTGATGCGTTTCGGCCAGCGCGGCTTTGTCCACGACTTGTTTGTCATTAAATTTTCCATTCGCGAGCTGCAAACGCATCCACTTGGCAACATCATTTACGGACGAACTGACGCCACCCGTCGGCGATTGCGGATCTGGATCGCGTTTGAATTTTTGCACCCATTTGCCATCTACCCGCACGTGTCCCAATGCTTTGTTCTTGCGCGCCATGAAATCCGTATAATGCGAGCTGGTCGAATTCATCCCAAGCGGGTTGTATAATTTCTGCTTCGCCGCCTCTTCCCATTCCAGCCCGTACGCTTTGGCTGCGGCGATGCCGGCTTCGGTCATGCCAAAATTCGTGTATGCGTAATGCGAACGAAAACTACTCCCGGGATGTTGATAACGCAGGCGATGCAGAATTTCCGCGCGCGTGAAATCCAAATCTTCAAGCAAATCGCCCGCGTGCGCTGGCAAGCCGCTGCGATGGGCATACATGTCACGGATGGTGATTTCACGGGTGACCCACGGGTCAAACATCTCGAACGTGGGATCAAGGACGCTTAGCTTTGACTCCCAGGTGATTTTTCCTTCACCTACCAAGTCAGCAACTACCGTCGAGCCGATCGGCTTGGACAGCGACGCAAGCTGAAACACCGTATCCGCGTCTACAGGCAATTTTGTGGTCGCATCGCGCACGCCAAATCCTTTCGCGTACACCACCTTGTCTTGAAACACGACCGCGATGGCTAGCCCCGGCAATGCATTTTCCTGAATTTGCCCTTGCGCGAGTTTTTCGATTTCCTGAATGGCTCGAGTCACCTGCTCAGAAGTGACATGAGATTTGTCCTCCGCCGGTACGCAAAGCGGCGCGGCTAGAATCAGCGCTAATGTTTCAGCCACAAAGACGGCCCGAGTCATTTGCATATGCATCTTCCTAATGCCTCGCACGAGCGAAGCTCCAACATTTCAATATCCAAGCTGCAGAGAAATCCCAGCCTCGGCAATGACGAAGCTCGAATAACGAATGACGAATTGAACTCAAATGCCGAAGCCCGAAGCAGCATCCTACCGCAACTCGCGAAAAGCTTGTGCTTTGGTTATTCGGCTTTGGTCATACGTCATTTGACTCCGAAGCCTTGGTGAATTCGTCGCTGAATCACAACCCAACCGGATGTCTCGCCTCAAATCCGCGTGGCGGCCGATAAACCGTTTGCCATCGCGGCGCCCATTTGCCTGTGTAACGATCGTATGGGGTAGTGTCGAGCCGCAGCCCGGCAATGACTGCGAACGTGTGACCTTCGCGCGCGTAGATCGTGATCCATTTGCCAGCGCCGCTTTCACCATAACTGCGAAACTCCGTTGAACTGATCGGTGAGCTGAGCAAACCGGCCGCGCCAAGCACGTAGGAGATTGTGCCGGAACAATCGTAACTGTGATCATCAAATGATTTGTGGCCGCCGCCGTACCGATATCGCTTGTGGCGAAGTTGATTGCCCGCCCAGATGGCGCGTTTTACCGGGAACGGCGCAGTCTTTGGCGCAGTTGCGTGGCCAAAACGAAGCCGGGCGACTTTGCCCGAAGTGACCGGCCCTTTTGTCGGAAAAGGATCGGCCGACGCCGATGGAAGGATCAATCCTGAGATCACGACGCCGAGCAGGAGTTGGCGATTAACCGGGATAGATAAGTTCCTCCGGGTCCGTCTTCTACAGAAGGAAAGCGGTAGATGAAAAGCAAAAATTTTAAGGTTGTCGCAATGTCGGAGGACTTCCCAAGCGGTGAAGTGCTGTAGTATCGGCTATCCCAAGAGGCGTTGTAGCGATGGCAGGCATGATGCCCGCAGGCCCTCACAGGCAAGCTGCCTGTGCTACAAAAATTTTGTGATAATATGGCACCATGATCCGCACGATCGCGTTGCTGGTGATGTTTCTCGCCAGCGCAATGATCGCACTAGCAGCGGACCAATCGAGCAATTCTGAGGAGCCCGGCGAGTTTGACATTGAGCCGCCGATACTGAAGCAAAATCTGTCGGACGAACTAGCGGAGGCGGGAACGCCCGACGGCGACATCGCCCGGTGCGAAAAAAAACTGGAGCGTGCCAAACAAAACGCCGCCGGTGCGGAACGCCTGTGGAAGATTGGCGTGCTCGCGAAAATGGAAATCGAGCAACGGGCGTTGAAGGTGACCAAATGCGAAGCCGAATTGGCAAGGGCGCGAGTCGCGCAGGCGAAAGAAAAAGTCGCCGAGCAGGAATCGCGCGTCGCGTCTGGTGAAACTACGAAGCAAGAACTGGACGCGGCAAAAGCAGCGCTCGCGCCATTGATTGAAGCCGAGCAAAAAGCAGTGGCAAAACGCGAGAGCGCTGAGCTCGAAGTTGCCGAAGCAAACCTGCGCCGTCAGCAAAAACTGTTCAAGCTCGGCAGCGGGCGCAAATCGGATGTGACTAACGCCGAAGAAAAACTCGCTGAGCTTAAGGCGCCGAAGAACTAGCTCGCATAAAGTCCACAACGACCACAGAGGAGAACTACTGATAAACAGTTCGTGTCCTCTTTGTTGTTCATGCGAGGCAATTGTCGTCTGTGCTCAATACCCAGCCGCCTGCCCGTCTTTGTGCGATGTCGGATTTTTGCTTCCCAATTGGCAATTTGTTCCCCAGGCTGAGAACCCCGCGAAGCTTGAAGCGCGGAGAAATTAGGTTGAACAATGGTCACGCTGCGCGCGTATCCAAATTCGGTTGATGCTGGAATCGCCAAGTCGATATTGGACGAGCACAACATTTTTGCACTTTGGCGGACGAAAATGCCAATGTTTATGGCGGCGCGCCGTTCGCTATGCCAGTGCGACTGTTGGTGAATGAGGAGCAAGCCGATGAAGCTTCGTGCATTCTGGCTACGATGGCTCAACCGGATTCGGATCAGATCGAACAGCTGAAGAAGGCGGAGCAAGAGAGCTTTCCGAAAAACGAATCAGCCGATATTCTTCAGGAGCTAAAAAAAATTCGCGGTTGGACTGAAACCAACACCGTTTTCGTCGTTCTGTTGCTTGCCGGTCTCGTTTTCTACTTTCTCATCCAGTTGTCCTCGCCGGCGTCGACACGCTCACGGCAACGCCAGGTCGAATCGTGGAACACAGCCCGGACTGCCTTGGATAATTTTCAATACGACAAGGCGGCTGAAATTGCGCAGCGGCTTACGGAAAAGACGCCAAACTATTATTACGGCTACGCCTACCAGGGTTACATCGCATTGGAGAGGAACCAGCTAAAAGATGCAGAAGGCTATTTCGCGCGTGCATACGAATTGTTCCCCACCGACGAGGCCAAGCAGCCGCTGGAAGCAGTAAGGAAACGGCTGGCGGCCGAAAGTCCAAAGTAACCGATATGCTTGGACAGGCGCGGACAAACGCTCGGCCTAACAACTCAGTATCCAGCGGCCATTCCGTCTTTGCGCGATTCGCTGGCGCCGACGTAAACGCGCCGGCCACCGTGCATTTCGACTTTTATGGCTTGATAACCGCCGTAGCCCCCGACGTCGAAACGCACATCGTGCCCTTTCTTGCGCAGCTCGCGCACGCTTTCGTACGGAATGCCGCTTTCAACTTCGACATAGCCGCCGTTCTCCATTTTTTCGCCGGTCGGTTCGTTGTCGCCTTCGTGGTGCCAGCGCGACGCGTCGCCGGCTTCCTGCACATTCAAACCAAAGTCAATCTGGTTAGTGAGTACCTGCACGTGTCCCTGCGGCTGCATATCGCCACCCATCACGCCGAATGCTTCCCATGGTTTGCCATCTTTCATCACGAACCCTGGAATGATGGTGTGAAACGGGCGTTTTCCCGGCGCGTAAACATTCGCGTGCTCTGGGTCCATGGAAAAAAGTTCGCCCCGATCCTGAAACATGAATCCAAGACCCGGCACGACGATCCCACTGCCCATGCCGCGATAATTACTTTGGATGAGCGAGACCATATTGCCTTCATCGTCCGCCGTGCAGAGATAAATCGTGTCGCCTTGATCCAGCAGGCCCGCTTGTAGCGGCAGTCGTGTCGGCTGCGAAGCGGTCGGATTTGCAGGCGGCACGCCTGTCTCTACGGTTTTCGCCGCGCGATTTGGATCA
>QHPE01000185.1 GCA_003218945.1 Verrucomicrobiota bacterium | reverse complement strand
GGGTGGGAGACTGCGGATCGGGTGACCGTTTGGTCCGTCGGCATGCCAGATATATTCTCGTCGCGAAAATTGAATTGCTTCAATCTGGCCGACAAAACTTATCGGCTGCCTTCCACCAGCAATCTTAAACTCCACATTAAGTCGCGCGGTGCGGCCAGGATGTTTGTTGATCGCGAGTAGCGCCCACTGTTTGTCCGGCCGGCGCACGGCATACACAGTGACGAAGGATGATGACGCCGCCCTGGCAGGACGCATCATTCCGTGCGCCCCCTCTTTTGTTTCGCTAACAGTTACCGGAAACATCTCATGGGTTTCGTTTGTTGGTTGCACCCATTCCTTGTTGATGAGTTGCGCGGCGTAATATGCAGAGAGGCGGTTTACTTGGCCATTTTTCGGATTCAACTGAAGCATCATGAGATTGCCCCACGAACACTTCAGCTCGTCCTGGAGATAATTCGGCTCATAACCATATAGATACGGTTTCGCGCCGCCTAACGACAGAAATGCTCCGATCGCATCCGCATTGAAAAGCGCACCTTCGATATCCACTTCCGGGCGGCCGGAAAAAACCGAATAGCCGTATTCGCTCATCAGCCACGGGATGTCTGAAGGCACCCCGTCCGCGCGCAAGCTGGCCATCATGGAGTCGAGGCGCTTTGGGATTTGCAATAAATACGGCGCAGGTTTCGCGCAGATGTTGTCGAAAGGATAAAATTCAAATGAAAAAAAATCGAAGGGGACTTTTGCGGTTCGCACATATTTCAAGAACCGATTCATCCAGGAACGGTTCCCCGACGCATCCGCCCATGTGAGCAGTTGATCCTCAAAATTTTGCAGACTTGGTCCCCCGATTTTCGGACGCGGGTCCAGCGACGCGAGTCGACGCGCGACTTCAGTGTAGAGCTCGGCGTAATCCTCCGGTGACGCCCACTGGCCGTCGGGCTCTTCGCCGAGTTCGATTCCTTCTAGAGGGTAATTGCGCCGCAGGAGGTAATTGATTTCAGCGGCGGCGTTATCTGGCGTGTCGTACAACACGCCCACCGGCACCAGCACTGGCAAGTTGTTCGTCAGCTTGCTGTGGAAGACAAAATCCAATCCGGGCTGCTCTGTGCTGTAGTCGATATCCTCTGTGCGATGCCACGGATCGGTTGATGATGCGTAAGTGATTGTCTGCCGATGCCGATCGGGCGCGTGGCGGACGTGATCATGGAAACGACCGTGCTTGTCGAGATTGCCTAGCTCGATCTCTCGAATCGCGAAGCCTAACGACTCGCGAATGTCGCCTGAGTTTTGCGCGCCCGTATGCGAACTTACGCTCATCGTGACGCGCACGAATTCAGTTGAGCGGGGGCGGTCGGAGAGGCGGGTCAGTTCATCGTCGCCGCGAGCATTCTGGAATGTTCCATGTGCGAATGGCTGCCAGTCGTCGTCGTCATCGGGATGCAAGTGCATTGGGTCCTCGCCCTCCCAGGATTCTACTTTGTATTGCTTCGCGTAAGGCGCTGCCCAGCGAATGCGAATCGCGTTCACCGGTTTGCGTCCACCCAGATCAATGATCACCCATTGCGGGTGGGCGTCCTCCGAATCGCCTGTGAAATGTGAATCCAGATATGGGTTGCTTTTCCAAAACGATTTTTCATCACCGTCCGTAATTCGAGAGTAACCGTCATCGTTAGCCTGATCGATCGTGTTCCCGCGACGTGGCAAACGATAGCCATAGGAAAGGTTAATCGGTTCGCTGAGCGAATCGTCCGAGGTCCAGTATCCGCATTTGTGAACCGGATCGCTCCATGTGCCACGCGGGTTCCAATGCCATACCTCGCAACCAAGCTCTGTCCGCAGTCGATAAGTCAACGGCCCCAATCCGGCTGACAACATTTCCGCGGTGTTCCTGTCCGTGAACATCCGAGCGCATTCGCCTTTATCGTGGCCGTCAATGCCTGCGCCCAGCGCTTGCGTTGGCACGCACCGGTTCACGGGATGATCGGCAGAAACGATTGCAGAGACGTTGAACGGTCTCTCGCCGCCGAGGGCTTCTGTCGTTAATGACAGTTGAAGAGCAAAAACAACTGCAGCGGTGCAGAGCCGCCTTCGCTTCATCCGTGCGAACCACGCTCGATTCACAGCGTCGTATGTAAATGCGTATAGCGAACAATCAAAGCGACGCCAGGATGCATCGCACTCCAAAAGCAATCCGTGCAAAAAGCACAAGATGCCAATCTAGTTTCGCGAAATTTTGGGAGTGCGCACGATGCCTCGCGCCGCTTTCATGCTTAACGCTGCGCTTTCTCAAGTTGCTTCCGAACCTCGCTTTTTTCGTGACGAACATCGCTGAGATGGCTCTGAAGAAACGGTAATTGGGGCTTTTGCGGATTCGGGTGGTGGAGCAGAGTCTTGTTGTCCTTACCACCATAGTACGCGGGTCCGGGTTGCTGCGCCTGACCAATCTGGAGAAGCAGATCGTCTTCCTGCTTTTGAAGCTCATTATAGCGGGCTTGCAGAGCCTGAGTGCGATGTGTCGCGGCTTGTTGTTCGGCGAAGATCGCCTTGTTCTTTGCGTCTGCGTTGGCCTGTTGGCGTCGGGTTTCTTCCTGCTGCTTTTGATACGCTGTGTAGTTCGCAGCCTGCTCGCTGGAATATGAGGCGGCCTTTTCCGAATCGTAATGAAACCGCTCCTGAACGTCCTTTGGCAATTCGGTAAAATAAACTTTTATGACTCCTGATTTCGTTTTCAGCACGATTCCATCTGGCTCAACCCGGCTGACGGTTGCGTCCTTGTATTCTTTGCCGTTCAATGTTTTGAAGTCGTCCGCGAAAACGGCTGATATGAAAGAGAGGATCGAGAAGGTGAGCACTTTTGTGCTCATTGTTGAGCTCATGGGGGTTGCCTTTCTTTTGTGCTATTTCGGCCTTGTCAGGTCAAGGAGAATTCCCGGGTGCCGAAGTGTTTCGCTCAATCACGTTGTCATTGAGCAAAGCGAATCATGGCTGGTCTAATTCGCCTGAGAGGAGCGGTTTGATTGATCAGAGATTCTTCTCCCGCGACCGCGGGATCGGAGTGAAGGTATGAAATGCGTTGTCGCACTCAGTCTTGCGCTTGTTCTGGCTGGATGTGGCAAGCCGTTATCGAAGACGCAAATGGATCCGAACGGCCCGGTAGAGGTGGCGGTTCCGGAACATGGCGCTTATACGGGTGCGTTTATGGATTTCGGGGATGCTGAGGATGATGTCACGCTCGAAACGATCGAGGATTTCGAGGAGATGGTGGGAAAACGTCAGGCCATCATCGCTTCGTCGAGCTATTGGGGGGAACAAAATTTCCCCGTCGATAATCTCAACGTGATCTGGCGGCACGGGTCGCTGCCGCTTGTCTTCTGGTCGCCATGGGATAGACCGTACGCGGAAGATCATGGACCGGACAAGTTCAGTCTGACCGAGATCCTTGCGGGCAAATGGGATGCATACATCGACAAATGGGCTGACGCGGCTCGGGATTTTGGGCATCCAATGGTTGTCGTTTTCGGCGTGGAAATGAACGGCACATGGTTTCCGTGGTCGGGCGCTTACTACGGCGGCGCTCAATGGGAGCCAGAGCACAACAATTGGAAGGGGCCGGATACATTTCGCCGAGCGTATCGTTATGTTGTGGATCGCGTCCGCGCGCGCGGCGCCTCAAACATCAAATGGATGTTTCACACCAACAATTATCCGTATCCGTACGAAACCTGGAATTGCGCTCCCGCGTATTATCCCGGGTCCGATTACGTCGATTGGCTCGGCCTCAGCGTTTACGGGCAGCAATACAAGGACGAGCCGAACCCGAATATTCCCTCGCTGGTTGACTGGCCGTACGAGGAGATTGGTCGGCTTGATCCGAAAAAGCCCATTATGATTGCAGAATGGGCGACAGGTGAATTCCCGCTCGCAACGGCGAAGCCCAGCGCGATTCGTAAACCGGCCTGGATTCGGCAAGGTCTTGAGCTTTTTCCAACGCGGTATCCGCGGATCAAAGCAGCGGTTTACTGGCACGAGCGTTGGCAAAACGCCGATGGCTCGTACAGCAATCTCCGTGTGAATTCTTCTGTAGAATCGTTACAAGCGTACCGCGAGGGGGTCGCGCATGCCGACTGGCTCGGCGATTTAATATTGCGAGCAATTCCAAAACGGTGATGGAGACGGCCCACCCTTGAGCCGCACTGCGGCCGGTCGAGCATGCCCTACCATTTTTTCGCGCCTGTTAGACAAAATCTCTACTTGGCGGCGTCTTGAAAGTAAAGACCGTGAAAAGGTCATGGACTTCATCGCCAGCCATGAGAATTGGAGGAACTGCTTTTCTGAAGTTGCGCCCGGGTTGCTTCTGTTCGCGCGTCAATGGGTGCAATCAGCGGCCGACGCGGAAGACATTGTTCAGGAAGCTTTCGTTAAATTTTGGCGGCGCAATCACAACATTCACAATCGTGCGCTGCTCTACTCCGCCGTTCGTTCCATCGCGCTTGATTTCATCCGTCGCGACAAGCGCCGGGCGCGCCGCGAGGCGACTGTTTTTGCCGAAACCGAGCCGAGCATCGAACCGCAGTTTGAACTGGAAAACGATACCCAATCAGCACTCGCCGCGGCTGTGGATTCATTGCCGCATGATCAGCGGGAGGTGCTGGTCTTGAAAATTTGGAATGACCTTACCTTTAGCGAAATCGCCGGCGCGCTGCGAATTTCTCAGAACACGGCCGCGTCACGGTACCGATATGCATTGAGCAACTTGAAAAAGAGCTTGCAACCGCAATGAACGATTTTTCCGAGCTTGAGAACGAATTGAAAAAGCTGCGACCGGCGCAGCCGTCACCGGTTCTTTTTGAGCGAGTGGAGCAGGCGCTCGAAGATTGTAGAGCAGGCGCTTTGGAGGGCACGACGCCGGCTCGCTCGCACTACAATTGGTGGTGGTTAGGCTTCGGCCTCGCGGCTG
>QHPE01000184.1 GCA_003218945.1 Verrucomicrobiota bacterium | reverse complement strand
GAGCAAGTCCTTGCGCGAGTGCCCAACCCCCAACCACGTACGCGATGGCTACCCGATATACTTTCCGCCGCTTCAACTCCTCGAAGAAACCGGTCATAAAGGTGATTTGGTTCGCAACGGGACGATACAAGCGCCTATTAGACAGAACAACCGCCCGCCGCGTTCACTTAACTCCGCTCGCAAAGACAGTCTGAAAATGCGGATTCTGCTTTTCCCGGGAAACCACGCGGACGTCGATGTCCCGAAAACTGTTTTTCTCGAGAAATTCGTGCAGGTGCGCTTCACTGAACCCGAGCCAATGGTCGGCATAGAGCTCACGCGCTTTTTCGAAGCGATGACTCAACAGATCGAGAATCACAAGACGTCCGCCCGGTTTCAGAATTCGGTGGCCTGCACGGATTGCGCGCTCCGGATGAATGGCGTGGTGCAACGCCTGACTGAGAATCGCGAGATCGACGGTGTCTTTCCTGATCGGGGGATCTTCAATATCGCCCAGCCGGTATTCCAGGTTCTTGAACCCGTGTTTTTTTGCCAGTGTGGAGCCGAACTCGACCATCTTCGGTGAATTATCGATGGCGATGACTTTGCGCGCTCGTTTCGCCAGCAATTGTGAGAGCGTCCCCTCGCCTGCTCCGAGATCCGCGACGGTTAGCGGCGGAAGCAAAGTGATTAAGGTATGCGCGAGCGCCTGCCATGATCGTCCCGGCACATAGCCTCGCCCGAATTTCCCGGCAAGCTCATCGAAGTATTTGCGCGCTTTGTCCTGACGCTTTTGAAGAACAAGCTTCAGACTTGTGCGATCGCGTGAGCTCTCGGGCAGTTCGCGCGCCAGCAATCGCGTGATCTCCGCCACGCGCTCCCGCTGCGCGTTCCGTCCATCCTGGTTTGTGCCGTAATAAACATTCTTTCCCACCCGACGATCAGCCACTACACCGGCCCGCTTCAACTGCGCGAGATGACTTGAAATCCGGGACTGGCCCATCTCCAGAATTTGTTGCAATTCAGCCACCGAAAGTTCTTCCTGTTGGAGAAGCCGTAGCAGCCGCAGCCGGGTTGGATCGGCCAGTAACCGCAGCAAATTTATGGTTGACGCCATGATGTGAGCCAACGATATATCGACGCATCATGATTGGTCAATATGTCTGGCGACGACGTTACATCGGTGAAACATAAATCGTTACAACGGTTGAACTCCCGTCCCTCGGCCAATCCGATTTAACGTTGTAACAGTTTAACGAATCTCGTTCTCTCGGCCATGTCTCGACGCTACATCTTTTCCTCAGAATCGGTTGGTGAAGGTCACCCCGACAAAGTTTGTGACGCGATTTCGGATGCCGTTCTCGACGCCTGCATTCGGCAAGATCGACATAGTCGGGTTGCCTGCGAAACGTACGCCAAATGCGACATTGTTATCGTCGGCGGCGAGATCACGATTCCCGGGCTGCCGGAAGAAAAGCCACTTGAAAGCGTCATTCCCATTTCGGAGATCGTCCGCAAAACGGTGCGTGAGATTGGTTATGTGAACGACGACGATGTGTTTCACGCAGACAGGATTGCAATCCAGAACATCATCACCAAACAGTCCCCCGACATTGCCCAGGGTGTGGACGCCCGCTCAGCCGAGGGCAAGGACACCGCCGAACAAGGGGCAGGCGATCAGGGGCTAATGTTCGGCTACGCCTGTGACGAAACACCGGAGCTAATGCCGTCTGCGATTATGTACGCGCATCGACTTGGTCGCGAGCTCACGCGCATCCGCAAAAGCGGCAAAGTCGGCTGGCTGCGGCCGGACGCGAAATCGCAAGTCTCAGTCGTTTACGAAAACGGAAAGCCCGTCGGCATTTCCTGCGTGGTCGTTTCAACGCAGCACACGCGTGATGTAAAGCATTCCGAGATTCGCAGCTTCGTAATCGAAGAAGTAATCAAAAAAGTTTTGCCCAAGCAAATGTTGAGCAACGACACACAGTTTCTCGTAAATCCAACCGGCAATTTCGTCATCGGTGGACCACAAGGCGACACCGGTCTGACCGGGAGAAAAATCATCGTTGATTCATATGGCGGAACTGGTCGCCACGGCGGCGGGGCGTTTTCCGGAAAGGATCCGAGCAAAGTGGACCGGAGCGCAGCATACATGGGCCGCTGGGTGGCAAAAAATGTGGTCGCGGCTGGGCTGGCAAAGAAATGTGAGCTGCAGTTCGCGTACGCGATCGGCCACCCGTCGCCGCTGAGCGTGCACGTGGACACATTCGGCACACACACAGTGAATGAAGAAGCAATCGAGCGGGCCGTACTTGCCACGTTCAGCTTCAAACCAGCCGATATCATCAAACAGCTCAATCTTCTTCGCCCGATTTATTCCAAGACCACAAACTACGGCCACTTCGGCAAAATCGATGATCCCGATATCACGTGGGAGTCCACCGATAAAGCCGCGGAACTGAAGAAGGCAGCAAAGTAATCCGCAGATTTCGCAGATTGAAATGCACAAGGATCAACAGAGCCATGCAATCATAAGTGCCGCAATGGTCGCAACTAGCTTACACTCTAAGCGCCTTGTCAGAACCGCCTCTGAGAATCTGCGTAAATCTGCGAAATCTGCGGACAACCTTGAGGAAATCGTTTTATGAAAACATCGACAAAGGAACGAACGGAAACTGATTACAAAGTCGCCGATATTTCATTGGCCGATTTTGGCAGAAGAGAAATTTCCATTGCGGAAAAGGAAATGCCTGGGCTGATGGCGATCCGCGAAAAATACGCGCCGCACAAACCGCTGGCAGGCGTGCGCATCACCGGATCGTTGCACATGACGATTCAGACAGCGGTCTTGATCGAGACACTGTCCGATCTTGGCGCGAGTGTGCGCTGGGCAAGCTGCAATATTTTCTCCACGCAAGATCATGCCGCCGCGGCGATCGCCAGGCGCGGTATCGCCGTGTTCGCATGGAAGGGCGAATCGCTCGAGGAATACTGGTGGTGCACGTATCGCGCGATTTCGCACCCCGGAGGCAGAGGTCCGCAACTGGTGGTCGACGATGGCGGCGACGCCACGCTGCTCATCCACAAAGGCTACGAACTGGAAGAAGGCAGCGATTGGGCTAAGACGAACTCGGCAAACAAGGAAGAACAAGTCATAAAAGATCTGCTGCTCGATGTTCAGCGCGAGAATCCGTATCGCTGGCACGAGATCGTGAAGGATTGGCGTGGCGTATCGGAAGAGACCACCACCGGCGTCCGGCGCCTTTACAAGATGCATGAGGAAGGCCGTCTGCTGGTTCCAGCGATCAACGTCAACGATTCCGTCACCAAATCGAAATTCGACAATCTCTATGGTTGCCGGCATTCGTTAGTCGACGGATTGAATCGGGCGCTGGACGTAATGCTTTCCGGCAAGGTGGCGGTGATTTGCGGCTATGGCGATGTCGGCAAAGGCTGTGCGCAATCCTTACGCGGTCAGGGCGCGCGGGTCGTTATTACCGAGGTCGATCCAATCAACGCGCTTCAAGCTGCAATGGAAGGTTACGAAGTCACTACCATCGAAGAGACGCTCGGTCGCGGAGACATCTACATTACCGCCAGCGGCAACATCGATGTCATCACGCTGGAACACATGCAACGGATGAAAGATCAGGCCATCGTCGCCAACATCGGCCATTTCGATAATGAGATTCAGGTCGATGCGCTCAACACAGCCAAAGGCGTGACGAGAACCAACATCAAACCACAGGTGGACAAGTACACGTTCCCGGATGCCCACGAAATTTTCCTGTTGGCCGAGGGCCGTCTCGTGAATCTCGGTTGCGCAACCGGTCACCCGAGCTTCGTGATGTCCAATTCATTTTCCAATCAGGTCCTTGCACAACTGGATCTCTGGAAAAACCGAGAAAACTACAAGATCGGTGTTTACGTTTTGCCGAAGAAGCTCGACGAAGAAGTCGCACGCCTGCATCTGGAAAAAATCGGCGTGAAGCTGACGAAATTGTCGCAAGGACAAGCGGACTATCTCGGCATCCCGGTAGAGGGACCGTTCAAGTCAGAGCATTACCGTTATTAATGGTAGGGACGGTGCTCTGCGCCGTCTGGAGATTGCAGCGCGCGCTCCATACCCCCTGATGGGCACCAACCGGACTACGGCAGCGGCCCAGGATACTGCGGCAGATCATCGGCGATCTTGTCCCAAGCCGCGCGATCATCCACGAACGTGTGAAATTGCGGGCGAATGCCGGGATCGTCGTCGAATGTTCCCATGCGAATGGAAACCTCATCGCCTTCAGGCCAGTCTCCGCCGAACAAGCTGGAACCGCAATTGACGCAAAAGGCTTTCACTGCGCCTTCTCCTTTTCCGTAAACACGAATAGAGTCTTCGCCTTGCAACAGCCGGAACTGCTCCTTCCGCACGCGCGCTTGGGTGCATACCGCCGTGCCGGAATGTTTTCGGCAGCGTTCGCAATGACAATGACCAGCGCGGACGAACGGCGCCTCAACCTCAAAACGCACTGCACCGCAGAGGCAGCTCCCACGGATTTTCTTGCTCATGATTTCGCTACACTGCAGCGCGATATTTGTACTGCTAAGACGCTCCTGGCGGCGTGATCATCGAATCGGTCACGTGCAAACGCGTTACCCGTAGCTCGCCTATTTCCAGTCGCTTGATTTTGGCGCGCCCAATTACCAGTCGCCCAATCGCTATGAATCCAAGCGCGACTGCACTAAGCGCAACGGCCCCCACCGCAATCGCGCCGATCGACTGCGCGCCGACAGCTAGCGCGCGAACTGCCAATGGTCCGATTGCTCCATGTGCTTGCTCAATTTGCTTCGATCTCATCTCGTTAACTCCACGTTCGTGACTTCAACGTAACTACAGTTCGGTTGTCCGCCACGCCGCCATTTTCCTAAAATATGAACGCGCCGGTTTTTCTTCGCCGCATCGGTGAGAATTTTTGTTTCGTGCATCGGCGCGGCGAGCCAGACGGTTGATCCTGCACCGTGAAAATCGACCGCGTAACGCTTCTGCAAATCCGGGCGCTGCCAATCTTTACCGGTCAGAGTTTTTCGGCAATCAGACGCGCCGCAGTTGCATTCGACCGAATAATCGTCGTCGTCAGTCATGGCCCAATCATGCGTGAGTTCTGCGCCAGCGCGAATATCGCGCATGGCCACAAACGTGATCTCGCCTCGCATGCCGAGGTTTGGATTGCACGAGTGATTTAAATATAGCATCGAGAGCTCGCGTTCTTCTTCGGTCACCGGGGCGATGAATAGATCGTCATGGATCTGAACCTCCACCGGACCGAGCTGCAGCGCGATTTTTTCCCGCAAGATTTTTCTATCAACAATGTGACCCCCTTTCACCGCGACGATTTCGTCTCCGGCGATATCGGCAATCGCAAACAGACCGTGCCCATGAACCTTGCTCTCGTGCACTTCCGTTTTTGGCGAGGGGTAGGAGAGCGGCATCATCGTAACAGAATAGTTGTAGCGACGCTCGTGCCAAGGGCCTTGGCTTCGACCGCGTATTTCGAACATGCTCGGCGGTTGACACAACCGCCGCTACAACGTTGCGTTCATGCTCCACTGTCATGAAATCACGCCCCGCCGCCGTCATATTTATTCTTGTCACGGTGACTCTCGACATCCTGGCAATGGGTTTGATTATCCCCGTACTGCCCAAGCTAATTCTCGATTTTCTTGGGGGCCAGATGACCGACGCAGCGAAATGGAGTGCCCGGTTCGCGGTGGTCTTCGCGCTGATGCAATTTTTCTTTTCACCCTTGCTCGGCGTATTGTCGGATCGATTCGGAAGACGCCCAATCATCCTGCTGTCAAACCTCGGTCTCGGATTGGATTACATCGTGATGGCCATGGCACCGACCTTAAGCTGGCTTTTCCTCGGGCGAATTATTTCCGGAATCACGACTTCAAGTATTCCGACGGCTATGGCCTATATCGCGGACGTCACACCGAAAGAAAAACGAGCTGGAGCATTCGGCCTGATCGGCGTGGCATTTGGGATCGGATTCACGTTCGGACCTGCAATTGGCGGGTTAGCAGGTGATGTCAATCCGCGTCTCGCGTTTTGGATTGCCGCCGCCCTTAGTCTGGCGAATTGGCTCTGGGGTTACTTCTTCGTTCCAGAATCGCTCTCCCGCGAACAGCGAAAAGCCTTTGAACTACGCCGCGCGAATCCAGTTGGTTCGCTCACACTACTTCGTTCGCATCACGAACTTTGGCGGCTCACCACGATCCAGTTTCTTGCTTATCTTTCCCATAACGTCTTTAGCGTTTGGGCGCTGTACGCCATCTTTCGCTACAGTTGGAGTCAGGGAATGATCGGAATCTCGCTAATGATCGTTGGCATCGCCACTGCAGTTATCTCAGGAGGTTTGACAGGGCGAATGGTGACACGCTTCGGCGAGAAGCGGACCCTTTATATCGGTCAATTCTTTGGCGCAAGCGGGATGGTCATGGCTGGGTTGGCTAAAACGGGCGCCTGGTTGCTGGCTTCAATCCCAATCATCTCGCTTTGGAATA
>QHPE01000133.1 GCA_003218945.1 Verrucomicrobiota bacterium | reverse complement strand
TTAGCCCCGCGAGCTCCGCGTGGATCTGCACGCCATCGGCGACCGGCGTGAATGTGACGGCGCCGTTGACCTTATTGCCTGCGCTAGGATGCAACACCGCAACTGCCTTCGATGATGCTGCGGATTTTGTCGCGGGTGTTTGCGCCAGCGCTACTAAACTTGCGAACGATAAACACGTCAGCCCGACGAACGAAGCGCGAAATGCTTTCATAATCAGCATCTGTATGTCGCAAGTCCGCCTAAGTCCAGTCGCATCAAATCGATCGCCGCGGTGTTTGCAATGCGGTACGCGAACCCCGTGACGCCACTCCAGTGAACTGCGGCTACTTCAATTACTTCAATGTTTAGACGCGATCCTTCAACTGCGTTGTGCCGGATGCGCGTGCACAGTGGACGCAACAGAAGATTTGTCCGTTCTCTTCGACACCGTGGCCGACGATTCGGCAGTTGCAGTGCGGGCAAACAGGCGCCAGCGCGTGGATTGCGCATTCGAAGCTATCGAAGGTGTGACGCTGTCCGGCCACAACGATTTCAAACGCCTTGTCGTATTCGTTCTCGCAAACTTCGCATGTAGGCATACACAATTGCTTCGCGCGAGAGGAGCTTCGCGGCGGTGTCTGATTCATTGGCGAGGGAAATTCCGCTGTCGATCCAGTCGGCATCACCGGTGCCGGCTATAACCGCACTCAATTTGCACTGCGGAGATTTTTCTGGTCTTCAGTAGGCCGGAAAGTTATCACTGTCGCCATCACTGCGATAGGAGCAGTGAGTAA
>QHPE01000132.1 GCA_003218945.1 Verrucomicrobiota bacterium | reverse complement strand
GCCCAACCATCGCCCAAACGCCGGCGAAGATCGGAACCGATACGAAGACGGGTTTGACCGAGGCCGAGGTTCAGACGCGATTGAAAACGTACGGGCCAAACGCCCTCGTGGAAAGACAGAAGAGTACGCTTGCCGCTCTGGTCGGCTACTTCTGGGCCCCCATTCCGTGGATGATTGAAGCCGCGGCGTTGATGGCATTCGTCGTAGGCGACTGGGGCGATTTCGCAATCATTACGTCACTGCTGTTGTTCAATGCGCTGCTTGGATTCTGGGAGGAACATGAAGCCTCGAATGCGCTCGATGCGTTGAAGAGTTCATTAGCACTAAAAGCTCGTGCGCTGCGCGACGGAACATGGCAGGAAGTTGATGCGCGAACGCTGGTGCCGGGAGACATTGTTCGATTGTATCTTGGCGACGTTGTTCCCGCTGATTGCACACTCATCGCGGGCGATTACATCAGCATCGATCAATCCGCTCTCACGGGAGAATCGCTGCCGGTCAGCAAGAAATCGGGCGCTAACGCATACTCGGGCTCGATCGTTAAACAGGGCGAAATGACGGCGGTAGTTACTGCCACCGGCGCGAACACGTTCTTTGGGCGCACAGCGAAACTGATGGCGGGGGCGGGCAGTGTATCGCATTTCCAGCGAGCCGTGATGCGGATCGGCAATTTTCTGATTATCCTCGCGCTCGTCTTGGTGGTGATTCTCGTGGCCGCTCGTCTTTTCGATATGCGTGGCCATTACGATCGAGCCGTCCTGTTAAGGCTGGCCGAAATCGTTCTGATTCTTCTCGTGGCCTCAGTGCCCGTAGCGATGCCGGCAGTTTTGTCGGTGACCATGGCGTTGGGCGCGCGACTACTGGCGAAACGCAAGGCTATCGTGTCGCGATTAGAAGCAATCGAGGAACTGGCAGGTGTCGATGTGCTCTGTTCCGACAAGACCGGGACGTTAACCGAGAACAAGCTCACCCTTGGCCAAGCGCAGCCGCGGCCCGGCACCGATCCGGACACACTGATTTTGATGGCATCGCTCGCCTCGCGCGCAGCCGATGACGATCCGATTGACCTCGCAATATTAGCCGGGCTTAAGGACCAATCGGTCCTCAAGAAGTACCAGCAGGAAGCATATGTGCCATTCGACCCGGTGCATAAGCGTACGGAAGCGACAATTAAGGAACAATCGGGCGCAGTCTTTCGCGTTAGCAAAGGCGCGCCGCAAGTCATTCTAGCGTTAACGAAACTTGGCGGCGCGGACTTGGAAAAGGAGCAGCAGACAGTGGCCAGTCTCGCGAGTCACGGTTACCGCACGATCGGCGTAGCTGTCGCTCGCAGCGATGATGATTGGATTTTCCTGGGAATTCTGCCGCTTCTCGACCCGCCGCGATCTGATTCAAAGAGTACGATCGCCCGGGCTCGCGCTTACGGCGTGAAAGTAAAAATGGTCACCGGCGATAACGTCGCGATCGCGCGCCAAATTGCATCGGACCTGGACATGGGCACAAATATTCAGCCGGCAACCGAACTCTTCCCGGGAGACGTGACTAAAGGGCAAATCCCGATCGATGCAGCGGAGAAGATCGATGAGGCCGATGGGTTCGCTGAAGTTTTTCCTGAACACAAATACGCGATCGTAAAAATATTGCAGCAGAACGGGCACATCGTCGGCATGACCGGGGACGGCGTCAACGACGCGCCCGCCCTCAAGCAAGCTGACGTTGGGATTGCGGTTTCCGGCGCAACCGAAGCGGCGCGCGCAGCGGCGGCGTTAGTCCTAACCGCGCCGGGATTGTCTGTAATCATCGAGGGGATCGCGGAGGCCAGGCGCATCTTTGAGCGGATGACAAGCTATGTGCTGTATCGGATTGCCATGACTATCGCGATCATGGTGTTTGTCGTGCTGGCCTCGATCTACTCTCACTTTTTCCCGTTGACCGCGATCATGCTGATCGCCCTCGCGCTCCTGGACGATGTACCCATTATGACAATCGCGTTCGACAATGCCACTGTGCCGCCGCAGCCGGTAAGATGGGAACTGGACAGGGTACTGGTCATCTCGTCAGTGCTTGGATTGCTCGGCGTTATTCAGAGTTTTGCTCTGCTTTATCTCGGCGACACGCTGCATCACCTGGAACGTCCACAGCTGCAAACGATGATGTTTCTTCAAATCGTCGCAGGCGGCCATCTCATGTTGTTTGTTACGCGCGCAAGAGGCCCGTTTTGGAAACCGCCTTATCCAAGTGCGAGACTCTTTTTCGCCATCGTCGCGACGCAAGTCGCGGCGGTATTCATGTGCAGTCAAGGTTGGCTGGTGCCGGCGCTCCCGTGGGGTATCATTGGCTTCGTCTGGGCTTACAACTTCGTGTGGATGATAGCGCAGGACGTCGTGAAGCTGGGAATGTACAGAATTGTAGATCCCGGCCGTTCATGGAAGAGATCCTTTTTCCAGCCACTCCGAGCTTCATTGACAGCAGAGCGAGAGCCAGCGCGATAAAAGCGGAAGGACTAATCATGTCGAATTACATGAAAAAATTCATTGTGATGCCAGGGTCCAAGGTTCGGCTCAAGCATTTCGACCCTGGCTATCACGGTAAACACGAATCCCACGAGAAAGCTTTGCCGGAGATTCAGAAGTACGTCGAGAAAATGGAGCAACTGCAGTATCTGATGTATGCCGAAAGAAAGCATTCCCTGCTCGTTGTTCTGCAAGGCCTTGACGCTGCGGGCAAAGACGGCGTGGTCCGCCACATCTTGACCGGGATGAATCCCGCGGGATGCGCCGCAGTGGGCTTCAAGCAGCCTACGCCTGAAGAGTTGGCGCACGACTTTCTCTGGCGCGTCCATCCACACGTTCCGACAAAGGGTTCAATTGCAATCTTCAACCGCTCTCATTACGAAGACGTGCTGGTGGTAAGAGTGCACCAACTAGTTCCGGAAAAAGTCTGGTCGAAACGCTACGACGAGATAAACGAATTCGAAAAGCTAATCGTCACCCAAAATGCGACGACTATCCTCAAGTTTTTCCTCCACATTTCCAAAGAAGAACAGCTCGCCCGGTTCGCGCAGCGACTCGACGACCCCGCCCGCCAATGGAAGATCAGTGAATCCGATTACAAAGAGCGCGATTATTGGGGCGATTACACCGAAGCGTTCGAGGATGTGCTCAACAGAACGAGCACCGAGCGCGCTCCCTGGTTCGTGATTCCTTCAAACCACAAGTGGTTCCGCGATTTGGCTGTTTCGCAAATCATATCCCGGACGATGGAGGAGATGGGCATGCAAATGCCAAAGCCAACTGTGGATCTGGCGAAGATCCGTCGTGAGTATCATCAGGCGGAGGATGAGAGCAAATCGCGCCCGACCAAGTGATAAGGAACACCACAACGGATTTTCCTTGTGGGTTGGACGCGGGTCGTGAATGAAATTTCGCCATCGCAACGTCTGACGTTGCTCCTCGATCAGTCGCCTTTGAAAGGCATTCAGCGCTGGCTTTGGGTGCTCTCGACTGGCGGAACATTACTAGACGGGTTTGTCCTTTTTGCGCTCGGCGTTGCGATGCCGCTTATCATTCCTGTGTACCACATGACGCCTGACATCGTAGGTCTTATCGGGTCGGCCCTGGTGATGGGAGCTGTTCTGGGCGCCGGAATCGGCGGCCGACTTGCCGATCATCTCGGGCGAAAACGATTGATGGTTGCGGACATGATGATCATCGCTATGGGCGCAGCGACCAGCGCGCTGGCGAATGGGCCACCCATGCTGTTTGTCGGTCAGTTCATTGTGGGGATTGGAGTGGGCATCGATTTTCCGGTTTGTAGCAGCTACATCTCGGAAATCTCGTCGAAACGCGATCGTGACCGAATGATGGTTGCCACGATTGCCTGTCAGTCTATTGGGATGCTGCTGGCAGCGGCGATCACGTTGATATTACTCAGTCGCGGCAGCGCACAGAGTTGGCGGTTGTTTTTGTGGAGCGAAGGGCTGATCGCGCTGCTGTTTTTCGTGTTACGTTTTTCGGCGCCTGACAGTCCGCACTGGTTGATGTCTCGAGGCAGATTTACAGAGGCCGCGCAAGCTTTCATCCGGATCATTCCCGAGCAACGAGAGACAGTCTTACAAATTACCGGCGACCACGAAAAGCTTGGAGCTTCGATTCCGAAGGTAAAAGCAGGGATGGCGACCCTGTTTTCGCCTCGTTATCGGGCGCGCACGGCGCTGGTAACGATCCCGTGGTTCCTGATGGATATCGCTACGTACGGCGTCGGACTCTTTACGCCAGTGATTTTAGGATCGATCGAAATCTCCGGAAGAACACGCGGTCTGGTCGCACACGACCTCGCTCTCGCAGAGGGCAGCGGCATTATCGACTTGTTTTTGCTGTTTGGTTTTCTGCTCGGAATCTGGAGCGTTCCTCGGTTCGGGCGCATCCGAATGCAGTGCATCGGTTTCGCAGGCATGGCTGTAGGCATGTTGATGTTAATGGCGGCTGTGGGCCTAACGAACTTAGGTTTGCACATTCCACTTGTGTTCACCGGGTTCATCGTGTTTAACCTGCTGATGAACGCCGGTCCGAACTCAACCACGTTCACTCTCGCCCCGATTTTGTTCCCAACGCAATTGCGCGGGACCGCCGGTGGATTCGCTGCCGGCGTTGCAAAACTGGGCGCGACCTTTGGCGTGTTTCTGCTGCCAATCTTAAAAGAGAGATTCGGTGTTTCGAACGTTCTGGGAATTGTATCGGCGGTGAGCCTGTTGGGTCTGATCGTTACATTGTCTCTCCGGCGCGAGGACAGGGCTTGGCCATCGTTTGGAATAGTAGAGATGGACGGGAAGTGATACCTTTTAAACAACGTGGAGTACGAAATCCTGCATCATGCCGAAGCGGTGACGGCGCAACGGATCGCCCAGGCTGAGCACATTAAAGGACGCCATCACGCGAAGGTGGTGATGATACGATCTGGCGATCAACGCCTGATGACGGTGTTGCCGGCCGATCATCAGATTGATCTCGAGAAGGTCGAGAAGGTGGTCGGCAAATCTGTCTCACTCGATCGGGAAAGCGAATTCAAGTCACTCTTCCCCGACTCCGCGATCGGCGCGATGCCGCCGTTCGGAAATCTTTATGGTCTGCCGACTCTCGTGGACAAGCATCTCGCAGAACAGGACTACATCGTTTTCGAGGCCGGCACGCACACTGACGCGATCATAATGAACTATCGTGATTATGAAAAGATTGTGAACCCACAGGTGGAAGACCTTTCGGTCAAACTTCACCCGATGAAAGGAGCTTGAGCTTACGGAGCGCCGCGCTGCGATTCGGATCAAACGAATAAAGACTTCGTTGACCAAGCTGCTCCTCTGGCTGGGGTGCGCAACCGCGCCTGCCACCGTGGCTGCGGAAAAGGTTGGCTTCATCAACGTGGACGGAGCGATCGGGCCTGCCACAGCGAGTTACATTTCACGCAGCCTCGAAGAAGCCAAGGCGCAACGTGTGCAGTGCCTGGTGATCCAACTGAACACGCCGGGCGGGCTGCTCGATTCCACACAGAAGATTGTGCAAAGCTTCCTCGGGTCTCCAGTTCTCGTTGTGGTTTATGTCGCGCCGACAGGCGCAACCGCGACCAGCGCAGGTTGCTTCATTACCATTGCCGCCACCATCGCGGCAATGGCGCCGGCTACCACCATCGGCGCGGCGCACCCGGTCTCGATCGGCGGGTTCCCCAGCGGTGGCGAAGAAAAGCCGGACGACACGATGAAGCAAAAGCTCGAGAATTTTTCCGTCAGCTACATGGAGACCATAGCGGGCAAGCGCCAGCGCAATGTTGAATGGGCCAAGTCGGCCGTAAAAGAGAGCGCTTCGATCACCGCGCAAAAAGCGCTGGACCTGAAAGTCATCGATTTGATCGCGATGGACATGCCCGATCTGCTGCAAAAATTGAATGGCCGCGTGGTGGACGGCAAATCTCTGAACACCGCTGGAGCGCAGCTGACCGAGATCAAAATGTCGCCCGCTGAGCAGGTCTTTCAAAAACTGTGGCGCCCCGAGGTGATGTTCATCCTGATGCTGATCGCGATCTACGGGATCATCGGCGAATTGAGTTCGCCCGGCGCCATTCTTCCCGGCGTCGTTGGGGCGATTGCGTTGATCCTGGCACTTTATCTGGCGGCGATTCTCCCAGTCAACGTGGCTGGACTCGTGCTGATCGCCCTCGCTCTCATGCTTTTCATCTTTGATGTCTATACCCCCACACACGGCGTACTCACAGTGGGCGGAGTGATCGCGTTTCTGATCGGGTCGCTAATGCTCTTTGATCGCGCCGATCCACTCTTTCGCTTGTCATTGAGCTTCATTATTCCCGCGACACTAGTCACGGCCGCGTTCTTTATTTTTGTCGTTGGAAAAGGCCTGCGAGCGCAACTGTTGCCAGTGAAGGCGGGAAAGGAAACGCTCATCGGAAGAACCGTGACGGCGTTGACTTCGATTGATTCACGCAGCGGCAGAATATTCGTCGAAGGCGAACACTGGAACGCGGTAAGCAATACTCCGATAGAGAAAGGCGAAGAGGCCGAGATTGCCGCGGTGGAGGGATTAACGATCAGGTTAAGAAAGAAGGCTGATTGAAGACCGGGCGTGCGCGACAAATCTGCCCGGTGCTGACCTTGTGAAAATCTCGCCTTGACGATTGCCGTCTTCTTTCCGATATAGCCGCTTGTCCTGCGTGTGTTGAGTTGCGTGGGGCTGCGCTTCTAACATATGCAACGTTTTTGTGGATGGATGCGCCCCCCGCGGCTTGCGATTTGGGGCGCCTCGCTTTGCGCTCTATTTGCGTCTGTACTGGCCCGTGCCCAGGCGCCTCAATCGGCTCCCGGGCCTCCGATGATCCGTGCCATAGATGTGCAATACACCGGGCCGGCGACCCTCAGCAAGGAACGCATTCTGGCTCAGATGCGTACGAAAGTTGGCCAGCCGTATTCGAATGAAGTGGTGCAGGAGGACATCAAGGCGCTGTACAAGACTGGCTATATTCGAAATGTTCGGATTTTTGCTCAGCCCGAAGGCGACGGCGTCAAGGTCATCGTTGCAGTTCAAACGCGGGCGATCGTGCACGAGATCGAAATCACCGGCGCCGAACGGGTCAAACCGACCAGGCTGCGCAAAGAAATCAAAGTGAAACTCAATCAGGCTGTTGATGAACAACAACTGGAAGAGGCGCGCCAGAAAATCATCGAAATTTATCAGGCGCGAGGATTTACCAATGTAAGCGTAGATTTTCGCGTCGATCCAATTGATGAGAAACGCGGCACCGCGCGCGTCGTTTTCAACGTAAATGAAGGCGCCAAGGGAGCCGTGAGCCAGATCCGTTTTGAGGGGAACGCGCACGCCAGCCAGAAGGTGCTGCGGAAACAAATGAAAACTCGTGGCAAAACGCTCATCCACTTCATGGATAAATCCGGCCGGCTGGATGAGGTCCAGTTGGAACAGGACCTGGACAAGATCCGCGAGTATTATCAAGACCACGGCTTCATCGACGTGGAAATAAAGGATGTGCGCAAAGAACGCACTGAGAAAGGCCCGATGATTATTACTATCGTGATTTCAGAAGGCCCACAGTATCACGTCCGCAAGCTGACCATCACGGGTTACCAGCACACTACCGAACCTAAAGTTCGCACCCTGCTAAAAATGAAAGAGGGCAGTGTCTATTCACCAAAACAGCTTCGCGATGACGCCAAGGCCGTCGCTGACGCGTACGGCAGCGGCGGCTACGTTGATTTGGTCATTACACCCGAAGGCACCCCGGCTGGGACTGGACTTATAGACGTGCATTACACAATCGAGGAGAGTGTGCGCTCGTTTGTGAACCGGGTGAACATTGAGGGCAACACGCGCACCAAGGATAAGGTCATCCGGCGCGAAGTGCTCGTCGCCCCGGGCGACGTTTTCAACACGGTTCGCGTGGACACCACGAAGAAACGTCTCGAGAACCTCGGCTACTTCGCAAAAGTCGAGACCTACCCGGAAGATACAGACATACCTGGCCGCAAAGATCTGACCATTCTCGTGCAAGAAAAGCGCACCGGCTCACTCAGCTTTGGAGGGGGTTTCAGCACGGTTGACAAGTTGGTGGGTTTTGTGGAACTCACCCAAGGCAATTTCGATCTGTTCAACTGGCCTTCATTCACAGGCGGTGGGGAAAAGTTCCGGTTACGTCTCCAGTACGGCACCGAGCGAAAGGATTTCCTTCTTACGATTACCGAACCGTATTTCCTTGACCGACGCCTTGCGCTGACCGGCCAGGCCTTTTACAACGAGGCAAATTATCTGAGCGCCGACTACGACCAGCGCAATTACGGGTTCAGTTTGGACCTCCGCAAGCCGATCAACGCTTACATGTACGGCACGCTGGGATATACACTGCAGAACGTCGAGATTTTTAATGTCGCGTCCTCCTCGCCTGAGTTTATTCTGACGCAAAGCGGCACGTTTACCGAAAGTAAGGTGTTTAGCAGCCTGGTGCTTGATACGCGCGACAATCCTTTGCTCTCGCGCCGCGGGCAACGCATTACGTTTTCGCCTGCTATTGCCGGTGGTTTTCTCGGAGGCGATACTCAGATTTATGGATTGGATCTGGAAGGGTCTCAGTATTTTCATCTGCCAAAGGACACTATCTTGTTGCTTAACGGCGAAATTGCGACGGTGAGCCAATGGGGGAGCGGTAGCGAGGTCCCAATTTTCGAGCGGCTGTTTCTCGGCGGCTCCAACAACCTCCGCGGTTTTCCGTTTCGCGAAGTCGGCCCCCAGCAGAACGGCGAACCGGTCGGCGGCCAATCAATGGCGCGGGCGACGCTTGAGTGGACGTTCCCAATTATCGAAAAAGCGCGGGGCGCACTCTTTTATGACACTGGTTTCGTGAATACCAGCGAGTGGTCGTTCGGCTTTAATCACATGGCTTCCGACGTGGGTGTCGGACTCCGGCTTGATTTACCAATCGGTCCGCTACGCCTCGATTACGGCTATCCGGTGATGCGCGACGGGTACAACGGAGGCGGCCATTTCAACTTCAATGTGGGCTATCAATTTTGAACGAATATATGTGGTTGCAGTCTAACGCGATTCGTCCAACATATCCTCTGTTTTTATGAAAAAGTTTCTGTCGATATTCTCTGCGCTGATGCTGGCTCTTCCGATTGCGGCCTTGGCACAGGGCACACCCAAAATTGGAACGGTTGACATGCAGAAGGCGTTCAAGGAATACAACAAAACCAAGGAAGCCGAGGCAAAAATCAATGACGCCAAAAACGCCGCGAAAAAGGAATACGATGATCGCGCGGAGGCTTACAAAAAGGCGCTCGACGAAATCAATAATCTAAACAAGCAACTTGAATCCCCGGCATTAAGCGCCGACAAAAAAACCGGCATGGCCAAGGAGCGCGACGACAAGATCGCCAACATTAAGAACATGGAGCGAGAGATCAGCGATTTTCGGCAGACACGAGAGCGTCAGTTGCAGGAGCAGTTGATGCGAATGCGCGAGGGACTTGTAAAGGAAATTACCGACGTCGTCATGGAGAAAGTCAAAGCCAAGAGCCTCGATTTTGTTCTCGATAAATCGGGCATCAGCATCAACGGCGTCCCTGTTGTGCTGTATGCGCCCGACAGCGTTGATTTCACAAGCGAGATCGTCGAGACGCTAAATAAACCCGGCCGCGCTACGGCTTCCACCAAGAAAGCCACAACAGGATCCTCGGTCACCCCGGCAGCAGCGAGAACGACCAAACCCTGACGTCCGGATCGGATTTCAAAGATACACGCGCGGAACTCGCGTGTATTTTTTTGTACAAAGGAAATCGTACGTTGGCACGGCGATGGTTGTGGGCAGCTGCGAATTTCCAGGAAATGTTTGCTCGAACAAAGATTCGACCAACGAGGTGCGCGACTGCGATTGTGCTCGCGAGTTGCACGGCTGCGCTGGGGGCCAACTGGCTGGCAACCCTCAGCAAGCAGCCGGCCGGGGACTTCGCGGAGTTACGCTCTCTGCGTGCGTCTTATCGCTTCGGTTGGTCTGGATTGACCGCAGCGACTGGTGAGATTCACTTTATCAAGCCCTCAAACGACAGATTTGAGCTGGACGGAACGGGCCGAACCACGGGCCTGGTGCGGGCGTTGTGGAAACTGGATGTGAACTATCGAGCAATTGCCAACGCCCAAACACTGGCTCCGATCGAGGTTCAGCAGACTGAGAACTACCGGTCGAAGCAGATTATTACACATTTAAGTTTCACCGACGGCGGGGTAACTCGGTCACGAACAGAAGGTCAGGGCACCGCCATCGAGACAAAGACCCGGCAATTTGCTTTGCCCAACTTGTTTGATCTGCACTCCGCGGCGCTTTATCTGCGAACTCAACCGCTGGGACAAGGTAGCGTTTATCGGCTTGCCGTTTACCCGGCGACAAATGCCTATCTTGCCACCGTTACTGTATCCGGCCGCGAAAAAATTTCTGTCCGCGCCGGCACGTACAACGCAATCAGGCTGGATCTGCAGCTGAAACGCATCGGCAAGAATCTCGAACTACAGCCGCACCGGAAATTTCGTCGCGGCACAATATGGGTATCGGACGATCCCGACCGCCTCATAGTTCGCATTGAGGCGCAGGTTTTCGTCGGCACAGTCTTCGCCGAGTTGCAGTCCGTGCGTTTTGACAACCCGAAACAAGCTAGTCGGGAACTCACTGACCTTCAATCGGTGGGCCTGGCGGAGGACGCATGCGCCGGCGGTAAGGATCGTAAAACGGCTGACGCGGGCCGGGCAATAAGCGCAATGCCGCCAGTGTTTCCAAGTCTAACCGGCCAGTCACCGAAAGTCTTGTTCGCGATTGATAAGCGCGCAGGGAAAATTCCATCGCTGGTCCGTAGATTCCGTCGATCTGTTCCCGATACAGCCCATACCGCGCGAGGGCTATCTGCGCCGACACAATCACATTGCGCTGCACGGCCGGCGGAGCTGTCTCAAATGGCGTGCCGGCGAAAAATCCTCCCGGTGAATTGCTCGGACCCATTGGAGTTGATGGATAAACTTGCTGGTTTTGCGGCGGATGGCCAAATGGCTGAACAGGCTGCGCCGGAGTTGTGCTTTCGGTCTCCTCGGACGGTTGCTCGGGCGTAGCAGCGCCAGGAGCCGGTGATGCAGCTCTGGGTAGTTGTCGCGCGGAGCCGGACGACTTTAACCCAAGCGATTGCAGCGTCTCATCATTGAGCTCACCGGTTACCTGTAGGCCATTGCGGATTTGATACCGGCGAACCGCTGCCGTGAGATTCGCATTCATTTCGCCGCTGACCTCGCCGTAGTAGAAACCCGCGTCCTTCAAAGCCTGCTGCACGCTTTCAACCAGTTGATCCGCTTGAACCAGCGTCATTGATCCAATCAACATCAACGCAGCGATTTTGATTTTCATTCCGAGGTAATTCGACGCCAACGCTCTGTTCCTATTCAGCGGTTTCCAGACCTGTAGCTGTCAATGCTGATTTGCGCTGAGAAACTGCGTCGCGATAACGCAAAATGCCGTCGGCGATTGCTGCCGCGAGTTGGTCGCGATAATCTTCGCTGGCGAGCTTCGAAACGTCCTCCTTATTGGTAAGAAAACCGCCTTCAATCAACACTGCAGGAGAGGTCACGTTTGCGATCACAAAAAATTGTTTGGTTTGCGTGCCGCGGTCCACGGACCGGGTCCGCGCCACCAGCGCTTCCTGAATAAAGCCGGCGAGGCTTCGGCTTTCCAGCTTGGGCGAATCGGACGGCGGCCGAGCTAAAAACGGCAGCCAAGAAGCAAGAGCAGATGCTGACGCAATTTGATGCGGAGCGTAGTAAGTCTCCACGCCGCTCGCGACCGGTTTGTTGTCTTCGTTGAAATGAATGCTCACAAAAATACTGTCTCTTACCCGGTTCCCGAAGGCGGCGCGATCCGCCAGTGAGACATAGGTGTCTCCGAGGCGTGTCATCAATGTGGCGACCCCTTCGGCGTCCAGCAGCCGATCGACCCGGCGCGCTACATCCAACGTCAGATCTTTTTCCATCACGCCACCACACATAGCGCCGGAGTCTTGACCGCCATGACCCGGGTCGAGAACAACGACCGCGAATGGTTTCGGCGCCGTCGGCCTGTTAGCCGTCGATTGTGTTCTAATTGCCTGTTGCTTTTCCTGATGGAATGAAATCCAGACAAGCGACGCGATCATCAACAACACCCCTGCGAACGACAGCACATTCCGGAGGGCTTGTTTCATTTGTCTTCCCCGCGCCAAAATTTCTCTTCATCAATTAATCACTGAGTAACCAGAGAGCGCAATTCCTTATCTGCCAGGGAACGATAGCGAATCGCCGCCGTGCCGTCACGCTCCAACACTGCCGCTTCAATTGCGGCCCTGGCGAGTTGCTCCCGACGATGTTCGGCGATGGCCGCGCGCTCCGGCAACTCTTTCGCATCGCTGGTCTGCAACAACATGTGGCCAACACTCCATGCATCGAGCGCTGAGTTCGCTGCCGCTTCAAAGCTGGTGTCGGGCGTGTGCTCGGTCTTCAGGAATGCTTCCATCAGTTCCACCGACTGCCGCGTGCCGCTGAGGACCGCGAAATCCTGCCGCGCTCGTGCGTAGGTTGCGCCGTTGCTGGCGATTTCTCCGTCGTACTCCACTCGCAAAAACATGTCGTCCTCGGGACGGGCGCCTACCTCTGCAAAGAGCATCCGTGCCAGGTACGGCGGGCCATAAATCTGTTCGAATGCGCTTTTCATTACAGGGCTGAGCGAGTAATGCACGAGGCGTCGGAGTGAAACATCCGCCGCCGAGCGGTTGAAGCCTTCAGTGCTGGCCAGCTCAATCGCCGCCATTCGCAACCGCTCGATGTCTCCCGGGTGACCGATCGCTCCCATCCCGATACGATCGTAGATCTCGAAAAGTTTCTGCCGTGTCTGACCGAGTGTGAGAAACAGAATACCGTCGCGATAACCGAGCGCCGCGATGGGACTGCCGGGGGCGAGTTGCCCTTCAATGTACTCGCGCCGGTTGGCGATCGCTTCTACCCAACGATACGGCTCCTCTATCATGCAACCATTTCTTTGAATACGGCGGCGATTTTGCTCTCGGGCAAAGTGGTAATGCCTTCTCGCGACACGATTTTGATGACGGGATAAATCTTTCCGGCGCGATCTACGCCCGCCGTCGCCGTGTCGGATTCGGCAGCCGTGTCCAGAGCACGTAATGCGATGGATACCGCTTCCTCTTCGCCCAATTCGTGCAGTGGTTTTACGCCCCAGTTATTTTCGTAATACAGAATGCCGCGAACCGCCGGCGAACCGGACCCCGTAGCCGCATAATCGGTCGCTTCAAACTGTGCCCCCATCGCATCGTAAAAATAGAGGCGCGCTTCCGGTTTCGAATTTCCATCATACGTCGCGAAGATCGGCACTACGACACCCACGCCCTGCATGACGAAGCCGAAATTGTCGCGCAACAGCTTGGAAAGCGCGCGCACTTTGCCGTCGACACTCATTTCCTGGAGCTGAGTTCGCCGAAAATATTGGAGTGAATGCTCCAGCACGCGCGCCATCTCCCACGCGGTCGCGGGAACGCCGGCAATGGCCATGATCGAATGCCGATCGATTTCCAAAACTTTGTCCGCACGATCGTAAACGACGGT
This sequence comes from Verrucomicrobiota bacterium, assembly GCA_003218945.1. Taxonomy (GTDB): domain Bacteria; phylum Verrucomicrobiota; class Verrucomicrobiia; order Chthoniobacterales; family UBA10450; genus Udaeobacter. The sequence continues at coordinate 8,289 of QHPE01000132.1, read as the reverse complement.
ATTGCCCGCAGTCGCGCGCCGATCGCCCGCGACCAGAACACCCCCGGAAAACTTGAATGCCAGAATCGTGGTCGCTTCGGTGGGTTGCCATGTTCGCGGTTGTGTGCCGTCTCGCGTCATCGGACCGATGACTGCGGAGCTCAGCAGACCTTTGCGTCGCAGGAGCGCAGAAAAATCGTCCGCGGCGCCAGGAAAGCTCTGGTCAAATCCCAGCGGTGAACGGTCCATTACTGACCGGTGCGCTGGCGATAGCGCTTGGATTGATTGGGATCGACCTTGCGCATTTTTTTTAAAAGATCCTTTGTATCCGGTCGCGAAATGTCCGGGGAGCGCGGGCCACCGCCATCGCCTTGTTTTGGTCCCCATGGAGATGGTTCCACCGGCTTTTGAATGCGCTCAGGCATAAAAAAACGTACGAGCAAATGTTCGAAACGCAAGCTACGCGCTTCGCGCGGTGCGTTGCATCGTTCTATTGTCACATCCTTACATTGGACTTGCGATTCAATGGCCAAAGATTTCAGGGCTCGGCGCGGCGAAGCCACTTGTCAGATAAATGTGACGATGGCAAAATTTTGCTGCGATGAAGCCTGCTATTTTTTTGGCGATAAGCTCTTTTGCGCTTTGCACTGCTTCTGGACAGACTCCTGCGCCGGACGCGGAAAAATCGAGTGAGGCCGCCCAACTTGAGGCGCTGGAAAAAAAGATTGACCAACAGAATGCCAAGATTGACGCACTCTCTCAGGAAATCCTCAATCTCGAACAACAACTCTCACATTTCCGGCCGGGCGTGATGATCGGAGAAGGTGCGCCGTCGCCGGCAACCGCCGCTGCTCCCGCCAGCGCCACAGCCCATCCTACGGTTACCGGCAACACGCATACTGTCGCGCGCGGAGAAACCCTCACGTCCATCGCCAAATTGTACAAAGTCACCGTGGACGATTTGCAAAACGCGAATCACATCGAAGACGGTCGTAAGTTGCAGGCGGGCCAAACCATCATTATTCCCACGCCACCGCCCGCCGGTTCGAGCTCCTCGTCTCCCAACTGATTGTCGTCCTTTGGGCGGTGCCGCTTTGGTTAGACCGGCAATCGCTCCTCTTCAGGTTCCGCAGCTTCTGAGGTGACAATTTCCATCTGCTGCTCGGTTCCCCGCTGAGGCGAGGAACCTAACAAACTCTGCCGGCACAGCTGCGCGTACTTCCGGTCGAACAGGAGCAATTCTTCGTGTGTGCCCCGCTCTATGATCTGGCCGTGATCGAGAACTAAAATCTGGTCCGCATGCACAATTGTCGAAAGCCGGTGCGCAATCACAATCGACGTGCGATTGGCCATCAAGTGTTCCAGCGCCTCCTGAATCAGGCGCTCGGTTGTCGTGTCCACGCTGGCCGTCGCTTCATCGAGAATTAGAATCGGCGGGTCCTTCAGCAGCGCTCGCGCAATCGAGAGCCTTTGTTTCTCGCCCACACTCAATTTCACACCTCGCTCGCCAACGACGCTCTCCAATCCATCAGGCAAACGCTCGATGAACTGCCGCGCGTTCGCCGCATCCACCGCACTCCATAACTCCGCATCGGTAGCAGTTGGTTTCCCTATCAAAAGATTTTCCCGAATCGATCCGTTGAAGAGGAAGCTTTCCTGTGTGACTACGCCGATGGCTTCGCGCAATGTGCGCAGGTCGTAATCGCGAATCGATCTGTCATCGACATCAATCTGGCCGGCGTCGAATTCGTAAAACCGCACCAGCAAACTCACCAGCGTCGATTTCCCTGCGCCTGTCGCACCAACCAACGCAATCGTTGTGCCTGGCGACGCATGAAACGAAACGTGTCTAAGCGCCGGCAATCCTTCGGCGTAACCGAAGCTGACGTTTTCATAACGAATGTCGCCGATGACGCGCTTGCTGTAGCCGCGATCGCTGGGCGCGGCGCCGGAGTCACGGATCCCGGCTACAAAACCGGGTTCCGCGTTTTCATCGAGAATATCGAATACGCGTTCGCCCGCCGCACGTCCCGCCTGCACCAATTGATTCAGCTGATGTAACCGGCTGACGGGATCGTAAAGAAACGCCGTAAGCATCAGCATCGCGACTAAATCGCCCAGCTGAAGGCTGCCGGTCAAAACCGCATGGCTGCCAAACCCCAGCACGAGCACCGCGCCTATGGCTTCAAACATTGACATCGACGGCGAGTAAATTGCCCAGGTGCGCATGACCACGAGCGTAGCGTGCCGCAGTTCATCGCTGGCGCGGTTGAAACGCCCGTGTTCCTCCCGTTCGCGCGCGAAACTTTTGATCTGACGAATACCGGCAAGGTTATCGTGTAACAACGCGTTGATGTTCGAGGCAGCGCGGCGCTGAAGTCGGTACCGGCGATGCGCGGTGAGCGTGTAGGACAATGCGCCCGCGATCAGCAGCGGAAAAGGCACAAGCGCAAGCAATGCCAGCTTTGCGTTCCAATAAAACATCACCGCTAGTACGATCAGGATCTGCAACACCGCTACCACGCCCTGTTCGATCCCGTCGATCAACACTCGCTCGACTGAGTTCACATCCTCGATGACGCGCGTCATCAGATCGCCTGTGGCTCGATTGTCGAACCAGCGCAATGGCAACAGTTGAATGTGCGAATACAAATCACTGCGCAAATCGAAGATGACCTTTTGCTCGAACGTGTTGTTCAGAATGATCCGGAGCGAATTGAAAACGTGCTGAACCAGAAACGCGAAAATCGCGAGTAGAATCAGAGGCAGCAATTTATCCGGTCGATTTGTGCGAATCACGTTATCGATGATCCATTTGGTCACGCTCGGAAACACAATCACCATAAGCGTGCCCACGATGGCGCAAGTGAGAGTGCCCGCAGCCAGCCACGGATACCGCTTGAGATAAGCAAATACGCGCCACACGGTTTTCATCGCGTATTCAACCTGATCACACCCGCAATCACGTCAAGGCACGCACGCCTTTGTTTCCAACGCCAGAAGTTTTGGCTTGATAAGTGCCGGTCGCGGAGTCAAACCAGCGGTTGTTATGAAAGGCCCACCTCGAACAATTGCATTAATGTCAATGGTAATCGTAATCGCGGCTGTCTTCAGCTCCTGCGAGAAACGATTCACTCAGCAACATCAAGTGCACCTGCAATTTGGTAATGACAAATCCGAATATGTCGAGGTGTACCAAGGAAAACTCGACAGTGCATTGGCTCACGTCAAGGCGAATGGCGGCACTTGCCGCATTGCATACCTCGACGATGATGGCCGCACCTTGCACGATCCGTATTCGCCTTGTTCAGACCCGGAATTGAAAACCGACAAGGTTACAATGTCCGCAACCGCGAAAGACCGAGCCGCTGGAGATCCGAACATCACCTATCGTGTCAGTGGCAATAGCAAGGATGTGAGTGAGGTGTTAAATTCATTCAAATAGGCCGGGTCGCTTTTCCTTCGGCCTGAGAACGAGACGTTTCATTGCGCGAAAGATATTGTTGTCTGACATGGTTCGCGCTGCAGTTTCTGCTGATCCTTTCATTTTCCTGCCGCGACATATTGCGGGTTGTGGCAGAGGGGCCAACGATCCTTCCTCTTTCATTTAAGAATTTCTCGCATAAAGCGCAGGAGCTTATTTCGATTGCACCTGCCGAACAACTGTCGCCCTCCAATCCGGTGCGCGAAAGCGTGAATACGTACGTGCAGCTTGCCGGGATTGAAAGCGGTTCTGGTTACTTTGCGCCGAATGTGCCCAGCGGTTACACGCTCGTTTTCGAATTGCACTATAGGGATGGTCGCGTCGAGTACGAGTTACCGACGGTCCGCAGCGCGGCCGCCGAATTACGCATAGCGGGTTTGCTGGATGACATCGGGCGCACGCCCTATGACGAGCTGCGGGAGATCCTGCTGAAGACGCTGGCCCAATCCATCTGGCGTAAGCATCCCGAGCTTCAGAGTGTCCGCGCGATACTTGGGTCGCTCACATTGCCCAGCGTACGCGAATTCGAGCAGGGAAAAAGAGAGTCATATGAGTTCCTGTACGCGTACGATTTCAGTCTCCAGAACGCGTCCGCCAAAAAGAACGATCATTAAGCCAAATGCGCGTCAAGACTCGAGTGGCCGAATTTTTGTTTCCAATCGAGACGGATAGTTGGCTGACTGTGTTAAGGCTCGGCCTCGGTCTTCAGGTAACGCTCTATGCGCTCTCGCTCCGAACTGATTGGGCTTATCTGTTTTCTGGAACTGCGCGCAAAGTCGCGGAAGCACTGCTTTCCCTGCAAGGCCACTTCATTCCGAGCCTCGGGTGGTTTGTTGCTCTGGCGGCACGACTCGACGTCCCCGAAGAGACGGTACTCCTTCTGGCATGGCTTGGTTTGTTTGTTTCTGGTTGCGCCTTGCTTGTCGGAGTTGGCTGCCGCTTCTCGGCGATCGCAGCCTGGGTTTTACATCTGTGCGCGGCGAAAAGCGGTGGATTCCTCTCCTACGGCATGGATAATTTTATGACCATCGGGTTGTTTTACTTGATGTTGTCGCCGCTACCGGATCGACTTTCTCTTGATTGGCGACTCCGAAACTTGCGACCGAAAAATCCACAGCTCCTGGGGTTTTGGCGTCGCGTGCTTCAGCTTCACTTGTGTATCATCTATTTCTTTAGCGGCCTAACGAAATGGCTTGGCAGCGGGTGGTGGGATGGGTCGAATGTGTGGCGCGCGCTCATCCGGCCGCCATTCAACGTCATCGATCCCGAGATTTTGGTAAGATGGAAAGATTTCTTACCGCTGGCAGGAATCCTTGTTTGCCTGCTGGAATCTGGATATCCGTTCTTTATTTGGAGCAGCAGGACGCGCAAAATTTGGCTGCTCGGGGTATGCGCAATGCACCTCCTCATCGGCGTCGCGATGAGAATGTATCTTTTTTCGCTGGTTATGATTGTCCTCAACGTGGCCGCGTTCGGTCCTGACTTGTTTCGCCGAAAAAGACAGCCGATTATGCTACAGCCTGAGGCAGCTACGTCGTGACGTTGGATGCTTCGACCGGTGACGGGGATCGTGTCGTGGCAACTGGATAAAGGACAAAGTTTTCACGTTATACAAGGCGCGGGGCGCTAGCGAAAGGAGTGTTGCTGAAGACGACGCTGCGCTAATGTTTCCCAGATGCCCAGCGAATGCCACCCGTTTGCGGACGAAATTCACATCGAGCAGCTTGAGGTTTCGAGCGTCATCGGCGTATCGGAGCACGAGCGAAAGACTCCACAGCGATTAACGATCAACATTTCTTTCTGGCCACGTCAGCAAACGAGTGATATGACGGATAAAATCGGCCAAACGATTAACTATGCAATCGTGGCCGAGGAGACGCAGCGGTTCGTTGGCGATCAATCGGTCAATCTCATCGAGACACTGGCGGACCGGCTCGCAGCACATTTGTTAAAGAACTTTCCAATCCAGAAAGTCACGGTGGAAATTCGCAAGTTTCCTCTTGAGCATGCTAAATATGTCTCCGCAGTTGTAACGCGGAATGCGGCTGCCGATTGATGATTCACAAAGAATCATTCGCTAAACGGCCGCCAGGACGCGCAGCGCTGTGGCGAATCGGGTCTCGTTCGATTGGCGCTTTATCCTAACGATACAGCCGGGTGGATCGCTCCACGCCGCGGGCAGGACGTGGTGGCGACAGGATTGTGTCTTGAACAGCCGTTTGTGGATCATAAGTTATCCGGTGCACCTTTCGACAACGACGGATTTTCTCTCTGTGCGTTGGCTTGGCCGAATGAATTTTGCAGATGCCCTTGCGTTACAGGAAAAAATCGTGGCGCAAAAGCGAGAGGATCGTGGACTGGAAGATGAATTGCTTTTGCTCGAGCACGAACCGGTTTACACGATCGGGCGCACCCCTGATCGATCCAGCTTGTTAGGCGTAGAGCACTTGCCGTATCCACTCCTTTCGATCAATCGTGGTGGGCAGGCGACTTATCACGGGCCGGGCCAATTGATCGGATATCCCATCGTCGATTTGCGTCGGTGCGGGCAGGATTTGCACAAATATTTGCGCTGGCTCGAGCGACTGCTCATCGAGCTTCTATCGGAGTACGGAATGGCCGCAACGCAACGCGGGTCGCTCACGGGCGTGTGGGTTGAAGACCGCAAGATCGCTTCGATCGGCGTCGGTGTTCGCCATTGGATCACCATGCACGGGTTCGCCTTGAACGTGTGCGGGGATCTCTCGCCTTTTAGTCAGATAGTTCCCTGCGGCATCAATAATGTCGCAATGACGTCGATGGAAATGGAAACAGGCGACACTTTTTCCGTCGTCGGGGTGGCGAGCGCGATGGAGAAATTGGCGATGCGTAAATGGCTGGCGTGACTCGTTAAATCGTTACATCGTTACATCGTTACATCATTACATAGAGTTTGCCTTTTAACTTCTTAACATTTCAACGGTTCAACGTCGCGAAGCCAATATGATTCCACTGGAAGATAACGCCGCCGACGTCATCGGAAAAGCGCAACGCGGACTGGGCATTTCCGACTCTGAACTTGCCGAAAAAGCTGGCGTCACTGCGCAAACAATCCGCAAACTGCGGGAGGGCGATTTCGAGGAATCGGCTCTCTTGAACGTTGCGCCCGTTCTTGGTTTGGATGGCCGCGCCTTATGCGAACTCGCAAAAGGCGAATGGAATCCGATGAAAATCGAATCGTTCGATGGTCTCGCGCAATTCAACACCGATTATAACGGCATGGCCGTTAACGCGTACCTCGTCTGGGACCCTGCTAACCGTGTCGCGGCGGCATTCGATACCGGCGCTGATTCCAAGGAAATGATTCGGTTCGCAAAGCACCACAAACTAAATGTGCAACTAATTCTGCTTACGCATGCGCATCCCGATCACGTCGCGGATCTGCCGTGTCTCCGCGAAGAAACCGGAGCGGATGTCTTTACTCCGGCGCACGAACCAGTCCCGGGTGCGGAGCCGGTCGAAGAAGGAAAACAGTTCGGGCTTGGAAACTTGAAAATCGATACGCGCCTAACATGGGGTCATTCTCCTGGCGGAATGACGTACGTTGTAACCGGTCTGGCGCGTCCCATCGCCGTCGTGGGCGATTCGCTGTTCGCAGCGTCGATGGGTGGGGGCAACGTGTCGTACCGCGACGGGTTGCGAAATAACCTCGAGAAAATCCTTACGCTGCCTGACGAAACCATCATCTGCCCCGGACACGGTCCGATGACGACTGTAGCTGAGGAGAAACGACACAGCCCGTTCTTTGCTGCAAAGATTTAGGTTTGAATTTCGCCACAGATTAACACGGATTTTTTACGGATCATCCTGAAGCGCTTAATCTGTGTTTCATCCATGTGCATCCGTGGCTAATTTCAGCACATGAATATCGGATTCGTTGGAGTGGGCCGGATGGGCGCGAACATGGCGCGCCGCTTGAGGGACCGTGGTTTTCACGTCACCGCGGTTTACGACTCAAATCGCGCCGCGGCCACAGCGCTTGCCAGCGAGCTTGGATGCGCCGCGGCACAGGATTTGTCGGAAGTCACGGCACAGTCAGACGTGATCCTCACCGTGGTGACCGATGACAACGCGATGCGGCGAATCTTCGCCGGACCCGGTGACAATTTACTCGTCAACGCGCGTGGAAAATTGTTCGTGAACTGCGCAACGATCTCTCCCCAAGTCCACGTCGAGATCGAAAAACTGGCCGAGAAAGACGGCGCGCAATCACTCGAAGCCTGCATGGCCTCCAGCATCACGCAGGCGCGACAAGGCAAGCTCTATTTGATGTGCGGCGGAAAAGAGGAAGCATTTCGAAAAGCGGAACCGATTCTCAAGGAGCTTGCCGCCCAAATTCGCTTCATCGGCAAAGCTGGTGAAGCCGCGAAAGTGAAAGCGCTGGTAAACATGGTGATGAACGTCAACACCGCAGGCCTGGCCGAAGGCCTTGGACTGGGTGCGGCGCTCGGTCTCGATCTGAACATGCTTCGCGAAGTTTTCTCGCAGACTGGCGCGAACTCGCGCGTGCTCGAAACGGATGGCGAAGACATGCAGAACCGCGAGCACAGTTGTTTTTTCTCTGCCGCACACGCAGCCAAAGACAGCGGGATCGCTCTCGAACTCGCGCGCAATATCGGCCTCGATTTACCCCTGGCGCGCGCGACGAAGGAGCAATACGACCGGATGATCGCCGAAGGCCTCGGCGAACTAGACAAATCCGGCATCGCCGAGCTGACATTCAAAGATCGGCATAAACATTCTGACGATCGCGTGTGAGGTTCCTACTGCGCATGCGGTGGCGCAGG
>QHPE01000131.1 GCA_003218945.1 Verrucomicrobiota bacterium | reverse complement strand
GCTTCTGACGACAGCTTTTCACTTCTCACAATACGTATAATTTTACAGAAAGAAGCCGCACACTATGTCGTCATCTGTCACGTTGCCCAAAGATTTACCGGTGATGCCGTTGCCGGCTGCGGTCCTTTTCCCGCACGCGCTGTTGCCGCTTTACATCTTCGAGGCTCGTTATCGCCACATGCTGAAGCGCGCGCTCCAACAGCATCGCATGTTTTGCATCACGTTGATTAAGCCTAGTTGTCCCGATTGGCGTGCACCGGAAGATTTTTTCCACCTCGGCACGGCCGGATTGATCCGCGCTTGTGTTGGACGCGGCGACGGCACGTCAAATTTAATCCTGCAAGGTCTGCAACGCGTGCGGTTTAACAGTTTCCACCAGGAGAAACCGTTTCCGATTGCGAGCATCGATGCCGTCGAATCGCGCGATCCGACCACGGTCGAGACCGAAGCGCTTGGCGCAAAGGTGATCGAACTCTACGGGAGCTTGAAGCACGATCGTCAGTTGCCTGCGAAACTCGATCGCTATCTTTCCGAGCTGCGCGACTTGGAAATGCTGGCTGATCTGATGGCTTCCACGTTCGTGAATGATCCCTTGCGCCGGCAACATCTGCTCGAAGAACGCTCGGTGAATCAGCGCCTCCGCTTTCTCATCAGATATTTACGCGACGAGATTGGCAACGCCGCGGCCTAGCTGTAGCCGCCGTCCGTGCGACGCGCGGCGGCATCGCACTGAAACACACGAATCTTGCGCCTCGCACAGCGAGGCCGTTACAGACTGGCAATTCGCTCGTATTCTTCCATTAAATATCTGTCGGTCATACCGGCGACGTAATCGCAAACTGTGCGATACAATCCCTCCTTCTCAATCCGTCGGATCGCGCCTTCACCGAGACGGTCTGGATCGGCCAGGAACCCTCCAAAAACGCGGCGTAGCATCTCACACGCACGCCCGTTCACTTCCGATACGCGTGGATGGTAATAGACATTTTGATATAAAAATTTCCGCAGCGCTCGATTGGCTTCAGCCAGTTCATCGCTGTAGCGAATAAGCGGCGCACATTGCCGGCGCACGTCATCGGCACTCTGAACTCCTGCGTCGGCGATTGATCCGGCACTCGTCGCAACCAAGTCGTGTACTTCGCGATCAATAATGTCGCGAATGATCAGCTTGTGCAGGTCAGGCTCGGACCCAGCCGTGTAGCGCGCGAGCACTGCGCGATGGCTGTCACGCCACACCTCGTTACCTTTCAATTGCGGCGGGTTCAAGATTTCAAAATCAAGTGCGTCATCGAGATCGTGACTGTAATACGTGATCTCATCTGCCAGATCGGCAACCTGCGCCTCCAAAGACGGGTACTGGTATTTCTCGCCAGTCACGAAACTGTAAGGACGCTCGTGCTTCCGCAGGCCTTCGCGCACCTCGAATGTCAGGTTCAAACCTGGGAAATCAGGGTATGGTCTTTCGAGCAACTCCACCGCCCGCACACTTTGACGATTGTGATCGAACCCGCCGTGATCGCGCATGCATTCGGACAGCATCTCCTCTCCGGAATGTCCGAACGGCGCGTGCCCCAGATCATGCGCAAGCGCAATCGCTTCCGCCAGATCCTCGTTCAGGCGCAACGCGCGGGCGATGGTGCGGCTGATCGAGGCGACCTCGATGGAATGCGTCAGGCGCGTGCGCAAATGATCGCCAGTTCCGTTAAGAAAAACCTGGGTCTTGTATTCCATGCGGCGGAACGCGCGTGAATGAATAACTCGAGCGCGATCGCGCTGAAACTCGGTGCGATAAGCGTGGCTCGGCTCGGAGTATTTGCGCCCGCGCGATTCACCGGATCGTTGTGCAAACGGTGCGAGCATGGTTCGCTCTGCCGCCTCCATTTGCTCCCGCGTCTTCCAACCTCTGCTCATTGACCAGATTCTAAAGGAAGCCGAGCGGTTCGGCCACATCCGCTGGACGAAAGGCAGTTTCCAATTATTTGTCGATAAGGTCACCTATGAAAAAGCGCAAAACGAAAAAACCGACTCCGGAGCGGTTGCAGCAGTTTGGCTTCGCGTACGCGCCGCCGCTGATCATCAGCGCAGCTGTAAACAACAAAGTGTTCGATGCGTTACAGAGCGGGGCAAAAACGGTTGATCAACTCAAAAAAGAAACCGGCGCATCTCAACGCGGTTTGCGTGCCATCATGAACTCACTCGTCGGTTTGGAGCTGCTGAAAAAAGATCGGCAATCGAGATATTCTCTGACGCGAGAGAGTCAGACATTTCTCCTAACCGACAAGCCGGGTTCGCTCGCCGGATTCTTCGGTTCGATTTTGCCGGTCATGATTTCGCGCTGGCTGCGGTTGGCTGATATCGTGCGCGACGGACGGCCCGCCGTCGCCGTGAACCAAGAAACCGAGGGGACGGAATTCTTTAGCCAATTGGTGGAGACAATCATTCCTATGAGCTACGCCGCCGCGCGGCAACTTGCCGAACATTTGAATGTCGCAAAAGCGAAAGATGGATTGCGGGTAATCGATCTCGCAGCGGGTTCTGGAATTTGGGGAATTGCGCTGGCCCAGAAATCGCCGCGCATGCGCGTGACCGCAGTCGATTGGGCGGGGATGATTCCGACGACAAAACGGATCACGGGGAAATTTGGCGTCCGCGACCGCTTCGATTTTGTCGAGGCCGATTTGTTGGAAGCGAACTTCGGCAATGGCTACGACATCGCCACCTTGGGCCACATTTTGCATAGCGAAGGTGAAAAACGCAGTCAGCAGTTGCTCAAAAAGGTGTTTCGCGCGCTAAAATCAGGCGGCACGATCGCCATCGCAGAATGGCTAGTAAATGACGATCGCACCAAACCGCTACCCTCGCTGATGTTTGCAGTGCAAATGCTCGTGAACACCGAAAAAGGCGATACATTCAGCTTTAACGAAATCAAAAAGTGGCTGGAGGACGCAGGCTTCAAAAAAGTGCGAAAACTCGACGCGTCGGGGCCGTCACCGCTCATTCTGGCGACGAAACCTTAATGCCGGTGCACCACGAATCTACTTCTCATCTGCGGGTTAAAGTGTTTTGATTTGCGAGATGAAGAAAACGAAAACGAAGTCGCGCTCAGCAACAAAAGCCCTGCCTGCCGCGAGGAATTCTGAGCAAAATGTGCCCTATCGAAAACCTGCGCTTCGCAGCGACGCATTCGCTCGGGCGCTGATCGATGCAAAAGCATGTCTCAACGATTCTGAAACTCTGTTAGGCCTTTTCAACGACGCAGCGAAAAAGGCGGCGGCAGTGCCGAGGGAGCCATTCAAAGAATGTTGGCCCTATCTGCAAACCATGCTGCGGTTAGTCCGCGCTCATCATCGCGGCGAATACGATCGAGTCCCCGACAACGCACTGCTGTGGATCGTTGCCGCTCTCAATTACCTGATCGACCCATTTGATTTGATTCCGGACGCAACCCCGGTCCTCGGCTTCGTCGATGACGCAACCGTGATTGAATTCGTCACCGATAAAACCCGCCAGACGCTCGATGATTTCATGATGTGGGAAACGCGCGCACTGTAGCCATCAACCTTGTCGGCGACGCAGTTCGCGCGAGGCGCTCACATCGACGTCCCAGTTCGCTCAGCGAAGCGGCTACAGGTTTAAACCATCAGCAACGCCGGGTTCTCCAGCAGGTGACGCAGTTCCTTCAAGTATTCCGCGCCGAGTGCGCCATCGATGACACGATGATCGCAACTCATCGTGATCGACATTCGGTGGCCCACGACGAGTTGGTCGCAATCATCGATAACGGGAACTTTGGTGATCTTGCCGACGGCAAGAATGAAGCCTTGCGGAGGATTAATCACGGCGGAGAAACTGTCGATGCCCATCCCACCAAGGTTCGAGATCGTGAATGTGCCGCCCTGAAATTCTTCAGGTTTCATTCGCTTGTTTCGGGCGCGATGCGCCAGGTCCTTGGCCAATGCGCTGATCTCGCGTAGCGATTTGTCTTGGGCGTCGCGAATTACCGGCGTCAGCAACCCGTCTTCAATTGCCACCGCAACTCCCAGATCGACGTCCGCGTACTGCACAATCGATTCCTTATCGAATGAAGCATTCACTCGCGGTACCTTCACCGCAGCCATCACCGCGGCCTTCAAAACGAAATCGTTCACGGTGATCTTCGCCGCATCTGCTCCTTCCCCGGCGGATTTCAATTCCTCACGAGCCTCCATCAGCGGGCCGGCGTTGATCTCGATCGTGAGATAAAAGTGTGGAACCGGGCCAAGACTTTCCACCAGCCGCTGCGCAATGATTTTGCGCATCCCGGAAAGTTGAATGCGCGCGCTTTCGCCAGCCTGTAGTGGCAGCCGTGCCGGCTGCTTTCCCGCGGGCGACACGCCCGCCGCTACAGGTTGCGATTTCGCCGCTGCGCGAACGTCCGTTTCGGTCACTCGCCCCTCAGGTCCGGTGCCTTTTACGCTAAAGAGATCAACGCCGAGTTCCGATGCGATTCGTCGCGCAACAGGCGACGCTTTCACGCGGGGTTGTTCATGTTCTCGTCCTATAGGCTCAGGCTTCTGTTGTTTTTCTTCATCGAGGGCGGCTGACACCGCGCCCTCTCCACGTTTTTGCTGCGGTGGAGCGATTTCCTCTTGTTCGGCTCGCGCCGGTGCAGGTTTTTCCGTTTCAGCCTGCGGCTTGTTTTTTTTCTCTCCTGCCGAGTCCGGCTCTTTCCCCTTCTTCTGTGCCGACGCTTCTTGCGCGGGAGCTTCCTCCCCTTCGCCCCGGATGAACGCGATTTTGTCTCCAACGTTCACCTTCCCGCCTTCCTGCACGTAAATGTCGGCGAGCGTTCCGTCCTCGGGAGATTCCCACTCCATGGTCGCTTTGTCTGTCTCAATCTCGGCGAGCACTTCACCAGCCGAGACCTGATCGCCCTTCTTTTTCTTCCACGCTACGAGGGTTCCCTCACTCATCGTGTCGCTCAGTTTCGGCATCTGGATCTCAGGCATGGTTCAAAAGGTTACAACGTTACAGGAGTTATATCGTTACAACGGCAATTCCTTTTTGTAATGGTTGTAACTCCTTTAACTAATTTCACGCGTAGCAGACCTGTTTCACAGCGGTGACCAGTTTTTCGGCGTTCGGCAGGACGGCGCGCTCCAGGTCTTCATTGTATGGCATCGGGACATCTTCCTGTGATACGCGCAGAATCGGCGCATCGAGCTCATCGAAAATGGTTTTTTGAATGCGATAACAAATTTCCGCTCCAACACCGCAGAATGGGTGGTCCTGTTCGACAATCACGACGCGATGCGTTTTCGCTACAGATTCGAAGATCGCCTTCTCGTCGAGTGGCTTGATCGAACGCAGATCAACGACCTCGGCGGAAATATCTTCCTCTTCCAGTTGAGCCGCGACCGTGAGGGAAATGGGAACAGTCTGCGAATAGCAAATCACGGTGACATCGCTGCCTTCGCGCTTCACGTCTGCCTTTCCCAGCGGGATGAGCAGCTCCTCATCGGGCGGCTCAACCATTCCCTTCGAGCTGTAAAGGAGTTCCGCTTCAAGGACCAGCACCGGGTTATCGTCGCGCACGGCAGTTTTCAACAGACCTTTAGCGTCGCGTGGCGTCGCGGGCGTGCAAACTTTCAGACCGGGCACGCTGGCGTAAAAGTTTTCCGTGGCGTGCGAGTGCGTCGCCGCAAGCTGATGCGCCGGACCATTCGGACCCCGAAATGTAATCGGGATATTAAATTGCCCGCCGGACATCATGAACATGTTGGGCGCGTTGTTGACGACCTGATCGAACGCCACGAGCGAGAAACTGAACGTCATGAACTCAATGATCGGTCGCAGGCCGACCATTGCCGCGCCGATACCGAGACCGGCGAATCCGTTCTCGCTGATCGGCGTGTCGATGATGCGTTTCGACCCAAAGCGTTGAAGCAACCCGGCGCTCACCTTGTACGCTCCCTGATATTCGGCCACTTCTTCGCCCATCAGGAAAACGTTGGGATCGCGTTCCAGCTCTTCAGCAAGTGCCTCGTTCAAGGCCTGACGATATGTGATTTCTCTCACGCCTTTGCTCCGTTGAAATAGACGTAGTCGTAAAGTTTCTCGACCGGCAGCTCGGGGCCTTGCTCGGCAAATTTCACCGCAGCCAGCACTGTTTCCTTCGCCCGCTTGTCGAGCTGATCGAACTGTTCGTTGGTCAATTTGCCCTCCCGCGTGAGCTGCGCGCGCAAACGGATGATTGGATCATCCAGGCGATATTTTTCCAGTTCCTCCTTGGTCCGGTAACTCGCCGGATCCGACATGGAATGGCCGCGGTACCGATACGTGCGCACTTCGAGAAATGAAGGGTGCGATTCCTTCCGAATGGAATCGGCAACCTCTGCGACCTTGTCGCGCACTTCGCGAAAATTCATTCCGTCAACGATTTCTCCGGGGATGTCGTAACCCTCCGCGCGGTCGACGATCTGCTTGAGCGAGGTCGATCGTTCCACCGATGTGCCCATGGCGAAAAGGTTGTTTTCACAAATGAAAATGATAGGCAGCTTGTACAGTGCAGCCAGGTTCAGCGCTTCGTGAAACGAACCTTGATTAATCGCCCCATCTCCGAAGAAGCAGAGCGTGACGCGATCTTCGTCACGGTACTTGATCGCGAAGGCCAACCCTACCGCCAGCGGCACATGAGCGCTGACGATTGCGTGCCCGCCGTACATGTGGTGTTCCTTGTCGAAAAAATGCATGGATCCGCCAAGTCCACGCGAGCAGCCGGTCTCCTTGCCGAAAAGCTCTGCCATGCACGCCTTTGCGGTTGTGCCACGGGCAAGAGCATGCCCGTGATCACGGTATGCGGTGATGATGTAATCATCCGGGCGAATAGCAGCCACCGCGCCAGCCACAACCGCTTCCTGTCCAATGTAAAGGTGACAAAATCCACCAATCTTCTGCGCTTGATACTGCTGGCTGGCGCGTTCTTCGAAGCGCCTGATCAACAGCATCAGCGAGAGCATCTCGACTTCGTCGCGCTGCTCCAGCGGCTGCATGGCGGTCAAGCCGTGCGCGGAACTGGGGCGCGCGCCCGCGATCCCGCCGCGCTTCGGCCAAGCTTAATGCAAACAACAAAAAGCAGAGTGAACAACAGATCGCTGACTAGTGAATTACGGAAAAACATCCAGCTGGGAGTCGCGCTGTATTGAGGCAAGCCAACCGTCAGTGATTGAATAAATCCAGCGAAGTTCTTGGCGTAACCAGGGTCGTAAATCCACGAAACGGAATTAGTGATGACGTAGAAGATGATCGACGCGGCGACCGATGCAGGGAGGAGTGTTTTCCACGACGCGCGGTTTTGAAGGAGCAATCCAAGGCAGCCGACAATCGCAAAGCCAACGTAGTGCGAGAGCACAAACGGACTAAAAAGTGAAAACCCGTAGTGCGCGTCCAATAGCACATCGGAGATCAGCAACGCGATCATGGGGACGGTGAATTTGTACTTCCGCGGGAAGTAAGCAGCCGCGCAGAGCGCAATCGCGGCAATGGGCGCGAAGTTCATCCACCCCATTGCATCGGAGTGTCCGAAAAAGCCGGTGGCGATACGAAACACCACCGCAACGATGATGAGAAGAAGCGCAGGAATCATTTCTCAGAATCTATCCGGCCAGCAAGATATGCAAAGGAGAAGATGGTAAAGATGCCGGGCTGCGGCATACGGCCCTCGCACCGCCCGACCCTACCTACTTTCACGCCATCGCCGACACCGCGCGAGCGAAACCGCTTGGCAAACGCTTTGTGCTTCAACGGAAATTTCTTGCCACCCATTCCGGTCCAATCTTCCTAGGCGGCATAATGAAGTAGCTTTAATAATTAATTTTCCTTGAAAGGTAAAACCCATTTTAAGTCTTGAAATGGCGAATAGCTCACCTCTGATAAATTGCAAGTTGGGTCAAACATATATTGAAAGGGCTTACCATTTACAGACACCTGAATGTCGGCCCTGATAATGGGATCTTTGATACCCATGTGTTGTTTCGTTAGTCGTTTCAAGAATTGGACATATTGAAACAGCATATAGGGATTGGTCGCCATGATTAATTGTTTATCGTTCAATAATTTCTGGGGATCAACGATGTAAACGCCCTTTGTACGTGGATCTTCAATGGTGATGCTCACATTAGTTTCATGGTGATCCGCCATCATACGCCAAGAAAAGTTGCTTCCTTCGTGTGTCCACTGCAGATCTCGCCTATAGAGCAAATGCCTTAATGGGATCAGAATTTGTAGAGATGTATAAATAATGACAAATCCCAGAACCCAAGGCGATCCTTTGATGGGCGTGCCTTGATTACTAACCTTCCTTTTTGTCATGTCTTATCCATTATCGGTTCGTATTTCAAACATTTCCCGTTTAAAAAACGCGCAACGGATTCTCTTACAATAGCGCTTGGTAGAAACAAAACATAAGTCGAGAGCATCAAATAGGGAAAAGTTTGGATTCCGAGACCGAACAAAAAGATATTCGTGCCGTTGAATAGACAAAGCCAAGTAAAGGTTAACTTGTGCCAGCGATTGATAAATAACAATATCCCTAACCCAAGATCCGATAACATCCCTCCCCAGCTAAGGACAACAGCCATCCATTTTTCTTGAAGAGGATAGCCCAGGAAAAACAAATGCTTCACTAGATTTAGATAAAGGGGCGCGGCGTGGATTAGCCAATCTGCATTCAATTTTGCTAGGCCAGCAAAAAAAAACACAACACAGATTTGGAAACGTAACAAAAATAACTCCCAATAACCAACTTGTTCCTTTCGGGCATTCTTATTGATTAGACTATCGAAAGAAAATATGGAACCTGAATGGCCAAAGCACATCAAAAATGAGAGCAGAAAAATGAGATAGTAATGATTGGTGTAAGGAGCGCTCTCCATGAAAAAGAAATATCCGAATGCCGAAGTAAAAAGAATAAAACATATTCGCGTAAGTAGACCCAGCATAATACCAACAGTCGAGATTTGCAGGACATTGAAAATCAACCATAGAAAAGGCTTAGACAGGGGCTTTAATCCCAAAAGGTCGAAGAGTGGATAAGTAAAATGAAACACGGGTTCAATGTAGTAATGAGGAAAGGTTTTACGGCTTAACACGAGAAACTCAATACATAACAGAAATCCAAAAAGAAAACGAAAGATTCCCAAGGGCAGAGCATCGACGGGTTGGAATAAATTCTCTTTAGCAGATTTCTTGAAGGATATGATCATGATTGATCGTGCAAAGAACCTTATATTAAAAATTTAAAAGCCAAAAGCAAAGCATGGCGAATTGCTTCGCATTAGTCATACCCAAGGAACTGAGTAGAAAAGGGTGTAAGGAATCGTTGCCTGATATTCGATCGAACCCATGGAAACGTCGGAATGAGTAAGTATGAGGAGCAACCGAGAGTATCTGCAAGAGACGCGCTGGCGTTATGTGCGGGCGCAGGGCCGCAGGTATAAAAGCAGCTGATCGAGGAGCTAGTGGCGTTGTGCGGTTACAGTCGCAAGCACGCCATTGGGTTGTTAAAATGGGCGAGGAAGGCCGCGTTTACTTAAGCGCAGCGGACCTAAGCCCGTTTATCCACCGAAGCAAGTGCAGCTGGTGCTCGAGCGGATTTGGTTTGGGAGCGGTCAGCTTTTGCGGGAAACGACTCCAAGCGGCGCTGCCAGAGTGGCTGCCCGAATTACGAGAAAGAATACGGCGCGCTCGCTTTATCGCTTAAAGAGAAGCTGGCAAACATCAGTGCGGCGACGATTGATCGGCTGCTTTCTCCGATGCGAGCCAAAGCGCGGCCAAAGGGGCGCGGGGGAACCAGCCTAGCCGATGGTTGAAAAACCAGATCCCGCTGCAAACCGATCAATCGGACGAGCATCGGCCAGCGTTTTCGATTCTGCCATAGCCCTGCCCAAGATGGCGGTTCGCGTTATTTTGCCGTGCCGACCGCCTTATTGAGCCGCGCCTTGCGACGATTGGCCACGTTGCGATGGATGATCCCGCGCTTAGCAGCTTTGTCTATCGCTGAAATGACCAGGCGAATTTCATCGGCGTTTGGCGCTGGCGCGGAGCGGATCGGCTTCTGCAGACTTCGCAGGTGCGCCTTAACGCTTCGATTTCGGAGCGCCCGCCTTTGTGTCTGGCGGGAACGCTTGGCCGCTGATCTCGTGTTAGCCATTGCTGATAAAAACTTTTGCGAGAGCCGGATTCTGCCGAGAGCAATTCCTACAAAGGCTTGTTCGATGCAAGCTTTGTCTTCTGGCGGGCGCCGGCAAGCGCGCCAGCCATTCGCATTTGATCTACGCTGAGTGACCCGGAAGGCGGCGTCGCGAGCGTGGTGGCACTTATTTGCGGTGGCGGTTCCGGCGCTGCGTTTGCAGCCACGACACCGCCGCTTGTTTCCTGACGCGGCTTCGCTTTTTCCAGTTTGGGCAGCCGATCAGGAACAATTTGCACTATAGCACCGAGCGGCACCTGTTCATAAAGCTCGGCGACGTCCTTCGATTTCATGCGGATGCAGCCATAACTCGCCGGACGACCGATTTTTTTTTCCTCCGGCGTGCCGTGAATATAAATGCAACGTTGAAACGCGTGCGTGTTTTGCGCTTCCAATCCGCGTAGCCAAATGATGCGCGTAGTGATTGGATCGCGGCCGGGAGTGTTGGGCTGAAGAACTTCACCCGTTAGCCGCCGATTATGAAACACCGCACCGACCGGCACGTTGTCGCCGATCTTTTTTTCTACCGCCAAATAACCGAGAGGAGTGGTCATTCGTCCCCACGCGTCGCCCAAGCCGAACATCGAAGTTGATATGGGATAGATCGCCACTTTACTGCCGTTGCGCAGAAGCATCAGTCTCTGATCACGGACGCTGATGATCAGCTGGTTTGAAGTGTCCAGCGGCGCGATCGCAAACGCGGAGGTAGCCGAGATTACGCTAAAAATGACTGCAAACGGCCGAAGCATGGCCGAATCTTTTACTCGAGAATTCCGATTTGTCACGCAGGAATTGTGGCCTGCGCGCGTGAGCTGCCAACATTGAATTTTGACCAGCCAGCCAGGAATGAAGAGAGACAGACGTAGAGGAAGCCGCCCTGAAACATGAGCAGAAACGGCACTGACAAGAACTGCCGATGTATAATAGCGAACACCACGAAGTAGGTGAAATAGATCGCAAATGCCAATTCAGCCAACGGGAGCGCCGACTTGAGCGGCCGATACTTACAACTGCGCCACGGCTGCCATTTGTGTTCAATTCCGTACTTGGGTGTCCGCGTAAAATCCGACTTGTGATTAATCATCGCTTCGAGCACTGCTCGCGCGTTGTTGAGCGACAGACCAATTCCCAATGCTAGCAAAAATGGCAAAAAAAGGATCTCTTTGATCCATTTTCCGGGATGCAGTTCGCGTTGGGCGCAGATGTAGAAAAGGCCAACGGAAGCCGATGCTGCCAGGAAAATCGGAATGTCCACTAGCACTGTGCGAACCCAGCCCACCGGCGGTCCGCCGGTGGAGGGATACAGAAGAACACAAAGAATCGCCAGCAGCAGGTAGGCAAAATTCGACATCAAATGCCCGGTCGCCTCGAGCTTAATCGGGAACGGCAATTGACTCCGCCAGACGCTCGGCAACAACTTCTTGCAGGTCTGGACGGAACCCTTGGTCCAGCGATGCTGCTGAGATTTGAAGCCGTTCATGTCGACAGGCAGCTCCGCCGGCGTGACGACATCGGAAAGATAAATGAATTTCCAGCCAGCAAGCTGAGCGCGATAGCTTAAATCCAGGTCCTCGCACAACGTATCATATTGCCAGCCTCCGCTCTGCTCGATGCAGGAACGCCGCCACAACCCGGCCGTTCCGTTGAAATTGAAAAAGCGGCCGCTACGGCTGCGCGCGGTTTGTTCCAGCAAAAGATGTCCATCCAGGAAAATTGCCTGCATCCGGGTGAGCAGGGAATAGCCCCGATTCAAATGCCCCCATCGAGTCTGGATCATTCCGACCTTCGGGTCGGTGAAGAAATGGATGGTCTGTTTAAGCAGTTCTTTTTGTGGCACAAAATCGGCGTCCAGGATGCAAAGAAATTCGCCTTCGGCGGCAGCGAGACCCACCGCCAGCGCTCCAGCCTTAAAGCCGGTGCGCTCAGTCCGATGGATACGCTGCACGTTAAAACCACGTTGGCGCAGTTCCTCTGCACACGCGGCGGTGATCTCGCGAGTCTCGTCCGTTGAATCGTCCAGGACCTGTATCTCCAAAAGCTCCTGCGGATAATCCAGTTCGCTTACGGAACGGAGCAATCGCTCCGCCACGTACACTTCGTTGAAAATCGGCAACTGCACAGTCACTTTCGGCAGTTTCTCGAAGTGGCACGAAGGCACCGGCGGCCGATTGCGGTTTTTCAGGTACAAATAAATGATGAAATACCGATGGACCCCATAAGCGGAAAGCCCGATGAGCACGCTCAGATAGCAGACCGACCAGATAATATGTCCGACGCTTTCCTGCATGGAGATAGCTATTACTGGAAATGTTGAAGCAGTAAGGGCGACATGATGCAATTTTCAGGGATTGCGTCAATCCAAATCTCAACGTTGGCGGTTCAAACCGCATTCACATCATCTTGATGGACAGCACTCTCTTATCGGTTCGTAATTGCCATACTTGTCGGTTTGGCGATGTCTCCCCTTAGCCGCGTTGTGTATCTGAAATGCTGCCGAACCTATGGCGAATTCCCCTTGCCTCAGGCGGTCAGCAGGTTAACGGTGACTGATCCAATTCTCGCCAAATACGGCATGTAGTTGGGAGGTTTCATGACGAAACGAAGGCGTGACCGTTTCGAGCGTTCAAAGATTATCATTCCGATTCTTCTGGCAGGATGGATCCCCTCCATTCTGACGCTGATCGTTTCCTACACGATCCTGCGCGACACGTTGGAATCACGCATTCTGCGGGACCGGCAAACGCTGGTGCAGTTGCTTGGCCATGTGGTCGGAACCGATCTCAGCCGTAGCAGCGCCCTCGTCAACTACTACCAGACCCTTCCCGAGGTCGCCCGAACTCTTAGTTCCCCAAATCCCGCGCCTGCCGCGCAGCAGTGGCTTAATTCCGCATTCTATTCGCATCCAAATATTGACGGAATGTTCTTGGCTGGACCGGATGGTGCGCTGCTTGCGTCAATCCCCACTGCGCCAGACATGGTCGGCAAAGATTTTGGGGCAAATAGCTGGCACGAGGAAACAACTGCATCCGACCAGGCGTTTGTGTCCTCGGTTCATCCGAGGTTCTCGGATGGTCGCCTGGTGACCGATATTGTCGCCGCCGTTCGGGCACCTGATGGGACGCTGCTTGGATTCGTTGGCGACTCGGTCCTGGTCGAACGAATTGGCAGGCGGCTATCCGCAATCGAGTTTTCCGACCGCTTCCTTTTCGAGGTCCTCGACCAAAACGGTGCGGCCCTTTTCGCCAATGATTTGAAGCCAAACCCCGGTGCGACTTCAGCTGAGAGCGGCGAGCTAGTGAATAAAATTCGCCAGAGCAGCAATGGGCACTTCGAATACCAGAATAAACTCTATTCCTTCAGTCGTATTGAATCCACTGGGTGGGTGGCGCTTGTGGAGCAACCTGTCCCGGTGGCTTACAAACCGGTTCACGACCTTCTTGAGCGAATGACAGTTTTGGCGGCCTGGCTGGTTGGCCTGACGGCCGTATTCGCGTGGCTGGGCAGCCGGTTTTATCAACGGCAGCTGGAATCGAAGCAGCGACTCGAACGTGAAGTGATCTTCAACGAGAAAATGCTGGCGAACATGCCTGGCGGGATCGCTTTAGTCGATCCAGTATCGCGCAAATTTCTTCATGCGAATGATTCGTTCGCTCGGATGGCGGAACGCTTTGGAGACTTGCCGCCCGGACGCGATATTACCGAAGTTGTCTGCGATGACGTAAAGATTGCCACGCCGGGAGCTATTGAACGGGTACTTAGCTTTGGAACGCCATTTCAGCTCATTGAGCAGCCGCTGAACGACAAGACGGGCGTCACGCATTTCCTGGACATCAACCTGCTCCGGCTACAAGGAGCCGATGAAACCGTCCAGGGCGTGCTTTATCTTGTGGAAGACAAGACGCGTGACGTCACTCTGCGCCAGGAACTAATTGCCGCAAATGCGGCGAAGGACCAGTTCTTGGCACAACTATCTCACGAGCTTCGCAGCCCTCTTACGCCAGTAATCGCGATGGTGGGAGAACTCGAAGCCGAATTGCCCGATTCCAAGCCCGTCGCAGAAGCGCTCGAGGTCGTCCGGCGAAATGTCGAACTGGAAGCGCGGCTCATTGATGACCTGCTCGACGTCACTCGCATCTCGAAAGGGAAACTGCAATTGAGTTTTGAACCCATTTGCGTTCACCAAATCCTTCAGCGCGCTTACGAGATTTGCCGAAATGACATCGAAGCCGGAAACCTCGAAGTGATTTTTCGCCTGCGCGCCGCTCACACGTACGTGGATGGCGATCCGGCGCGATTGCAGCAGGTCTTTTGGAATCTAATCAAAAACAGCGTGAAGTTTACGCCTGAAAAAGGCCAAATCACCATCGAGACGGTGAACCTAACGCCGGACAAGATCGAGGTGCGCGTCATCGACACCGGCATCGGCATTGAGTCTGAAGCGATCGATAAGATCTTTAACGCATTCGAACAAGGACCACGTGATATCACACGGCGATTTGGGGGACTCGGCCTTGGTTTAACGATTTCGAAGACGCTGATTGATGCGCACGGTGGACAAATCCATGTTCAAAGTCCCGGGAAAGATCAGGGAGCCAGTTTTTCCGTCGAGCTAAACACCGTTGACACTCCTGTCGAAGGCGACGGGCACAGAGAGGATCGCCCAGTGGATCGGGAACCGAAACCTATTGTTGCCAACCGGCGTGTCCTGCTGGTGGACGATCATCAAGATACCTGTCTCGGCATGAAAAGAATGCTGGAACGCCGCGGCTACCAAATCAGCATCGCCCATTCCGCTCAGCAGGCCGTAGAGAAAGTTCGCACACAGGAATTCGACCTGCTCATCAGCGACATTGGATTGCCCGATCGCAGCGGCTATGAACTGATGCGCGAAGTGCGACTTAACAAGCGTTTGCCCGGAATCGCCTTGAGCGGTTTCGGCAGCGAAGAGGACGTAAACCAAGCCAGAGAGGCAGGTTTTGCTGAACATCTCACCAAACCGATCAATTTTGAGCGCTTGGAGAAAACGATCCAGAGCTTACTCTCCTGAAACCGCAGATACACTCGTCCGCTCAGATCCACTATTGGCCAGCCTGCGCGCCGACTCCGGTGTTAACTTTTCGCTCTTCTGCTTCCTTCAACTGGCGGGAGAGCTTCTCCACGCGTTGACGCATGATCTTGCCGGCCTTGAACTTCACCGTCGCCCGAGGCGGTATGACGAAACTGCTGCCAGGCTGGTTAGGGTTTCGTCCAATGCGCGGTCTGGTAAGGCGCGGCAAAAATACGCCGAAGTTTCTCAACTCAACCGGAATGTTGTTGGCCAGACTGTCCGTGATTTTATCAAGAGTTTTTTGCACCACATCGAAGACCTGATGCTGCACCATGCCGGTCTGATTGCTGATCGACACAACGATGTCGCGTTTGGTTAATTTCGCCATATCTATTTTAGTAATCGTCGCTTGTGACTCTGCTGGTGGCCCAATCAAGCACAAAAAACGAATTTTTTAAAATGCTAGTTTAAGCCGCTCCTAGGTGAGCCGATGTAAGGTTCCGCGGCAGTCCTTTAAGCGGGAACATCTCGCGTCCGCCCCCGCCAATCTTCGCGAGGCGGTGGCGCAGCATAACGCTCCGGCGCGATCTCGTGCGCGGTGCGAAAATGCACTTTAGCTACATCGCGCAGAGCTTGCGAGCCTTTCGCGTCCACCAGCTTTCTGGCGGCCTCTTTTACCCCAGGCGAGACGCCGCGTCCCAATCGCACGCCGAGCTCTTTGCCCTTTCGCTCGAGCCAGTTGATGAACGCCTCTCGCGCGATGATCGACGCCGCCGCAACCGCAACGTCCGATTCGGCTCGCGGTCGTTGTTCGATCACAATGTGGCGCGCGCGTCGCAACAACGACTCCTTGATTACTCGTGCATCTGCGAATTGGTCCGATAACGAGCGCGCGCAGTCCGGCTTTCGCTCCAGCAAATTCTCGATCACTCGCGCGTGCCCCCAACCGAGCAGCCGATTCAGATTGCTAAACTTCTCGTACAGCTCGTTGTATTTGGCCGGGCCGATGAGGACCGTTTCCACCAGCCCTTGCGAACTCTTCCGAATCGTGTCGGCCAGCGTGCGAATTCGTGCATCGGAACCGATTCGCTTGCTGTCCACCACGCCCGCATCGAGGAGTTTGCGCGCGATCCCGTGGTCAGTGTAAACCCCGGATATCACCAGCGGCCCAAAGAAATCACCTTTCCCGCTCTCGTCCACGCCGAAATGCGGCTCGAACATTTTTGGTGAATGCACTTCTTCATACCCAAGCTCGGCTTCGCCCAAAATTTTCGGCTCAAGTTCGAACTGCACGAACTCCTCGACGCCGCGGCCCTGCACCAGCACTTTTGGTCCCTTCTCATAAACCGCCACGCTCAGCTTGTTCTTCTGCGCAAAAACAATCGTCCACTCCTTCGGTGCGAATTCGAACCCTGACTCCTCCAGCAAAACGCGAAGTTTCCGCACTTGCTCGTGCGTAAGCGCATGCGTGTATGAATTCATTAAGGCAGAGATTAACACAGATGAGGTACAGATAAGAATTGGTTCAGCAATCCTGCTGGAAGAATCCGTGGTAATGTGTGTGTATCTGTGGCGTTCAAAATAGTCGAATTTCGTCGTCACTTGTTGAGTTGGTATCGTCGCCATGGCCGCGATCTCCCGTGGCGCCAGA
>QHPE01000183.1 GCA_003218945.1 Verrucomicrobiota bacterium | reverse complement strand
TATTGCGCTGGCGCTGCCGGAATATTGAAAGCCTGCACTGGCACTAAAATAAACCACGTGCACAGAAAACTGGCCGGTGCCGGTATTCGGATCGTTTGGGTCAAGATCGACAACTTCCGGGGGCGTTCCGCTGTTCGCGGAGGTTCCATTGGGCACGATCGGGCCGGAGTTAGTGCCTTTGTGCACGTACAGATCATAATCGGTAAGTCCGGTAGGATCGGGAGAGCTGATAACAATACGCGCCTTCAGACCGGTCCAATCAGTCGGAGTACCGGACAAGGTGAGAATGTAGGTATCGCAGTTTACGCCTTCCACGCAGGTGCTCTCGTCCAACGAACCGCCACCGGCCGCTGTCCCCGCCCAGGTCACAGTCGGGCCGGTTGAATTAAGCGTCCCGGCAGTAGGCGTTGCCGATCGCAAGCCGGTCGCGGAAAGCGCGAGCACAACCAAGGCAACGCCGACTATTAGAAAGAGCGCGCCGATGGTGACGCGAGCTGTTAGCGAAGCGGGGTTTGTTTTCATAAAAATTTGGTTTGTTATTTGTAATCGGAACTGAACCGAAAATGGTCGTATCCGAAGGCCATTAAAATTTGGTGGGCTTCAAGCCCCGGGACGCGCACACGAAGGAGCTGGCCGGCGGAGGGCAAATGCGTCCGAGGCAAAAAAGTTAAGAGAACATTCGGCGCCCAACGTCTGCTATTGAACGCCGAATGAAATTGCAACGCCGGGAACTACTAACCGTGTGGCGGATGGCTTGGATGCGGCTTGGGCGTTGATGTTGGACTCGGCGTCGCAGTGTTATTAGGTTTTGTTGCCCTGAATGCTGACGGTAATGGTCTTCGTGTTGTTGGCTTCGTTGCTTTCAGGCACGACATTGGTCTTGTCTGCTGTCGCCTTTATCGTGTGCTGGCCTTTTTTCGCACTGGCCGTGAGCCAGTTCACAGTAACCGTCGCCGATGCGCTAGGAGCGAGCGCGGGAGTGTCGACCAAGCCGAGCACGGTTTTGCCGTCGAGCAGGAACTCAGTCTTCGAGGCGGCTGCGCTGTCCTGGCCCTGATTCTTGATTGTGGCCGTGAACGTCACCTTGTCGCCCTGGCGTGCTTGGTTATTGCTGGCGGTCAGAGCAGACACGATCAGGTCCGGCGCCGCTATCGCCTTGATTTCGACCGAGGCGGTGTTCGAGCTGCTGGCTCCGCTGTTGTCCTTCACCGTCAAGGTGGCGAAGTAATCGCCAGCATTATTGTAGGTGTGCTGGATCGTCGGAGACGATTGCGTTACATCGGCTGATCCGTCACCGAAGCTGAAGGTGTAGGAAACTACCGAGCCGTCGGCATCAGTGGAACCCGAGCCGTTGAAGGAGACGGTAAGTGGCGCAGAGCCTTGTGTCGGCGAGGCAGACAAACTGGCGACCGGTAGCCTGTTAACATAACAAAAGGCATTGCCTACGAGCGTGTAGGCGCCGTTGCCGGTGATATCGCTCGCGTTGTTTTGCGATTTCTGGCCGGCATCGGGCCGGGCGAGATATGTGCGCACATTAATTGCGCCAAGAGATGTGTTCGCTACATATTTGGTCGCACCGCCGTCAATCGAACGAAACTTCGAGTTGGAGATCGTGATCGTCACCACACCGGAAGCGATGTCGTAGGTGCCACTGTCCGCGTTGCCAAAGGTTACCGGCGTATTCGCATTCGGATCGGGATTGGTGGCATCGAGCGGCACACCGAATTTACCGTACTGGAAGGAAAGCACGCCGGTAGCGTCGCTCTTCATTGCGACCCACATACGATCGAAATGACTATCATTTGGATCTGACGGATCGCTGCCCTGCCTTGTCCAGACAGTGTACCACTGGCTGCTGGGAGGTGCCGACCCGGCCGAGGAGGGCGCGAGCTGCATGGTAAAGACCAGCTTCTGGATGGTGTTACCGTTGTTGTCGCGGCCGAAGTCTGGCTCCGCCACGAAGAGTTGGCGCACGTTCACGCTCGGGTCCGGCGGCGTGTTCGCGCCGCCGTCATTATCGCTGCCGTCGGGATTGAGATCGTTTATGGCGAGGACGCCCGGGAGCACACATGGTGTCTGTGTCACACCTCGAACCGGCGCTACGTCAGGACAGTACGGTCCTTCACCGGCTTGGTTGATGGCGGTGACATGATACACATCTTTAGTAGCAAAACTTGCATCGGTATAATTGGTGACTGGAACAGTCGCAATCAGAGTAAACGGGCCGCCCTTGATGCTGCGGTAGATATTATAAGCGGTCACAGCAGACCCGCCGTTGTCTGGCGCCGACCAGTTTAACGTGGCCGTTCCGTCTTGATTGGCCGTGCCGGTGGCCTTTGGCGCTCCAGGCACTGCCGGCTCGATCGGATCAAACGCGCCAAACATACGCATCCCGCCGCTTTGGCGTGCGATCACGCCTTTGGCGGTGAAATCGTTTGCTCCGCCGTTGATGCAGGCGGCGCTAATGCAGCCATCCTCGTATCCTATGAGGATGCGGCCTTCCTTATCGACGGTGGCATCGTAGAAGTCGAGGAGATTGCGGCAGGTACCGCTTTGACAGATGCCGCCGCGCTGAACCGGATCACCGGGCGTGACATTTTGCGTGGTCCAAGTCGCGCCACCGTCGAATGTAGTCGCGACATACAAATACCAAACGCCAGCGAAGTTCGCGCCGTGTCCACAGTCCGTTCCTTGTCCACAATCCCAATTAGTGCCCGGAGTTTCGGAACCGTAGAATGTAAATGCGGCGCGATTCGGATCACCGGCCACCGTTGCCGGAAACGTGGCATTCAGTACTGGCCCGCCGTTTACCACGGCGGCGCCGACATCGACAGACGCAGACCAATTCAGGCCTTTATCGTGAGATACCGCAACCATTGGGTGCCCGTTGGCAGCTTGATACCCAAAATAGATGGTGCCGTCCGTAGCGACACCAACCGACGGGTCGCGAGTGGCAGGAATCGTATTATTAAGATCGCTTTCACCATTGGTCGTAGAGTCGGGGATCGGCCGGATACTCCACGTAATTCCGTTGTTTTCAGAAACGACGACCGCTTGTCTTGCACCCGTCTCGTGAAACGGCACGCTGCCGCCGCATCCGGCGTTAGGCACATAAACTGTGCCGTCCGCGGGAGAGACCTTGAGGTGACCATGCAGACCCTGGCAGTCGGCAGTAGTGAACATTGGCGCGGCTGCCTGGCTGAAAACAAGCCCGCCGTTGTCGCTCCGAAACGCGCGTGCGTCCGCCACGCTTTGCGAAGCGTAGTAGATCGCGTCCTGATAAAGCGGCCCGGGATTAGGCAGCGGCGAGTGGTATGGGCCACCTCCGAGTGTTTCATGATCGATGTCGGAAGGAACGACGCCGTCGCTCGGAGTAAAATGGTCTCCATCATCATCAGTAATGTCGATCGTAGAACCCGCCGGTGTTAGCCCTTCGAGCTGCGCGACGAATGTGCGCCCGGTGTCATGAAGCGTAAACAGGATCGGATCACCTGCCGCGCGTGGAGTGTTGGCGCTCAGTAGCGGCTTGTTCTCCCAGAGCGCGCCGGCAGGCGATGAGCAATCGTCCCAGGTCACTTTCGCCATAGCGGGCGAAAAGCCGCCGAAGTAAAGCGATGTGCCGCCATTCGGGATGTTATTAATGGAGCCATTGACGTTGTGGTTGTTACTGATCGCTTCCCTTGTCCAGTTGCTACCAATGGAAGGCTCCCCTGAGCTATCGGCCACACCCTGCGGCGACATATAGAGAAAGAATCGCGGGGTCCCCGGTGCAGCTGTAGCGGCAGTTGTAGCTGTAGCCGTCGAGGTTGGAGCGGATGTGTTAGTCAGCGCTGCTGATGTCTGGCTGGACGCAAAGCTGAACGTGCCGAGGATGACCCCGACTGAACAGAGGGCGATCGCACCTAAAGCGCGGAGGTTAAAGACGCCGGATTGCGAAGCAGAATTTTTTTGCATGGGGTTGTCCTTCCAACAGATCGGCGAAGAGGCATCGTCGAACTTTTCTTGTTTCGAATTTCTCCTCGCCAATGGAGGCGTTTTACGCGATAGAAAACAGGCTGTCGAGCATTTTCCCCGTAAAGACGGAAATCCGTTTTGCTCCGTTCTCCGCTTCGTCTTGCGCATCGGCAGGGGTCGTACCAAACTTCCGCACCACTATTGATGAATTACCTGAGCGGCATCATCTCCACGAACCGTATATTGCTCTCCTGTTGGCCCTTCCGCGCACCGATTTTCCGATGAAGGCAAATCTTTTGCTTACGAATAATCCATTGAACTAAGAATAGAAACGGATGCAGCCGGCACGGCAGCCACCACAGGATGTTGCTTATAGCCGGCTCATTGCTTTTTGCGCAAGCGCTTTCGACTTCGCCAGCTTGTCGTCCGCGCTTCCCGGGCCGCCAAAGCTGATTCGCAGCATTCGATCATTCTTCAGCACGTAGAGGATTCCTCCCATCGGATTACCTAACCAATATGATTCTTGGCCAATGCCT
This sequence comes from Verrucomicrobiota bacterium, assembly GCA_003218945.1. Lineage (GTDB taxonomy): Bacteria > Verrucomicrobiota > Verrucomicrobiia > Chthoniobacterales > UBA10450 > Udaeobacter. The sequence continues at coordinate 167 of QHPE01000183.1, read as the reverse complement.
TCGATTTTTTGTGGCCGCACGCCTTCGTGTTCCTTGTTTTCGTCGCCCTTGCTCTCCTCCCGGTTTTTCTCGTTACCTTCGCCGTTTTCTGCGCTGGCAAAGTGATCAAACGTTTCGTGCCAGAACTGCGTGATAGTGCGTGTGCCAGGGTCCTTTGGATTGCGCTG
>QHPE01000130.1:40971-55867 GCA_003218945.1 Verrucomicrobiota bacterium | reverse complement strand
ATCGACGTCCAAGTGGAGATAGCCGAGGGTATCCGCCAACGGCGCCCTCGCCAGGGTGTCCGGGAGCCCTTCCGGGATTTGACCGACTGGGACGGCAGTAGTGGCTGAGCCCTGCAAAAGCGCCGCCTCTGGCGCATCGAGGTCCCGAGCGCCCAGTAGAAAAGTGGCCTCGGCCTCGACAGGCTGAAATCCTGGCACGGTGGCTCCCAGGCGATGCCAACACAGACCCATCGTCATGGCGAGGCCCATGCCATCCAGAAAGCCCGACGTGGTAGTCTCTGGCGTGTTGCAGTCGCCGTGGGCATCGAACCAGAAGGTGGCACGGCGAGCAGGCGTTAGGCCGCTCAACGTGCCCACTGCCGTGTTGCAATTGCCACCGAGCACCAGCGGAAAGTGACCGGCGGTCCGAGCGGACCGAACAGAAGTGGCTAGTCGCCGGGCCAGTTCGAACGCGGTTCGGATTTCGGCGGGTGGGTACGCCGGGTCATCCTCGATGATGTGGATGGCGGTAACTACGTGTCCCTGACGTTGTAGGTGAGCAGGCAGCCCGGCACGGACGAGGTGCTCAGGCCCGGCTCCGCAGCGCCAACCGCGCTGGCCGGAATCGTAAGGGACTAGCAGGAGCTGGATATCCATGCGGGAGTTCAGAACAATGGAAAGGGATCTAACAAGAATTCGACCCAATCTATGGGCATTTCAAGAGAAACACCTACTCATACCCCTACACGGCCGAATCCACCGCTAAATATACGAAGAACGACGGTAGCATCATCACCTATCGCCCGAGCCAGCCCTCAATCAATAGCCGGTTGGCGAGGTTTTGCCGTGAGCTTCCCGTTGCAGTTCTTCTGCACTAACCCGTACGATGTGATTAGCAGGAGCTGCCGCCGCCCAGCTGCCACTGCCATCAACTTCCACCCAGCGACCGGGCAGGCGACTTCCGGTAAATGCCGGTATCCAAACCCAATGTTTACCTTTCGTTACGGTTACGAACGCGCGCCTTTGTTTGAGCTCAAAATTCAGCTGTGTCGAATCACCTGGTTCGAGCGTCGTATTATTGATGGAAGCCTTCACGGCACCATTCACAACCAGTGTCACCCGGTAATTGCCTGCCGCGAGACTCTCTAAACTGTAACGGCCGTTTACATTCGTTTTAACTGTGGTGAGCAATCTGCCTGTGTTGGTCGCTTCAATCCGGATATCCGCGTCTTGAATCGGATGCCCCTTAGCATCCTTGACGACTCCCTGCAGTACGGAACTCGCGGCTGATGCACCCGTGACAAACAGCGTGACCCCAATAAAACCAATACAAATGGATTTGATAAACATAATAAGAAAGAGGGTGGCAACGTGGCAAACGCACAATATCCAGTTAGCCAATTTCGGTGTGGCCAGTTTGCGTGTTATCTGGTTTTGTTCGGGCGCGCTTTTGGGTTGCCTATTAGAGCATCTCATCTTGAGAAAGCATTCTCGGGGTGCGAAGGTCGTGTCGGGAAAATGAATGGCGCAATCTATGGACGCACAGGCTCAGTGGCCCCAAAGCAGCGCCGGCGTCGTTTAGTCATGGCGTTCGAAATGGTGCGGCTGGATCGCGCGGCTTCGGAGCCACTTCATCAACAACTGTATCGTCAGATACGAGAAGAACTTGAGAGCGGCAGTTTTGATTCAAGCGCTTCCCGTGTGCCTTCCTCACGAGTTCTCGCGGCAACTCTTGGGATCTCGAGACCAACGGTAAACCAGGCGTTCTCAAAGCTGCTTGCAGAGGGCTATCTTCAAGTCCGGAAACGGTCTGGTATCTTTGTCGCCGATCATTTACCGGCAACTTTTCTGAAAGCTGCAAAGCTGGCGACGACCACCCGCACCGAGCATTCCCCGCGCGTCGCTCGACGAGTGATGAGAATGACCGATTTTCGCAGCGGCCGACACCTCGATGTCGGTATTGGCGGCCCGCCATCTGTCACGCTCATCGCCGGATTGCCGGCCGTGGATGAATTCCCGATTGCTGTTTGGGAGCGCTTGCGCGCGCAGGTTTTGGCGAAAAAGGGAGCGCACCTGTTGCGTTATGCCTCGAGCCGTGGCGAGATCGAACTGCGGAAGGCAATAGCTGCTTACTTGTGCGACTTCCGCGGCGCTAATTGTCATTCCGACCAAGTCGTAGTCGTAGGCGGCATGCAGCAGGCGATGGTGACATGCGCACTCGCGTTAATCAATGAGGGCGAAGTGGCATGGATCGAAGATCCCGTCTTCCTTCAGGCACGTAATGTTTTGGCTTTTGTCGGGGCCAAAATTGTCCCGCGCCCGATTGATCGTGAGGGGCTGGTAATCGGGAAGTGCTCACGGAAAAATTCTCCCAGACTCATTCTGGTCACACCGTCGCACCAGTTTCCCTTGGGCGTGACAATGAGCCTGAAGCGGCGGAAAGCTCTTATCGAGTTCGCGGAGTCGCGCGACGGCTACATTCTGGAGGATGATTATGATTCCGAGTTTCGCTTCGATGGGCCGCCGCTGCCATGTCTCCAAGGTTTGGACAATGCTAGCCGAGTGATTTATGCCGGCACTATGAGCAAGATCCTTTATCCATCGCTGCGCCTCGGTTTTCTGGTCGCACCGCCACAACTTGTCGACACCCTGGTCAAGGTACGCGCTGTCATGGACCAACACTCTCCAGCGATTGATCAAGCTACCCTGGCGCGTTTCATCACCGAAGGATTCTTCCTCAGCCATGTGAAACGGATCCGTGAACTCTATGCCCAGCGACGCGTATTCTTTATCGAACAATTCCAAAAATGGCTGGGCGACTATTTCGATCTGGAAGTAACGCCGGCCGGTTTGCACTTCGTTGCCTGGTTCCGACGCGCGGAAGACTTACCGTTATTCATGCGTGCTCGTGAGCAAACCGGCGTTTGGCCCCGGCCTCTTTCTTTCTTTTGCATCAAAGCTCAGTTGGATCCGGCATTCGTCTTTGGATTTTCGGCATGGTCGCAAGCGCAAATTGAACAAGGTTTGGCAAAACTAGCATTGGCGGTTAAACAACTGAAGCAACGCGGCGCGGGAAACGTTTCATCGTTTCAAATCCACCCTTTCCCACCTGCTATGAATTCATACTGGCCATCCACGGTTGTCCGCAGAAATTAACTGGCCTAACGAGAATTGGATTGAGCAAAATAGCCGGGCTTTTTCGAGCCCATGCGCCAATCAGAAAGATTTGTGGACGCAACCGCTCGGCTGCGGCTCATCCGCGAAGCGCGCCGTCGTCCACTTGATGAGCAGCTCCTCGAGCGGCGTATCGGGCTGGACAATCGCGAAGTGGTCGCGCCCCGCGAATGTCCAATACTCGAGTCGTTGATTAGCAGAGCAGCGCTTTTCGACATATGCATCAGTGGCAGACGGCGGCACGACGATGTCGGAGAGACCTTGCGCAATTACAACGGGAGCCGTTATCAAACCGTCCGCCGTGTTCTGCTCAAGCCGAGCTTGAAGCGCTTTGTTCGAGTTCGTCGCCAACGCTGGACCATCAAACGTCGCCGCCAGTGCCTGAACGCGTTCCGCATCCTCGGGCGGAAGGAAGCAGCATAAGTTCACGATCTGACGCGCAGCATCGACTGCTTCTGGCCGAAGCGCTTGCTCGAATGTGATGTCAGGATAGAACCGGCTGTACGACAACGCTAGATACGGCCCGAACCGCTTATCCGCTTCGACATTCATCGCGAGAATCTTCTTAATGTTTGCGGCCGGTGCAATCGCAGCGACGCCGAGGATTTCGAGATCCGGAGCGTAGCGCGGCCCGACAATGCCGGTCCAAAGCGCTGCGTGTCCTCCCTGCGAGTAACCCCACGCTACCATGCGTTTGTCGAGCGTAAGCTCGGACATCTGGCGCGCGGCCCGGACTGAATCGAGCACCGCACGCGCTTCACCTTCGCCGATCAGGTAGGGATGTGGGCCACCCTTCTCTGCAAAAGAGTAATCTGTTGCGACCATGACCCAGCCCGCCCTCACGATCCTGTTGCACCAAGGGATGCCCTTAGTGGGCGCCGACAAAAGCGACGGCATGCATTTCTGCAGCAATCCCGTTGTGGCGTGTTCCCACGCGATAACAGGACATGGACCTGCGTGAGGATGGGTCGGCGCAAACACGGTCGCGACCGCCGTCGCCGGCGTGCTGTCGTTCACAGTGGTTGCATAAAGGATTCGCCAGCCTCGCATGCCGGCTGGCAGTATGACGTCTTTAAGCGGCTCCCTCCGCAGTAACGCGCCAGGCTGGCGCGGCAGGTCGGGCGGCGGATCGTAGAATGCATCTGGCGCGTACGCAGTGATGTTCGGCCGAACCCCCTGGGGTGTCGGCGCGGGGCTCGACTCTGACGACGCTTCTTTCGGCCGATTGCAGCCAGCTCCGGCAAGCAAAACAAGCAACAACACGGAGCCAATCGAACGAAGTCCGGCAATGTTCATAAGGCCCTTCTTCTAGCAAGCTTGGATCCGCTGTCCATTGGGCGGGCGAGACGACTTAACTATGGTTAGACTGCATCCTGAAATCTATTCCTGCCCTTCTCGCGAAAAACCTGCAAAAGGGCACGCAGAATAAGCAAACGGATCGCGCTTTTGCGTTGCTTTCAAGAAAAGGCTGAGTTGATCGGAAGCGGCGACACAGACAGGGGCCCAGATTTTGAGAATCCGATATCGCCATCTAACATCATCGGATGCGCGGCTTGATGTATGGGATCCTGGCTGTTGTGATTGTGAGATTCGTCGCACAAGCTGCGCCATTCTCTGAAGCTGAGCTTAAGAATCTTCTCGCAGAGATTCGGCAGAACAGGACGACCCAAGCTGATTTTCAGGAAGAAAGAGTGATTCGGCTGATGAAAAATCCGGTACTGAGTTCGGGCGCAGTTTGGTTTCAGCCGCCGAACAAGTTCCGGCGCGAAGTGAAAGGCAATTCGCCCAGCGTCTCGGTCAGCGATGGCCGCGACTTGTGGATTTATTATCCGAATTTTAAGTCAGCCGAACGTTATCCGTTGGGCAAAGGATCGCCGCTGGATGCCACGGTGGCGGCAATCAATTCAGCGCTCAACCTCGAGAACATCGAAAGCAGTTTCAATATCACCGCGACAAAGACCGAGAACCGCTACCAGCTGCAACTGATGCCGCGCAGTTACGCGATGAAACGAGCCTTTCAAAAACTTGATCTGAAAATCAATGAGAAGTTTCGAGTCGAGCGGACTGACATGCTATTGCCCAACGGCGACCGCATCGTCTCCACCTATTCAAACCAGACGCGCGCGCCTATTCCGGCGTCCACGTTCGAGTTCAAACCGCCAGCGGGGACCGAAGTGACAACGCCACTTGGACAATGATGGCGCGGTGCGCGCGTTAAACCGTTGAATCGTTGAACCGTTAAAACGTTAACGTCATGTAACGTTGTAACGATTCAACCAATCTCGTAATGGTTAGGCCTATGCTGCACACGCGGCTGACTATTTGCCTTGGCATATCGACTGTTTTAAGCGCAGTCGCATGCACGGAGCCCTCACCAACACCGAGTCACATCGTTTCGCGTATTCCGCGGCAGCGGATTGAATCGAGTGCGATCGCGAAGGTCGGCTATAGCAAACGCCGTCACATTCTCGAAATCGAATTCGTAAACGGCGCGGTCTATCGCTATCTCGATGTGTCGGCCACGGTGTACCGCGACCTGATAACGGCGGAATCAAAGGCGCTCTTTTACGATTCGAGTGTCAAGCGACACTATCGCTCGGTTCTGATTCGGTCCCGACAGAAAGAGCGGGCCTCCATGGAATCAACCGAATAGACGCGCGTAATCTCCGGCCGTTTAGAATTTGCGCATGAACGATCAGAAACATGCTCTCGGCAGAAACGCTGATCGCGCCGACTGGTGCTTCCAAATGAGATGTCCCCTTCCCCGCATCAGCGTGCGGAATCTTCAGCGAAAAATCCCTGTCAATGTTTGCGAGCTGGAAGCATTTGCGGCAGGGGCGGCGCAGCGTTGCCTGCAATTGCGAAAGCGAAAACGAAGTGATTTGCGTAAGTTGCGCGAGGTCTTCGTGTGGCTCGTTTCCGATCGGCGGATGGCTCTTTTGCACCGGCAATTTCTCGGAAAAACGGGGCCGACTGACGTGCTCACGTTTCAACACGGCGAAATTTTTATCAGTGTCCAGACCGCGCGCCGTCACGCGCGCGCATTCGGAAATTCCCTGATCCGCGAGCTCGAGCTGTACATGATCCATGGGCTTTTACATCTGCATGGGTTCGACGATCAAACATCGGGTGAGGCACGCAAAATGGGAGCGGCGCAGGAGAAGGTTCTCCGCATCTGTAGCCGGGATCGTTGATCGCGGCAGAACAAATAATTTGAAGATTCGGCATCACCGATGGCGGCTACAGTTTGAACTGAGAGCCGCGTATGTTAGCATTTTTCATGAGTGCGGAGCCGCTTGCGGCAGAAGTGGCGGTGCCGCTTATTTCAACAATGGTGTGTCCAAAGAGCGCGGCGCCGCCAAATATTGCCATTCCGACAATCGAGAAGGAAACACGTGAGGAAGAAGCGCTCGATGTACCGTGGCAAGTCGTGGTTCACAATGATCCGGTCAATTTGATGAGCTACGTAACGATGGTTTTTCAACGTGTCTTCGGGTATCCGCGCGACAAAGCGGAGAAACACATGTTGGAAGTGCATCAGAAAGGACGTTCGATTCTGTGGAGCGGCACGCGGGAACGGGGCGAACTTTATGTGCAACAACTGCACGGATACCTCTTGCTCGCCACATTGGAGAAGATCTCTTAGTCATGGAGATTCGCCGCCGCAAAAACCAGATCGAAATCTCCGAGCTCGATCCGTTCCTCGCGGAACTGCTTCGGCAAATTCCCGCAAGCGCCAATCCGGAAGGCGCGCCTGCTGCCGAAGAACGGATCTTCAGCCCGCCGATAAACGGAGAGGAAACGGAATTTTGCGCCGAGTGGAAAGTGTACGTCGAACCTGAATTGCGCCGCCTGTTCCAAACGGCAGCGCAAACCGTGGCGGGGGATTTGGAGCAGCTAAACGGAAATGAAAAGAATCTCGCCAACCGCACGCTGCGGATTCCCTGCAAACACGTTGAATCAAGCCCGGCTCGTCATCGCAGCAAAAAACAGTTTTTCCGAGACCGAACTGAGCGATCACCTGCACTCACCGATCGGATCGCGCCGGGACCTGAGCTTGTTCCAGGTAAATTTTTATGGTTTTCTGCAGGAGTTTATCCTGCGCGAAATGGAGTGCTGAGGCGCGCTAAGCATCGCAAGCTCAAAAGCTCGTTTATGCTGTAGCGGCAGCCGTGCGGGCTGCAAAGTTCCCCTGAATGCGGACGGCACGCCCGCCGCCGCTACAGATGCAAATGAGGTCTATGGATCGTCGACAGCGAGCCTAGGGCAGCCTCGTGCCGACCTGCCGGGTAACCATCTGAAGATCGAGATTACTAATGGTACTGTCATTATTCACATCGGAACGCGGGTTGGTATCGTTCGTTGGCTGTCCGAGCTGGCTCCTCACGATAGCCAAATCGTTGGAATCAACCACCCGATTACCGTCCACATCACCTAGCAAAAGGCCCATTGTCACACAAGCCGTGGCGACATTCGTCCCAGCATCGTCTTTCACATCATTTGCCGTGACCGTAATATTGGACGCATTACATGAGACACCAGTCAGATTAACGGTAAGCGTGCTGCCATTGATGGACGTGCTCGCTACTCTGCCGCAACTCGAGCTGGCACGGGCAAAGGAAATGATGTTGTTAGTAAAAATCATTTCCACGGTAAAGTTTCCACCGGGTTTTCCTGAGCGATCCTCTACACCCGATTCACCCGTCATTGGCAACGGGATTTTCTCCTGCTGTCCGGAGGGTAGAATCTTGCTCGAGTCAAAGAAAACTGGTCGAAGTTCGCAGTTGCCAGGACAGCTCACGCCGTTCACACCCATGGAGTAGTCAGCGCCCGCGGCGGACCAAATGTCACCTAAGTCGGGATCGTAATAAAATGAGTTTTGGTCGTTTCCGCACGGAGATCCGATGCAGTTAATACCAGCAGTTGCAGCAGTACCGTTAGTGTAACCCTGGCCAATTGGGGTAACATTCAACCAATAGGTGCCCGGCGCTAAGGTAAGATCCAAACCATCAACTAGAACTTTGTAAATGCCATTTCCGATGTCAGTAACTATTGGTGTGTAGGTAACCCCGGAGGCGATCAAAGTTCCTGGATTGCCGTCGGACATGCCTTGCCGAATTTCCCAGCTCGCTCCATAAGCGCTCAAAAAGCCGAAACTGCCAGCGCCGCCGACGTCTTCATTGTGATAGATTGACGTGACGTGCCAGCCATTTGGGGAAGAGACGACGAAATCGTCATAGATGTGTCCTTTGAAAAAACTCTCACAATCGCTGACGGCAAGGAATCCGTTAGCGTTAAAACCGATATTGTCCGCATCTCCGTTGTACCAAAGAGGCAAGTCGATCGAAGGATGTGACTGATTGGTAGAATTATAAAGCGCATCTTGTGAAGCGTTGGAAATCTGTCCTGCTTCTCGCGGGTTATCAACGCCGCCGTTCGCGCCAGCGGTGCTCACAATTAGAGCGATTATGCTGAATAAAGTCTCTACGGTTAATTGACTGCTATTTTTCATGTTTGTTCCCTTTTATGGTTGACTTATTGGTTTGCTGCTATTCGGGTTGTGGGTTGGGTTGCGGCGAGATGTGCGCTTACCTGTTGCACTTGCGCGGCTTGCTCTTCGAGGTGCGCTGAGAGAATTCCGATGTCTTTCTTGAGTTCGCTGATCGTGCCGTCCTGCTTTGCAGCATTCGATTTCAGCTGCGTAATCGACGCTTGCTGTTCCTCGACTCGGCGGTGTTCTTTGAGAGACTCATTTAGCAACATGGCGTTCACAGCGTCGTAGCGGACCGAGTACGGTTTCCCTGCTTCATCGTGCACCACCAGCTCGGGATCGACTTTCTCAACCTCCTCGGTTACGAGGCTGAATTCTGTTCACGGAGGCAGGCTCGTGCCGATCTGGCGCGTTACGATCTGAAGATCGAGATTACTAATGGTGCCGTCATTGTTCACATCGGAGCGCAGGTTGGTATCGTTCGTTGGCTGTCCGAGCTGGCTCCTCACGATAGCCAAATCGTTGGAATCAACGACCCGATTACCGTCCACATCACCCAGCAAAAGGCCCATTGTCACACAAGCCGTGGCGACATTGTTGCCAGCATCGTCCTTCACATCATTTGCCGTCACCGTGATGTTTGAGGCATTACATGAGACACCAGTCAGATTAATGGTAAGTGCGCTGCCGTTGATAGAAGTGCTCGCGACGCGGCCGCAACTCGAACTCGCACGGGCAAATGAGACAATATTGTTGGTGAAGGTCATCTCGACAGTAAAGTTTCCACCCGGCTTCCCAGAGCGATCTTCCACGCCCGATTCGCCTGTTAGCGGCAAAAGTATAGGCCAGATCGAAAGTTTAGAGGATGCCACAGAGATTATTTCGAGCAAACAGTTGAATCCGCCCGGGCAGCCTCCGATTACTCCCATGGAGAAGTCGCCATTTATTGGCTTCCACACCTCATTATATTCGGGGCTATTGGAAAAGGCATTGAAGTTGTTCCCGCACGGAGAGCCGACGCACTCAGCGCCAGCAGTCGCACTAATGAGGGCATCGCTAAAATACCCATCGTTATTATCGGTGCCGATTGGTGTCACATTTAGCCAATAGGTTCCGGGCGACAGATTGATGTCCAAGTTAGACACCAGAACCTGATACTCAACATCGTCAAAGGGATCCGAACAAAAAGCGTCGCGTCCCGTCGCAGTGACTGTCGGACTATACGTATGACCACTGGCAACCAGCGTGCCTCCGTTGCCATTGGAAACGCCTTGTCGAATTTCCCAAATCGCGGCGAGAACCTGAAACTCAGGACTGCCCCAAGTGTAAAAAAGGTTATTGCAGAAAACCCCTGTAATGTGCCATCCCGGCGACGGTACGACGAAATCATCATAAACATGTGTGTTAACACCGTTAATATGGAAGCCGAGCCCGTTCCCGTAGAAATTGATTCCCCAGTCGCAGCCCACGATCCAGTCTCCGTTGTACCAGAGAGTACCTATGGGTGGTGAGAGCGGCTGCTCCTGAGTATCACCTTTCATCGTCTTAGGTTCGCTTGCGCCTGCCGTTGTGCCCATCGGGTATGCCAAGAGTCCGAGAGCAACGGTGACAAAAAGGAAGCCCCTCAACGAAAGTGATGGAGTGCATCGATTGCAAATCCATGAAGTCGCTTTCACCATAGTTTCACCTGCAGTTTCTAGCAGTGACAGGTTGCAGTGTTTCATATTATTTTTCCTTAGATTGGTTTGGTAATAATTAATGGCTTACTAGCGCCGTTGCGATACGACTTGTAATTTCTCCTTCATTCAGATAAACACCGAAGTCGGTTGAAACCGATCATCGGAGAGCGAAGTTTTTTCCTGTGCGGAGGTCCGCCGGGGGGAGCAGGCGGGAATCGGCTACCGGCGCGGTCGCGGGATTTTAGAGTGCCATGGACGATGCACATCAGGTGACGCAGTTGTTAGCGGACTGGAGTGAGGGCCACGAAGCCGCTCTGGAAAAACTCACGCCTCTCGTTTACAAGGAACTTCGGCGGCTGGCTCATCGACATATGCACGGGCAACGGCCCGATCACACGCTGCAAACAACAGCGCTTGCTAATGAAGCGTATCTGCGCCTGGTGGATCAAAGCCAACCCCCCAACTTTAAGAGTCGCTCTCACTTCTTTGCCGTGGCGGCGAAGGCGATGCGGCAGATACTGCTTAATCACGCAAGAGACCAGCAGCGCCAGAAGCGCGGCGGTGGCGCGAGCAAAGTTGAACTGGACTCAGCCGCCTTGGTCTCGCCTGAACAAACCAAGGTTGTCCTGGACGTTAATGAAGCTTTGGAGCGACTGGCAGTGCTTGACGCGAGAAAGGCCCGTATAGTCGAGCTCAAATACTTTGGCGGACTTCAGGAGGACGAGATCGCGAGTGTGCTGAAAGTCTCCGCGATCACAGTCCGGCGGGACTGGCGTTTTGCCAGGGCGTGGCTGCTTAGTGAATTGCGCAATGTGGCGTGAGAGGAAATGACGAAGTGCGAATGACGAAGGACGAAGGAATGACGAAATCGCAAGATCCGAAGGCACAACCCGACGATTCGTTTTGGGATGACGGCACAGGACTTGTCCGCGAAGAACCAGAGATAAAGCGTGTTTACGATTTGGAAGAACGAACCGCCCGATTTGGCGAAGCAATTATCGATTTTGCGAAAACGATTCCGCTAAATCCGGTAACCAATCGAATCATAACTCAACTCGTTGGGGCCGGCACTAGTGTTGACGCTAACTACGTGGAAGCTGGCGATGCAGTTTCCAAAAAAGACTTTCTGAAACGCATTGGGACGTGCCGAAAGGAAGCGCGCGAAAGCAAGCATTTCCTTCGTAAAAAGACTAACCGCGATGCGAACATCCAAAGACGTGAAGCCGGACACCATCGCGTTCGTTATTGGGGCTTCATTCTTCTTTCGTCATTCGACATTCGGATTTCGTCATTTTCCCGCATATGACGCCGGTGCAATTACAGGTGATTGAAGAAGTCTTTCACGCGGCGGTGAGTTGCGACCCAGAGGAGATCGGAGCATTCCTGGATACCAGATGCGCTGGCGATGAGGGTTTGCGCTCTAAAGTTGAAACGCTACTGGCGTCACATCGACAGGCGGAGGATTGTGTTGAAAGCTCGATTTCAGCTCTTGCTGCGAACATCGTCGCAAACGGACAAAATAACTCGCTGATCGGGCAGACGATCGGTCACTATCAAATCCTAAAACGAATTGGCGTCGGTGGAATGGGTGAAGTCTATCTCGCTTCGGATATTATCGCCGGACGAAAAGCCGCGCTCAAAATTCTACCGAAGCATCTTACCAGCGTAGCGGAGCGTCTAAAACGGTTTCAGCAGGAAGCTCGGGCCGTGGCCGGGCTCAATCATCCAAACATCCTAACCATTTACGAGGTCGGCGCGGATGACTCCACTCGTTTTATTGCCAGCGAGCTCATCGAAGGCGAAACGCTGCGTCAACGCCTCGCGCGTGGACGCATAGAGCTTGTTGAAGCGCTTGAGATTGCAATTCAGGTGGCCAGTGCGCTCGCCGCGACGCATTCCGCCGGCGTCGTGCATCGCGACGTAAAACCGGAGAACATCATGCTGCGGCCGGACGGCTATGTGAAGGTACTCGACTTTGGGATTGCGAAGCTTGGTGAACAAGACCTGCAAGCAACAATGACGCAGGAACAGCCAGTGAAACTGGTCGAGACTCACCTTGGGTCGATACTTGGAACGATTTATTACATGTCTCCCGACCAGGCACGCGGTGCGCGGACTGATAAACGCACCGATATCTGGAGTCTCGGGGTCGTGCTTTACGAGATGACGACTGGGTGCGCGCCGTTCACAGGCAAGACGCCACGTGAGGTGATGACCGCCATCTTAACAACCGAGCCGCAGCCGCTCAGAAACTACATCGCACGGGCGCCCGGCGAGCTTCAACACGTTGTTAGCAAGGCACTGCGCAAAAATCCGGGGGAACGGTATCAGAACGCGAACGAGATGCTGGAGGCGGTCAAAGCCTTACATCACCGACTGGAATTTACAGCCGAACTGGAACACTCTGCGGCTCGGCATCCATGGCTACGCTGGATTCGCTCGCCCATCGCTCTCGCACTGGCAGTGTTGGCCGGCACTCTTGGCCTGGCGCTGTCCCTTTACTGGCTGCGAAGTCCAAGAACGAGCGAAATACCTGAAAAGAGCATCGCGGTGCTGCCGTTTGAGAATTTCAGTGATAACAAGCAAAACTCCCATTTTGCCGACGGAATCGAGGACGAAATCTTGATCGATCTAGCGAAGATCGCCGATCTGAAAGTGATCAGTCGCACGAGTGTAATGCAATATAAAAGCGGGCCGGCGCGCAATCTGCGCGAGATCGGCCGCGAACTTGGCGTGGCGCATGTGGTGGAAGGAAGCGTTGCGCGCTCCGGCAATCGTGTACGGATCAACGCGCAGTTGATCGATGCACGCAATGACCGGCACCTCTGGGGAGAAAGCTATGATCGCGAGGTCTCTGATGTTTTCACGATTCGAACCGAGATCGCGAAAACTATTGCCGCGCAGTTGCGCGTCAAGATCTCGCCGGCAGAGGAGCAAGCAATCGAAAGGGTGCCGACAAACGATCTCAACGCCTTTGATCTCTACACTCGAGGCAAGAATCTTCTATTGGAAACAACACTTAGCAGTGACGCAAAAGCGGATTTGCTCCAGGCGGCCGAGTTACTGAATCAGGCCGTGGCGGGTGATCCATCTTTCTTTGAAGCATATTGTGAGCTCGCTTACACGAATGATTCCCTCTATTTCTCGGGCTACGACCATACTTCCGCACGGCTCGCCTTGGCGGAAGCGGCCTTTCAAGCCGCGTTCCGTCTCCATCCGGAGGCTGGAGAGACACATCTCGCACGGGCATGGAATCTTTATTCAGGATACCTCGATTATGATGGCGCGTTCGCTGAACTGGAACGGGCGCACCAAAGCTTGCCTAATGATTCCCGGATCTTCCAGCTGAGCGGTTTCATTCAGCGCCGTCAAGGCCGCTGGGAAGAGTCTACACGAAACCTCGAGCGCGCGCTTGGCCTCGATCCACGCAACGTTTACCTGCTTCAGCAGATTGCAATAAGCTACGATTACCTCCGACGCTACGCTGACGAAGAATTGATATTGGATCGGGTGCTGACCATCATGCCAGACGATATCGACAGCAAGATAGGACGCGGCTGGGCGGAATTGAATTGGCATGCCGATACTCGTCCTTTACATCAAATGATCGGCTTAATTCGCTCCACGAATCCTGCCGCAATGTCGCGGGTCGCCGATGCCTGGCTCTTTTGTGCACTTTGCGAGCGCGATGCAGATTCAGCAAGAGAAGCTCTGGTGTTTGCTGAAGAAAAACCGCATGTCAGTAGCGACAACGTTGCGTTGAGTCGCTTGTTTCTCCAAGGTGTAATCGCGCGCATGACGAACGATGACGCGAAAGCACAATCAGCCTTCACCGCTGCACGCGCGGAACAGGAGAGAACGATCCAGGCTCAACCAGGCTATGGTCCCGCGATGTGCCTGCTAGGCCTGATCGACGCTAGTCTTGGTCGGAAAGAACAGGCACTGCGCGAAGCCCGCCGCGCAATCGAGCTTCTACCGGTGCAAAAAGATGCAATCAACGGTCCGGCGATGATCAAATACCTGTCAGTCGTTGCGGCTTGGGTTGGTGAAAATAATCTTGCCTGCAAACAAATCGAGTCAGCCATTCGGTCCCCTAGTTTTCTCAGCTACGGTCAATTAAAACTGTTGCCGTTTTGGGATCCTTTGCGCGGCGACCCGCGTTTCGAAAAAATCGTCGCTTCCCTCGCGCCAAAGGGAAACTAACAAGTTTCAGGCTTCCTTCTTCGCCTTGACCATGGCCATCAGCCGTTCCTTGATCGCGTCGGAGGACTTTGCCGGACGCAGGCTCAGAGCGAATGCTTCGTGCAAGGCGTAGCACTTGGCTATGAAGTCTTCGGCTTTTTTGCCGAATTTCTGTCGAGCTTTCTCGAACTCTTCCACTTCTTCTGCCTCCAAGGCCCCGATGACGTATAATCGCGACTGATTTTGGAACTGCTCAAAGTTCATCTCTCAGGTCCTTGAGGCCGTCATATATTTTCTTAAGTCCCAATTCAAGCCTAGTTTTCACGGTGCCCAAGGGTGTATTCGTTTTCGCTGCGATTTCGCGCTGGCTCATGCCCCTGAAAAATGCGAG
>QHPE01000130.1:0-40889 GCA_003218945.1 Verrucomicrobiota bacterium | reverse complement strand
CATCGGGCTGTTGTTCGGTTTCGTTTTGCAGGCGTTCCTCTGCGCGCGCATAAGCCTGTTTCTTGCGCAGACCGTCGATTGCGCGTCTCCGTGCGAGGGTGACCATCCAGCCGAGCGGTTTGCCTTTTTGAGGGGAGAAATTTTTTGCCTGGTTCCAGATCTCCATGAAAATCTCCTGCAAGAGATCATCGGCCTCAGCCTCATTATGAATTACTCGCAGGATCAGCGCTTTGAGAATGCCGTTGTACCGGTCGTAGAGTTGCGACAGCGCATCAGCGTCACCCGCTTGAATCCCCTTCATCAGTTCGAAATCAGTCGGCGCTCCGGGTTCGAGCGTCGGCGCAGTGGTGAGCGGTCTCGCTCGTGGCTTTGCGACTCGCGCGCGTTTCTTTCGTGAGCCGCCCGTGGAAGAGCTTAATTTGGAACGTGCCATGTGAGATCGGAAATCAAGAGTCAAGAAGAGATCGATGCCCGAAATGCAGTTGAATGTCTTAATCTGGGCGGCTGAGTTCGTCCACCGGTTTTCCGAGCGCACCACGCGCCAAATCTTAAGTTTTGCAGGCGCGGCCATGACAACGCAGCCTATTTTGTTTCAATCCACGTGACGCGCAGTTACGGGACAGCGATTGATCGATGATTGCGCGCAGCCTTTTGTGCGTCAAAGATTAAACACATGGTGCAAGGGGAATCTCAAACAAGTGTGGATCCACTTTGGTACAAGGACGCCATCATCTACGAGCTGCACGTCAAGACTTTTTGCGACAGCGATGGCGACGGCATGGGCGATTTTCGCGGGCTCATGGAGAAGCTGGATTATCTCCAGGAACTCGGGATCACCGCTATCTGGCTGCTGCCGTTCTATCCGTCGCCGCTGCGCGACGATGGTTACGATATTGCCGATTATTTCGATGTTAATCCGAATTTCGGCACGCTCGATGATTTCCGGGTGTTTCTGGATGCCGCGCATCAACGCAATCTGCGCGTTATTACCGAACTGGTAATCAATCACACGTCCGACCAAAATCCGTGGTTCCAAAAATCACGACGCGCGGTGGCGGCAGCAGCGGCCGGTGACGCAAGGGCAACCGGGGTCAACGCCGCCGGCTACAGCGCCGGCGACCTCGCCTACAAGGATTTCTACGTCTGGAGCGACACGCCGGAAAAATACGGTGATGCGCGAATCATCTTCAAAGATTTCGAAACGTCGAACTGGGCGTGGGACCCTGTGGCCAAGGCCTATTACTGGCACCGCTTTTATTCGCATCAGCCGGACCTGAATTTTGACAATCCCGCGGTGCACGAGGCGGTGAAGAAGGTCTGCGATTTCTGGCTGTCGATGGGCGTGGACGGACTTCGGCTCGACGCCGTGCCGTATCTTTACGAACGGGAAGACACTAACTGCGAGAATTTAGCCGAAACACACGAATTTCTTCGCGAACTGCGTGCGCATGTGGATGCGAAGTTCCCAAATCGCATGCTGCTCTCAGAAGCCAATCAATGGCCGGAGGACGCGGCAGCGTATTTCGGCAAGGGTGATGAGACCCACATGAGTTTTCATTTCCCGCTGATGCCGCGAATGTTCATGTCGCTCCAAATCATCGACATCCTCGATCAGACGCCGCCGATCCCCGACAACTGCCAATGGGCGATGTTTCTTCGCAATCACGACGAGCTTACGCTGGAAATGGTGACCGACGAGGAGCGCGACTACATGTATCGCGTGTACGCCACAGACCCTCACGCACGGATCAATCTCGGCATCCGCCGTCGGCTTGGGCCGCTCCTTGCGAACAACCGCCGAAAAATCGAGCTCCTCAACACGCTGCTCTTTTCCATGCCAGGCACACCAATCATCTATTACGGCGATGAGATTGGCATGGGAGACAATTTTTATCTGGGCGACCGCAATGGTTGCCGCACGCCCATGCAATGGAGCCCAGACCGGAACGCAGGATTTTCAAGGGCAAATCCGCAACAGCTTTATTTGCCGGTCACGATCGACCCTGAGTATCACTACGAAGCTGTGAACGTCGAGAACCAGCAGAAAAATCTTTCGTCGCTGCTGTGGTGGACGCGTCGTGTGATCGCGATGCGAAGAAATTTCAAAGCGTTCTCAGACGATCATAGTCGTTGCAAATCTCTCCAGGTTTTCGCAGTCAGCCGAGTTGGATCTTTCGCGTTTCGCCGGCTGCGTCCCGATGGAGGTTTTTAGCCGCAATCTCTTTCGACCGATAAGGAAAACGCGCTACGTCATCACACTCGGTCCACACGCTTATTACTGGTTCGCGCTCCAAACGCCGAGCAATAGTCGGCGTGCATTGAAGAAACGCGTTGTCCCAAGTATCAACGTGCCAGCTCAGTTCGACATCCTGCTTGGCGATGGCCAGCGAGACCAGCTCGAGCGAGAGGTTCTCCCCAATCACATCCACAATGCCCGTTGGTTTGGTTCGAAAGCACGCAGTTTTCGGAACCTCAAAGTGACCGAGCAGCTTCCGGTTTCGCCCAATGCCGACGGCGCGCGACTTTGGTTGGTCGAGGTAAATTATCTGGATGCCCCATCAGAAACGTACACAATTCCGGTAGAGATTGCCTCCGGCGAAAGCGCACACTCCATTGCGCAGAGTGCGCCTCAAGCCGTCGTAGCGCATTTTGCTCAAAGCAACGGCGCTATTCTATGCGATGCCATCTGGGACTCGGCGTTTCGCTCACAATTGTTCGACGCCATCGTGCAGCGTCGCACGCTCCGAGCTCAGGCAGGACAATTTGTCGGCGTCGCAAAGGATGACCTGGAGCCGCAGGACCCTGGTGTCTCCGAAAAATCCTACGTTTTGAACGCAGAACAAAGCAACTCTTCGATGCTGTTTGACAATAAATTCTTCCTGAAACTCTATCGGAAACTCGAGGACGGCATGAACCCTGACGTGGAAATCACCCGATTTCTGACGGAGCGAACCGAGTTTCCGAACGTGCCTGCTTTCGTCGGGGCACTCGAATATCGCCGGGCAAAGGCAGAGCCAACTGTTGTTTGTCTTCTGCAGCGCGCGGTCGCCAACGAAGGCGACGTTTGGACCCTTACAGTGGACGCTCTCGGCCGCTATTACGAACGCATGCTGGAGCGCAAAGCCGATTTTCAAAATGAGACAGCCCCTCCCGGGGCTCTTCTCGATGAGCTGATAGGCGGCGTGTATCCCGAAAAGGTAAAGTTGCTAGGACAGCGCACTGGTGAGCTGCATCTTGCGCTGGCATCGAGAAGTGACGATCCTGCGTTCGCGCCAGAGGCATTTAATGCCATGGCGCAGCGGTCTGTTTACCAAAGCATGCGCACCTCATTGCGCCGCGCGTTTACATTTTTGGGGAAGAAATTGTCGGATGTCCCTGCGAAATTCCGAAGCGAAGCCCGGGAAGTGCTCGCTGCGGAAAAGGAAATATTGGCACGCGAAAAGGGATTGCTCGATCGCCGCGCGAACGCCGCGAAAATCCGGATTCACGGCGACTATCATCTTGGGCAACTGCTTTATACGGGTAAAGATTTCGTGATTCTCGATTTCGAAGGAGAACCGGCGCGACCGTTGAGCGATCGAAAAATGAAACGGTCCGCGCTACGCGATGTCGCCGGTATGATGCGTTCGTTCCAATATGCCGCCTACGCCGCACTGTGGCAGCCGGCCATGCGCAAAGAAGACGTGCCCTTCCTCGAGCGCTGGGCCGATCTCTGGTATCGCCACATGAGCAGCGTCTTTCTGCAAAGCTATTTGCACACGACCGCAGCCGCGATCTTTGTCCCGAAAAACAGCGAGGACCTCCAGATCATGCTTGAAGCCTATCTGCTCGACAAAGCTGTCTACGAGATCGCCTATGAACTAAACCATCGTCCCAGCTGGGTCCTCATTCCGATTCGCGGGATCAAACACATTTTGCAAGTTGCGTGAAATTTTCTGCCACACAATTCACACAGATGAAACACAGATAAAATTCTGCTTCTTAATTGGTGAGGATCTGTGTCAATCTGTGGCCTGAATCCATCTGGAGAACATAAATGAACGAATACCTCGATACGATCGATAACGACATTGCGGCGAAACATCTCTTGAAACATCCGTTTTATCTCGCGTGGACACGCGGGGAACTCAGCCGAGAAGCACTCGCGGATTATGCGAGGCAGTATTACCATCACGTCGCAGCTTTTCCGACGTACCTGTCGGCAGTGCATGCGCACTGCGAAGATCAGTCGGCGCGCAAACAATTGCTCAACAATTTGATCGATGAGGAAGCGGGATCGCCGAACCATCCCGAACTGTGGCTCCAGTTTGCTGAAGGCCTCGGTGTGTCTTACGGCGATGCGCGCGAATCTGACAAGCGACGGGAGACAAACAATCTGATAGACACTTTCCGTTCAGTTTGCGGCCAGCAATCAACGGCGGGCGGGTTAGCGGCGCTCTACGCGTATGAAAGTCAGATCCCGGCAATATGTGAATCCAAGATCGACGGGCTAACAAAATATTACGGCTTCGCTGATCCAAAACATTACGAATACTTCAGCGTGCACATCGAAGCTGACCGCGAACATTCCGCTTCCGAACGCGAAATGCTGAGCCATTACATCGATAAGCAAAATTTTGAGTCAGTGAAAGCGTCCGTGAATCGCGTTCTCGACGCGCTTTGGGAAATGCTCTCTGGGGTGTGCCAGCGGCACGCGATCGCGTGCTAAGCGGCTGTAGCCACGGTCCTGTGGACCGTCTTCTCGTTGTAAATGACTGCGGACCGGAACGGCCACAGGCCGGTGGCTACAATTTTGGAATATTTATCGCGGCCGCAAAACTAAAAACGAGCGCGCGCGATGGCGGCAAACAGATAAGACTTGCGGCTGGTTCGGATCGAGCGAGGCGACGATCTTGTTGTAGTCGGAAACGGATGTGACTGGCTGTTGATTGATCTCTTCAATCACGTCGCCCTTCTGTAATTCGGCCACACCGCTGTCGGGATCAACGTTAGTAACGAGTACGCCTTTCACGTTTGGAGGCAGATCGAGTTGGCGCGCTTTTTCCGGAGCTAATTCGTCTACGTGAATTGATGCCAGGGGACTGTCGACGTCTTCCTGATCCTCAGGCTGTTGCGGGCCTTGTGGACGCGGCTGGTTTCCGCTCGGAGCAACGCGCGCGCTTTCGTAATCGACTGGTTGTTCTTTAATCTGCGTTTTTACCGTTAACGGTTTTCCGTTGCGGACGATTTGAAGCTCTACCTGCTTGTCCAGTGGCGCCTCGGCGACTAGTGTGCGAAGCGTCCTGAAATTCTTCACGTCGCGTCCGTCGAATTTGCTGATGACATCGCCGGGCTGCAGGCCTGCCTGTTCTGCCGGGGATCCGGAGACTACTTCACCCACAGTCACACCTTCCGTGTCCGAGTCACCGACGCCGCGCTGCGACGCTCCCGTCTGGATTCCGAGGTAGCCGCGAATGATGCGTCCCTGTTTCAACAAACTTTCCAGCGCGCTGCGAACTGTGTTTGAGGGGATTGCAAACCCAAGTCCCTGAGACCCGCCGGTGGTTGAGGCGATCACCGTATTGATCCCAATCACTTCGCCGCGGAGGTTGATCAATGGGCCTCCGCTGTTGCCCGGATTGATTGCTGCATTTGTCTGCAGCAGATCAGCGAAAACATCGCTGCGATTGGGCCGTCCCTTTGAACTGATGATCCCATCGGTGACCGTTTCCTCAAATCCAAGTGGGTTACCGATCGCCAGGACAAAATCCCCTGGCTGTACCTTGTCCGAGTCAGCAAGCTTGAGCGGCCTGACTCCTGGATCATCGATCTTGAGCACGGCCAGGTCCACCTGGTCATCGGCACCAACGAAGCGCGCCTTTTTCGTTCGGCCGTCGCTCAGTTGGACTTCAATCTGATCAACCGGACGGCCTTGTCTGTCAGTCACCACGTGGTTGTTCGTAATGATATGACCCTCATTCGTCACGATCACGCCGGACCCAAGCGACGTTTGCACCAGCGCTTCGTCGCGCGGATTGCGAAATCTCCGTTGATTTGGAAAGAAAAATTCGAAGGGATCGACTCCATATTCGCGCCGGATAGCGACCTTCGTTGACGTCTTCACCGCTACAACTGATGGCACGACACCCTTGACGAGCGCCCGCCGTTCCTGATTCAACGATTCAAGGGATGCAACCTGTTTTGGGTTCACCGCCGACTCGGAGGCAAACGTATATTTTTCCGGTGTGCGCCCGGACGCGAACTTTAAGCCGCCGTGTTTGAGGCGGTAATCGTAAAGCAGCGAAATTCCGGCGCTTAACAGCAGCACAAAAAGCAAAAATTTTGCGAGGTTTTTCATCAACTAACGTGCGAGAAACTTTGTCCCTGTTGTTCGACAATTAAATGGCGAAAACGTTGATTCTCAGACAGCTCCAAGCGCGGGTCGGTTTCGAAAACCGCCATGGCAGCAGCGCGAGCACGCCGCATCAGGCTTGCGTCGCGTTTCAAGTCTCCAATCTTCAGCGCCGGCAAGCCGCTCTGCGCTGTGCCGAGCAGATCGCCCGGCCCACGCAATTCCCAGTCCGCTTCGGCCACTTCAAAGCCATTGGTCGTTCCTTCTAAAACTGCGAGCTTCGCCGACGTCTCTGGCGTCTGGTTGGAGCTCAGCAAAATGCAATACGATTTATGTTCACCACGACCGATGCGACCCCGGAGCTGGTGTAACTGCGCTAGACCAAAGCGCTCGGCGTTTTCAATCACCATCACGCTCGCATTGGGAACATCGACCCCGACCTCGAGCACAGTCGTGCTGATCAACGCATGCGTTTCGCCCCGTCGAAAACGCTCCATGATCTGCTGTTTCTCAGCCGCTGCCTTCCGGCCATGAAGCAACTCGCATCGGAACGGATGCAGGCGTTCACGCCACAGCTCGTATTCGGCGGCGGCGGCTTTCGCGTCCAGTTTCTCGCTTTCATCAATTAGCGGATAGACCACATACAGCTGACGTCCCCTCGCCAATTCCGTTTGCAAAAACCTGAGTACCTCCCCCAGCGCAGACGTATCGCGCACCGCAGTGACAATCTTTCCACGGTTTCCCGGCATCTCATCGATTGTGGATACATCGAGATCGCCGTAAATCGTCATGGTTAGGGTTCGCGGGATCGGCGTGGCGGTCATGACCAGCACATCCGGCACCGGCTCGCGCGCAGTCAGACGCGCGCGTTGCGCAACTCCGAACTTGTGCTGCTCATCAATCACCGCCAGTCCGAGATTCGAAAACGAAACACTCTCGTAAAGCAACGCATGCGTTCCGACGATGATTTGGGGCTCGTCAGGCGGGAGCGCCTGGGGAGCGCACGCGTCCCGCGTGCTGGTTTCGGCGTCGCGCCGAAACGAACTTTCATTACGTAGTTCATCGTCCTGCGTCCAGACCCAGAGATAATCTTCATTTTGCTTTGCCACCCCCGAATCCCATGGATTCCGCAGGATGTGGTGAAACTTTTCCTTTAGATCGCGATCCGATCGCACGTAGCGATCGAACCGTTCCTTCTCCCAGACCGATCCGCTCTTGTTCTCGATTTCGTTAAGTTCATGCGCTGAAAAAGATTTGATCGAATGCAGCAATTCACTCAATGGCCAAAAGGCAGTGTTTCCCTTGTCGTCGTCGTCTTTTGGCCAAGGCTGGATGAGTAAATGCACATGGTCGGGCATTACGCAGGCGGCGAACATTTCGTAACGTCTGTTGTGAAAGTGACGCAGGGATTCCAGGACAATTGTGCGCGCATTTGGTGACAGACAACGATCCTTGTTCGTCGCAATAGTGACGGCGTAAATGGCCCACGGCCTTTCGAAATGTGGAAGACGTCGACGGGAATACTGAGCTCCAGGCTCACACTGTCTATCAACCAAAGTCCGCGACGGCGCGACGCCATCGCCAGCACGCGAGACGCGTGCGCTACCCGAGGCGGCCTCTCGCGCAAACAGCGGCAACGGACCGGTTTCCTCCTGCCTTGCGGCTGTTCGCAAAGCGATGCGCACACCCAGCGGTTCGAGCCAGCGACGCAGCACGTCGTAGTGTTGCTCCGCCAGGATCTGGGTTGGCGCCATGAACGCCGTCTGATATCCGGCTTCAGCCGCAAGGAGCATCGCCGCAATTGCCACGACGGTTTTTCCCGAGCCAACATCGCCCTGTAACAAACGGTTCATGCGACAATTCGCCGCCAGATCACGCCGGATTTCCGAGAGCACCTTTCGCTGCGCAGCGGTCAATTCGAACGGCAGCGATTTTAGGAATTTTTCCAGCAGTGCACCGGATCCGCAGTGGGCCTGCCCGTGGCGGACCGAAGCATCAGCGCGTCGCCCCGCGATCAGCATCTGCATGGCGAAGAATTCCGAGAGCACCAGATACTCGCGCGCGGCATCGCGTGCTTCCCAGCTTTTCGGAAAATGGATTGCGCGAATGGCTTCCGATCGCGCGCCGCGCACCAAATTGTGCGGCGCGATCGGTTCCCAAGCTGCATCCGCAACTTCCTGCAAGACGCGATAAAGGATGCTGCGCAAGGCACGCTGCGAAAGACCTTCTGTCGCAGGATAGATTGGCGTGATGCGCCGGAAATGGATCGATATCTCTTCATCGTTCTCGATCACCTCGAATTCCGGATGATCCATGCACATTCGTTTTCCGCGCAGTCGCGGTTTGCCAAAAACAACGATCCTTTGACCAGTGGCGATCATCTTCTGTACGTAATGTAAATTGAACCAGCGGCACACCATCGGTTCACTCAAAGCGTTCGGCTGTGATTCCTGCAGGGTCGCTTCGAAGATTTTCTTCCAGCCGCCAAATCGTCGCAGCGACGTTTTGATGACTTCACCGCATAAACAGATGGGGACATCGCTCTCCTCCCGAGGGAAATTCGGGAACTCGGTTCTATCCTCATGACGACGCGGAAAATGCGTCAGCAAGTCTTCAACGGTGGCAACTCCGAGCCGTCGCAGCGCCAGCAAACGCGGGCGTGGCATCCAGCTTAGTTCTTCAAGATTTATAGAAATGTCGGTCATGCAATTCGAACCCCGGCGTTTAAAACGGGTTCGGCTGCGCGAACGGCCTCGATTCGCATCCCAACCAAGGCTTCGCCATTATATTCATCCACGCTAATTCGGAAGGCGACGTCCCACGGTAATGGGGGTAATTGGTTTGCTGCGCCGTCGAAATAGACGGCGCGCCGATGCTGGTTGCCCTGGCGCAAGCGAAACACAAGATGCTTTTGGTTTGAAACTCGTGGCGGCCCGACTGGCTCAACCGCATGCGCAAAGAAAAGCGGCTGGGGATTCGCATTTCCGAACGGCTGCAATAGTTCGTGGCAGCGCAAGAATTCGAAATCAATGTCCCTGAACGGTAGCTCGTGATCGAGGCAGAGGCGTCCTTGCAAGGCTTCCTCGGAAAGTGACTCGCGCGCGATGCGGCCAAATACCTCGGCGAATTGCTCGAAATTTTCTTCGCGCATAGCCAGACCCGCTGCCATTTCGTGGCCTCCGAACTTCTCAATCGCGCAATCGCGCGACACGCACCGGGTCAGCGCGTCGACAAGATTTAGCCCCTCGATGCTCCGTCCGCTTCCCTTACCGACTCCGTTTTCGTCAAATCCGATTAGAATAGCAGGCCGATGATATTTTCGAGCAATGCGCGATGCTACGATGCCAAGCACGCCTGGATGCCAACCCCGCGCGCCTGCCACAATGCCCGCGTCGCGCGCGGGATCGAATCGTTTGTCGATGGTCTCAACGGCTGCAGCGAGAATTTGCTTTTCCACTTCCTGGCGCGCGCGGTTTTGTTGATCCAGCTCTATCGCCAACGCAGTTGCTTCCTCTTCATCGTTTGTGAGCAATAGGCGCAAGGATTTCTCCGCGGTGCTCAAGCGGCCAGCGGCATTCAAGCGTGGCCCAAGTCGATACCCAATGTCATGCGGCGAAATCGGCGGACGCACTCCAGCGACTTGCATTAGTTTTTTTAGACCGATGCGCGAGGTCCGCCCAATCTCGATTGCGCCGCGCTGAACGAGCAAACGATTCTCTTCCACCAGCGGCACGATGTCAGCCACGGTGCCAAGCGCCACAAGATCGAGTTTTGATTTCAAATCAAACCCGGGCAACGGTCGCGTCTTCAACAGCGCATGGCACAGCTTGAATACGATCCCCACGCTGCAGAGATAATGAAACGACGAGGCTGAATCAGCCTTTGGATTCACCATTGCGACGCAATCGGGCAACTGTGATTTCGGTTCGCTCGCCACGCCGTGGCTTTGGGAAGGCTGGTGGTGATCAAGCACTATGACGTCCACGCCGTCTCTTTTAAGATTGGCGATCTCAACGATTGAAGCAGTGCCGCAATCGAGCGCTACGAGCAGTTGCGGTCGATGCTGCTCGAGACAACGCGCGAGGCTTTCCCTGCTCAACCCGTAGCCTTCTTCCATGCGCAACGGCAAGAATAGCTCCGGCGCCGCGCCGTAAGCACGCAATGTTTCAGCCAGCAAGGCCAGTGAGGTCACGCCATCGACATCGTAATCCCCAAACAGAACAATGCGTTCGCGCCGATCCAGTGCGAGGAGGATGCGAGGGACGGCTGCCCGCATTTGTGGCTGCAAAAATGGATCGCTCAGGGAGCTAAGACGCGGCCGCAGAAAATTTTGGACTTCATCGGCGCTTCGAAAGCCTTTCCGAAAAAGCAATCGTGCAATGCACTCCGATGCGCAAATTTCGCTCCACGGAATAGCGCCGCCATTCAGATCTTCGCGCGGCGGTAGAATCCATCGATGTTGCACCGCTCAGTTTATTTACTACCTAGCAAGTGACAAGGCGACTACGCACATTGAAATCAGACAACTTTTTTCGCGCAAAGCCGTTTCAGGTGCGATGCGTCCTCGCATCGCTTTCAGACGTGTACGAATCCTGTTTATGTTAGATCTAAAATGAGACTGATCCGCTGGCTCCTGATCATCTGTGTCATTGCTTTGCTGGCTTACGCAGCGTCGCCTTACGTTTCGTTTTGGCAGTTCACAGAGGCGATTCGATCGGGCAATGCTGCTGCAATCAGTTCGCGCGTCGATTTTCCCGCTGTTCGAGCTTCGCTGAAGCGGCAATTGGTGGCGCGGTTTGCCCGCGAAACAAGCGGCCACAAACGCTGGAGTAACCTCGGGCCCACGCTGATCGATGCGATTGTTGATACGTATGTCACACCTGACGGGATCGCGGCGCTGCTGTCTAACCCAGAAACACTGAAAAACTTAAAAAATCCCCGAGAATTCCATTTCACACTCGGCAAAGGCGTAAACTGGTCGAAGGTGAAATATGCGTTTTTTAGCGGGCCGCGGGTATTTGTCGTCGATCGCGATGGAATCAAGCTCCGGTTTCATTTTACCTGGTCGGGCTGGCAGCTTTACGATCTCGACCTTGGTTTAACCGAGGAGAAGCGTTGATTGCGAGATCGCAAGCTCACCTGACTGGAATACTGCGTTCTAAACGAGCGTAAACGTACGATCGCGCCTTGGAAGCACGCAATGCCTGACGCACAGATGCGCGAAATGTTCCAATCCCTGCTTCTCAGCTTCTCCGAAACTGAATCGAAGATGCTCGCTATAATACTGCGTAAGAAATTCAGTCATGCTTCGCGAATCCTGTTCAACGCCACCGGCTACAGAATCGCTGACTAGATCGTCGAGATTGGTGAGGTTTTCATCACGTAAAGCGCGCAGACGTTGAGCGACCGATTTTGCATCCACAACCTCAGGCCGAATCAGCCAAAGTGCATAGACGAACGGAAGACCGGTAAGGTTCTTCCATTGTTCGCCGAGATCCCAAAACTGAAATTCACCGGCGTGCCTTTGTCGAAATGCAATGGCTTGGTCGCCGATGAGGAGCTGTCCGCTATGAGGTGTCGGCAAGTTCGCCACGGCGAATCCGTCCTGTGGCGGACTGCCGACACCAGCCCCGAAAGTTTTCGTGGCGCTCTCCAGTTGCGGATTCATTCCAAGCTCTGCGAGAAGGCAGCGCAACAAGTTGATGCTGGTTTGCGAAGCAGGATCGAGCTCAATTTCCTGAATATCAGAGAGTTCGCCGCAGTGCGCGAGTACGACGCTATAAACCGGGCCATCGGATGAAATCGAAACGTCGTCAACGATTCGATAAAGCGGGTTGCGTAAAAACTCAAAGCTGGAAACAAGTGCGACATCGAGTTCGCCGATCGCGACGCGCTGACACAATGCCGATGGATGATCAAAATCTACCTCACCCGGCCACCCGCGGATAAGCGGAAGGGCGTTGAGATATTTGACGCAGCCGATGCGCAGCATTCTTTCTTGAATCGCCCGGCGGTCGCGCCGTACCAAATCACGCGCAGGCAAGCTCGGCTGGCGCAGGCGTGGCGCGTGTCTCCGTTGTCTGACGCGGCGAAATATGCCGGTAATAACTGTCTCGCTGTACTGGCTCCCGGCCCGCTTCGCGAATGGCGTGCTCGAGCGCGGCCACACTCTGTTGCTGCGGGGTGGTTGCGCCAGCCATGTGGAAAATCTTTTCCTCCAAAATCGTTCCGTGCAGGTCATCCACGCCGTAGCTGAGCGAGACCTGCGCGAGCGGCAATCCGAGGCTGACCCAGTAAGCGGTCAGGTGATCGATGTTATCGAGGTAAATCCGGCTCACCGCCAGATTGCGCAGTTGTTCAAACGCCGAGGCGCGCTTGATATGCGCGAGGGTGCCGTGGGATTGTCCCGGTTCGAAAGCAAAAGGAACAAAGCCAGTGAATCCTCCGGTCTCATCCTGTAGTTGGCGCAACTGGCGCAGGTGATCAGCGCGATGTGCCAGCGTTTCAATGTGTCCGTAAAGCATCGTGCAGGTGCTGCGGCCGCCCATGGAGTGCCAGGTGCGATGGACATCGAGCCATTCGGCAGCGGTTTCCTTGCCCCGGCAGATTTGGTCGCGCACAATCGGATCGAAAATCTCGGCGCCACCCCCGGTGATCGAACCAAGTCCGGCTGACCGCAGAGTTTACAGCGTATCGCGAACGTTGAGCTAGGTGGCGAACCTCGATCGCTGTGAATGCCTTGATGTGCAGCTGCGGGTCGAGCGCTCGGAGTCGCCGCAAGAGGTCGAGATACCAATCTTTCTTCAAGGTGGGATGCAGCCCGCCTACCATGTGCACTTCGGTGACGCCCAAAGGAAGTGCCTCCGCCACAGCACGCTCGATTTCTTCAATAGCATATTCAAAGGCGTGCGCGTCGCGCTTCTTGGCTGCAAAAGCGCAGAACTGGCAGGATAAAATGCAGATGTTCGAATAATTGATGTAGCGATTATGGATGTACGTTGCGTAGTTGGCGTTCTTTCGCTCGCGCACCACGTTCGCGATCATTCCAAGCGCGTTGAGATCGTTTGCGCCGTAAAGGATGAGAGCTTCCTCCCCTGATATCCGTTGCCGCGCTTCGACTTTTTCAGCGATCGGTCGCAGTTCCTTTGGAATGAGCTGATAATTCATCGGCGGGCTCTGGTTAATCGCACATCAAGCATGCACAGGCCGCTGATGGCTTGCAACAAAAACGATGACTACGAGGGTGATAGACGGCCGAATTTAGCCGTCGGCATTTTTTGGGGCAAACTTTTCGGCCTTGGAACGTCCAAGTCACGATGTCACAGAACGATCCGGGAAACCAGGGCAGATCGGAAGAGGACGCCGACGATGTACGGCTGATGGGGCTCGTCGGGCGAGGCGATGCCCAGGCGTTTGAGCAGCTAATCGAAAAACATCAGGCGTTGGTGGCAGGCACGGTCGCTCGGATGTTGGGCAGCAGTTCGGACGTCGAAGACATTGCGCAACAGGTTTTTATTCGAGTCTGGAAAAGCGCGCCTCGTTATGTTCCGCGCGCCAAGTTTACGACATGGCTGTTGAAAATTACGCGCAATCTGGTGTTCAACGAGATGCGCCGAACCAAACGTCGACCGCATGTCCCGCTGCAATCAGAACAAGGTGCGGAGGATCCACCTTTAAAGGATGAGACGAACCCCGCGCCGGACGCATCCCTTCTGGAGTCGGAACTGCAACAAGCCATTGAGGAAGCGATTCAACGGCTGCCAGAGACTCAGCGAATGGCGCTCGTGCTGCGTCGGTACGAGCAGCTCAGTTACGAGCAAATCGCCGATGTTCTGGGTCTTTCGGTACCAGCTGTTAAAAGCGTGCTTTTTCGCGCCCGGACAGAACTCCGTGCCCGTCTCAGCAAATATTTTGATTTATAACCGACATTGCTTCTCAACGGCGCTCCTCGTCCTCAAGGACTCGACCTCGGACTGGGCGTACTTCGCTGTGATGAGTCAGTACATGAACGCGTCCGTCGCTTCCCCGGAAAAATGCGCTTAGAAGCCAGCTCACAAAGCTGATTACCATGGCGCCCCAGAAGGCGCTCCAAAAGCTGTGCACATGAAATCCAACAACAACGCTCGGCACCAGGAGCAGCAGGAGTCCGTTCAAGACAAGAATGAATAAGCCAAGCGTCAGGAGAATCACTGGCGCGCTCAGGATCAAGAGAAACGGCCGAACAAACGCGTTGAGAATACCGAGCAAAAGCGACGCTCCGATCAGCGCGGCGACAGTGTCATACCGGATGCCGCTGATTATCGACGACGCAACCATTACGGCAACCGTCGTGGCAGCCCAGCGGAACACGAATTGTCTCATACTATGGATTTTTAATGGTCGCGCGACCCGTAACATAGGCATCTTGCCTGTCTCGTCGAACAGGCACCTTGCCTGGTCGGGAATGAGCAGGCTGGGAAGCCTGCATGATCCGTCAGGCTGGAAGCCCAAATTACTAGTTTATGCGAATGTCTGACGGGGCGCGAGAAAGCACTTGCCAACCAGCCGATGAACGATAAACGAATTGGAGTCATTTAACCATTGATCTATCGTGCCGAGAAAAACGAAAACTGCCGAAATTAAGAATCAATCGTCTTCAGAGTCAGGCGGGCCGGCCCCGAAAGAAAAGGCCGACAAGCGTCAGAGCGGACGACGCGTCACTACAGCCAAAAAACCGCGCAAGGAGGCGACGAGCAAGGAGACGTTTGCCGGAACGACGGCACAGATTTCAGCATCTCCACAGCAGAAGCCGGCGACGTCTGGCGAACTTCCAGAGGAAACCATTCGCCTGCTGGCCTATTTCATCTCGGAGCGCCGGCGCAGATTCGCTTTGCCCGGCGATGCTGAGTCCGATTGGCTTGAAGCGAAGCGACAGTTAGTCGCCGAAACACGTCGCTGAAGTTACCGAGCAGTAGCACACAATGAACAAGCGGTTGGCCGCCCTGGCGGAGGCGCTGCGAGAACGACTCGCGGTAATTCGGGACGAGGAAAGTCGCCGCGACGAGGCAAAACACATCGCCCGATTGCGCGTAGTCTCGGAAAAAATCGACCGGCTGCAAGAGTCGCTTCCGCCGTCAGCCGATCCGCGGCTGAAGCATTTTCTCGATCGCAAAAGCTACGATAAAGCGCTCGAGCACCTCGAAGCGAAACCCTAGTGACGGTGTACGACCGCCCGTCGTTCTTGGCGCGGCGGTAATTCGGCGCTCATAGAGCGCCGCTACAGCTACCGCGAGTACAGCTCAACGACCAACTGTTCGTTCACAATCGGCTGCATTTCCTCTCGCGATGGGATGCGCGCAACCTTACCGCTGAGGCCGTCGCGGTCGACTGTAAGCCAATCGGGCACGGGAACAATCTGCGTGAGATCAAGATTCCGCAGCACGAGTTGTCGTGACTTGGGTTTGTCTTTGATCGTGATCTCATCGCCTGCTTTGACATTGTACGAAGCGACATTGACCCGACGCCCCTTTACCAGCACATGCCCATGTGACACTAGTTGGCGCGCTGCGCTGCGAGTGTTGGCGAATCCAAGCCGATAAACAACATTGTCGAGCCGCGTTTCCAATAACTGGAGAAGCGTTTCACCGGTCACACCTCGCTTCCGCAGCGCCCTTTGAAAGATGCGCCGGAACTGGCGCTCGAGCAGTCCGTACTGATAACGCAGTTTCTGTTTTTCACCGAGTGCAATCGCGTAGTCAGATTGTTTGCGCCGCGACCCTCTGGGACCATGCTGGCCCGGCGGATAATTCTTCCGCTCCAATGCCTTGGAGGAACCGAAGATCGGCACACCGTAGCGTCGGCTTACCTTTGTTTTTGGTCCTGTGTATCTGGCCATGGATTCGTTAAAGCGTTAAAACATCAGACGCGGCGTTGTTTTGGAGGACGGCAACCGTTGTGCGGCACGGGCGTTACGTCACGAATCACCGTGAGATCGAGCCCAATAGCCTGCAAAGCGCGCACCGCAGATTCGCGTCCTGCTCCTGGGCCCTTGACCAATACTTCCACTTCCTTCAGTCCATGGCCCATTGCCTGGCGGGAGGCATCCTGCGCCACCATTTGCGCGGCGTAAGCGGTGCTTTTGCGCGAACCTTTGAAGCCGACTTTCCCGGCGCTCGACCATCCAATAACGTTGCCTTTCAGGTCGGTGATCGTGACGACGGTGTTGTTAAACGTAGCAAGCACATGCGCAATGCCTGAATGAACGTTCTTGCTTCCTTTGGCCTTAACAATCTTTGGCTTGTCAACCTCTTCGGTTGAGAGCGAAAGAGTTTCGGGCGCTCCGGCAGCAGGCGCGGGTTGTTCTTTCTTTTGCTTTGCTGCCTTTTTTGCGACAGGACGTTTGACGGCCGCTTCGGCTTTTGGAGTTGCCTCTTTGGCGGCCGGTTGGTCATCAGCAGCGTCGCCTTGCGTTTTCGTCTCGTCCGGATTTGCAGGATTGGTTTCTTCAGCCATGTGAATCAATAACTAAACTTTGCCAGCCTTTGCGTCGGGATTGCGTATCACACCCACGGTCTTGCGAGGTCCTTTGCGTGTGCGCGCATTGGTGGAAGTGCGTTGACCCCGCACCGGCAAACCTTTGCGGTGACGGATGCCACGGTAAGAATTGATTGCCTGCAAACGCTTCAAATTGCTTTGCACGTCGCGGCGCAAGTCGCCTTCGATTTTGACCTTATTGTTCGTGATCGCATGAATGATTTCGTTTAACTGCTGCGGCGTAAGGTCTTTTGCTCGAATGTTCGGATCGATGTTTGTCTGCTCGAGAATCCGGCGCGCTGTGCTAAACCCGATTCCATAAATGTAGGTCAAAGACACCTCCACGCGTTTATCTGCTGGTATTTCAACTCCTAGCAATCTTGGCATAAATCAAAAACTCCACTACTTCATCACTCCAGTAATTAGCCCTGGCGCTGTTTGTGCCGCGGATTCTTGCAGATCACGCGCACGACGTTCTTGCGCTTCACGATCCTGCAACTCGCACAAAGCCTTTTCACTGATGGTCGTACTTTCATAATTCGCGAAATCGAAAACCGCGGCCGCCCGCCGGGTCGTCATTTTTGGCGATAAATAATTCGCCCTTTCGACAAATCGTAGGGTGAAATCTCTAGCATAACTTTGTCTCCTGGCAAGATGCGAATGAAGTGCAGGCGCATTTTCCCGGAGATATGCGCCAGCACGCGACGGCCACCGGGGATCTCGACCCGGAACATGGTGTTCGGCAGCAACTCGACGACGGTTCCCTCTAGCTCAATTGCGTCTTTGCGCGCCATGTCAGAATTTCCGGCTCGTCCCTGGTAATCAGAACCGTATGCTCGAAGTGGGCCGACGGGCGGCCATCCGCCGTGCACACCGTCCAGCCGTCGTCGAGCAATCGGACATCGGAGGTGCCGATGTTAATCATCGGTTCAATGGCGAGCGTCATGCCGGCCTTCAATTTCGGTCCGCTGCCACGTTTACCATAATTAGGAATTTGCGGTTCCTCGTGCATTTTGCGCCCAACGCCGTGCCCAACGAATTCGCGTACCACTGAAAAACCAGAGCGCCGAGCTTCGTCCTCGATTTCTGCGCAGATATCGCCAACGCGCCGGCCTTCCTGCGCGACGCCGATTGCGCGGGTAAGCGCGTTTTCGGTCACACGCAGCAACTGGTCCGTGCGCTCATCAATTATTCCAACCGGAACAGTCGTCGCGTTATCGCCAACCCAGCCATCCTGAACGATCCCGATGTCGAGCTTCACAATATCGCCGTATTGAATGCGCCGGTGACTGCCAATCCCATGCACCACTTCATCATTAAGCGAGATGCAAATGTTTCCGGGAAACACGCGATGCCCGAGCCGATAACCCAGGAACGCACTCTTTACGCCGGCGTCACTCATAAAGTCCGCAGCTGCCTCATCTACTTCCTTGGTGCTGATTCCGGGGCGAATCAGGTCGCTGACCTTGTGGAGAATGTCACTCGCTGAGCGGCATGCCTGGCGCATCTTGTCGATTTCGCTGGCGTTCTTAATCGGAATCATTTCGCCTTCTTGTCCTCGATCAGTCGCGAAATGTCGGCAAAGACCGCATCGCGGTCCCGGTTGCCGTCAATCCGATGCAGGATCGACAGCTTCTTGTAGAAGGCGCCCAACGGTTCAGTTTTTGTGCGGAACTCTTGCAAGCGTGTTTGCAATACGCCCAGATCATCATCGTTGCGGCGCTCCAATCGCCCGTCGCAATATGGGCATACCGGACGGTTGGCAAATTGCGCACTGGATGAACTCGTCGTAAAGCCGCACTCGGCGCATTGAAGCCGGCCGGTGATACGCTCGCGAACTGTTTCCTCCGATACCTCCAGCCAGATCGCCAGGTCCAGCGCCGTGCGCAACTTCGTTAACATCGACATTAAACTTTCGGCCTGCGGCAATGTCCGGGGAAAACCGTCGAAGACGAATCCGTGACCTCCGTGCAAACGCAACCAGTCCTCAATAAGTTCGATGATGATCTTATCCGAGACCAATCCGCCGCTTCGGAGGACCTCAGCGGTCTCCTGCCCGAGGGGCGTTCCGAGATCGCGTTCACGCCGCAAAATTGCCCCCGGGGAAGTCACGGGAATCCCAAAGTGCCGCGTAACCATTTCCGCCTGCGTTCCCTTGCCGGAACCAGGCGGGCCGAGAAGAACAAGCCGCCTTTTCACCTATCGCCCATAAAGGAAAATTGCGACCCCGGCGATCACGAGCACGGCGATCCCCACGCCAAACCAGATCAGGGTGCCGCTTGTTGCCGTTTCGCCGCGCGCATAGGCAGCGCGATCAAACGAGCGCCCCCGGATCTTGCCTTTTCGCAAGAACCCGTCGTAATGCCGCTGAATCAGATGGGTCTCCACTTGCCGCATCGTATCGAGCATGACTCCAACAATGATTAACAAACTTGTGCCGCCGAAAAACTGGGCGGTAATTACCGGCACGTTTAACGACTGGCTGAGCAGGCTGGGGAAAACGGCGATCAGCGTCAAAAAAATTGCACCAGCGAACGTCAGTCGCGTCATGGTGAAATCGAGAAAATCGGCAGTCGGTTTCCCCGGTCGGACTCCGGGGATGTACCCGCCATATTTCTTCAGATCATCGGCGATTTGAGTCGGTTGAAACTGTGTGGCGACCCAGAAATAACTGAAAAAGAAAATCATTGCCGCAAGAGCCACATAATGCGGCCAGCCAGTGGAAAGCGCGGCGGCGATGCGATTCGCAGTGGGACTATTCTTAAACCCATAGCTCACAATGGTGGCCGGGAAAAGAAGCAATGCCCAGGCAAAGATGATTGGCATCACCCCGGCATAATTCACTTTCAATGGCATGTACTGGGTCTGGCCGCCATACATCTTTCGGCCGACTACCCGCTTTGCATACTGCACAGTAATTTTCCTGACGCCTTGGGTGATCGCGATGACAGCGGCGATGACAAAAACTAGGACCAACACCAGCAGAACGAGCACCATCGGGTTCACCTGGCTCGCCCCCTGCCCCGACGGAACAAAAGTCTTCCATGCCTGCACCAGTCCGGCGGGCAGCCGCGCAACAATGCCGATCGTGATAATAAGAGAGATGCCGTTGCCGATACCTCGCTCGGTGATTTGGTCGCCTAACCACATCAAAAGCAACGTGCCGGTGGTGAGCGAGACGACGGTTATTATTCGGAATTTCCAACCAAGATCGTCCACCAGCGGGATCCCAAGTTGCCTAATGGTGTCAGTGATTCCGGGCAGCATCGTGTGGTACGATTCCGGATGCTGAAATGAGAGAGCCAGCAAGTAACCCTGGAAAATGCATAGCACTAGCGTCGTGTACCGCGTCAACTGCATGATCTTCTGCCGACCACCATCTTCGCGCGCGAGTCTTCCCAGTTGCGGAATCACCGCCGTCAATAGCTGCATCATGATTGAAGCGCTGATGTAAGGCATGATGCCAAGAGAAAAGACGGCGCAATTTTCCAGCGCTCCGCCACTGAACAAGTTGAACAGCGCTGCCAGACCGCCTCCAGTGCGTTGTGTCAACGAAGTGCGGAACCACTCCTGTAAAACGCCCTGATTAACACCGGGCGTGGTAATCGCAGCGCCCAGGCGCACAATCACAATCACGGCCAGCGTATATAAAATTCGCCGGCGCAGCTCCGGTATTTTGACTGTGTTTAAGAACGCCGAAATCATTCGCTCTTATTCTTGCGCGATTTCGTTTTGGTTTTGGCCCTCGGCTTGACAGTCGCGGCCGCGACATCTGGCTCCGCTCCAGACGAAGTAACGTCTGTTTTGTTTTCTTGACTGGTACGCGCCTCGCGCAGGGTCACAGTGCCACCGGCCTTCTCGATTTTCTCTCGCGCGGTCGTGCTGATTCTATCCGCTTGCACCTGCAGCCCGTGTTTCAGCTCGCCTTCGCCGAGAATTTTTATCCCTGCGAAATGACCGCGGACGAGATTCGACTCGCGCAACAGCTGTTCGTTTACAACCGTGCCAGCTTCAAATGCATTCAGATCGCTCACATTCACAATCGCGTAACATTTGTGAAATGCAGCATTGTTGAATCCGCGCTTTGGCAAACGCCGAATTAATGGCATTTGCCCGCCTTCGAATCCAAGCCGGATACTTCCGCCAGAACGCGCCTTTTGGCCCTTGGTCCCCTTCCCGCTGGTTTTTCCATGTCCCGAACTTTCACCGCAACCCAGGCGTTTTACGCGATGGCGGGAACCGGGACGAGGTCGCAGATTATGAAGGCGCAGCATGTAATTCACCTCTCCCATCGCGCGATGGAATTCCGCGCAGTTTAAAAATTTCATCCTTCCGTCGAAGCGATCGCAGCGCGGCGATCGTCGCCTTTACTACGTTCGCGTGATTGCTTGATCCCAACGATTTGGCCAGGACATCGCGAATACCGGCCGCTTCTGCAACCGCTCGGACACCGCCGCCGGCGATAATCCCTGTTCCAGGCGACGCGGGGCGCAACAGCACTCGCGCACCATCGAATTCGCCGATCACTTCGTGCGGGATCGTATTTTCGTTCAGCGAAACTTTCTCCATCGACTTGCGCGCCGCCTCTGAGGCTTTGCGAATTGCTTCGGAAACTTCGTTGGCTTTACCAAACCCGTACCCGACTCGTCCATCGTGGTCGCCCGCCACAATCAAGGCGCTAAAACTGAAACGGCGGCCACCCTTCACGACTTTCGCGCAGCGATTGATAAACACGACTTTCTCACTGGTGTCACCCCTTGCAGTCGATGGCCTTTCTTGCCTGCGCGAGTCTCCTCGCCTTCCTGAGTGTGTGTGATTCATGAATTAAAACTTTAAACCGCCCGCGCGCGCAGCATCTGCCAGCGCCTTCACTTTTCCGTGATAGAAAAACCCGCCACGATCAAAAACAACCCGGTCGAGGTTCTTCGCCAGTGAACGCTCCGCGATTGCCTTGCCGACCAGTTCGGCTGCAGCCTGATTTGCGTGTGCTTTCGCTTTGCCGAGCAATCCCGAACGCATTCGGGACTCAGCAGTCGATGCGGCAGCGATTGTGCGGCCAGCATCATCATCGATTACCTGGGCGTATATATGCTTGCCGGAGAAATGAACTGCCAGTCGCGGACGTTGCGCCGTGCCTGCAACTTTTTTCCTGATCCTCCGATGAATGCGCTGCCGCGCTGCCTTACGAATCGTCGCCATGCTTATTGAACGGTCTTGCCTTCCTTGCGACGAATCTGCTCGCCTGCATAACGAACGCCTTTGCCCTTGTAAGGTTCCGGTGGATAGAATCGGCGGATATCAGCCGCAACTTGTCCGACTAATTTTTTATCGACGCCCTGAATCGTGATTTTGGTGTTATCGGCCACCGTAACTTTGATGTCCTTGGGAATTGGAAATGCTACCGGATGCGAGAAGCCAAGACTCAAGTTGAGGTTTGATCCCTGCACAGCCGCTCTGAATCCGACGCCTTCGATTTCGAGTTGCTTCGTGAACCCCTCGCTGACGCCCTGAACCATGTTGTGCACGAGACTGCGCGAAAGTCCATGCAACGCTTTCGCGCTGCGCGTTTCCGCTTCCCGCACCAGCGATACACGATTGTCTTGCACGGTAGCCTTGATCTCGCGCGGAAGTGTCCATTGCATTTTTCCCTTCGGCCCTTCCACCGACACCTGCCCGCCGTCACCGACATTCACCTTGACTTTGTCGGGTATCTCGACGGCTTTATTTCCGATTCGTGACATGAATTCGTAATCCGTTTAGACCGTTACAACATCAAATCCGTCACCAAACATACGCCAGCAGTTCGCCGCCGACCTTTTGCTTTCTCGCTTCGCGGCCTGACAAAATACCTCGCGAAGTGGAAAGGATCGCCAGACCCATTCCACCAAGAACCCGCGGGATTTCATCCGCACCAACGTAACGGCGCAAACCGGGCCGGCTGATCCGTCGCAGTCCTGCGATCGCGCTGGATCGGTCTACAAGCTTATTGATCACTTTGATGCGCGGGTGCTCTCCGCCTGTGTCGACGGAGTAATCCGAGATGTAACCTTCCTCTTTTAAGATACGCGCAAGTTCCGCTTTAATTTTCGAGTACGGCACGAGTACCTCAGGTCGTTGCGCACGCACGCCGTTGCGGACGCGCGCCAGAAAATCAGCAATAGGATCTGTAACAGTACTCATTAAAAAAATCAGGCCGCTTGTGCGGCGGGCTTCTTCGCCCGGTCGCTGAACGGCATCCCCATCTCACTTAGAAGCGATTTAGCTTCCTCGTCCGTTCGCGCCGTAGTTACAATTGTAACATCAAATCCGATGTTGCGCTTGATTTTGTCGAGTTCGATTTCAGGAAAAATTGACTGGTCGGAAATACCGATGGTGTAGTTACCATGCTTATCGAAACACCTCGGAGATACGCCGCGAAAATCGCGAATGCGCGGGAGGGCGGCCTTGATGAACCGCTCGAGAAATTCATACATGCGCTCTCCGCGCAGAGTGACTTTCGCGCCGATGGCCTGGTCTTTGCGCAACTTGAAGTTAGAAATACTTTTCTTGGCCAGCGTTTCCACTGGGCGCTGTCCGGTAATCAGCGACAACTCGGCCTTCGCTTCTTCCAGCGCTTGCTTCACGTCAGATTGTGAGCCCACCGAAGTGTTGATCACGACCTTCTCCACCTTTGGAATCTGATGGGCGTTCTTATAGCCGTGGCGTTCCTGAAGCGCGGGCATAACATGCTCTTTGTAATGACGACGAAATTCGTTTTTCATGGCTGTTACTTCGAGCGCAGCGACGTGGAGCCGACAAGTCCCACGGCCTGACCTGGCGTTCCGCAGCGCGGTCCAACGACTTCGCTGGGGATGATTTGTTCTGCAGTATTCTTGACCATTACGCCGCCTTTTTGTCTGCTTCTTTCTTGGGTTTCCTTTTCTCCTTTTCCGGTTTCTCGCGCTCGAGCAATCGCACATTCGAAATGTGAATTGGGCCTTCGCGCTCGGCGATCTTGCCGCTTGGGTTGTCCTGCGATTTGCGGAGGTGCTTCTTAATAATACGGACGCCTTCCACCAACACGCGCTGCTTCCCTGGAAACACCGCAAGAATTCGTCCTGAAGAGCCACGATAGTTGCCAGCGATGACCTCGACGTGGTCGCCTTTTTTAACGTGACACTTGATGCGGTTCATAAAACTTCTGGGGCGAGCGACACAATTTTCATGAAGTTACGCTCGCGCAATTCGCGTGCGACCGGCCCGAATATCCGGGTGCCGCGTGGATTTAAATCTTTATCAATAATCACGATGGCGTTGTTGTCGAAGCGCAGCAGCGAGCCATCGTCGCGTCGGATGGGCTGTTTTGTGCGCACGAGGACCGCGCGGACTACTTCGCCTTTCTTCACAGTCCCATTGGGGCTCGCTTCCTTCACGTTAGCAGTGATCACGTCGCCGATCCCGGCGCTACGCGTCTGTTTGCCAATGACACCGATCATCGTCGCCATACGCGCGCCGGTGTTGTCAGCCACATCCAATCTGGATCGAATTTGAACCATCGAAGTTTATTTTTGAATGACTTCCACAAGGCGCCATCGCTTGAGTTTGCTGAGTGGGCGCGTTTCCATGATGCGGACTGTATCGCCCGGCTTTGCCTGATTTTGTTCATCATGGGCATAGAATTTTCTCATCTGCTTCACGATCTTGCCAAACTTCGGATGCGGCACGCGCGTCACTGTTCGCACCACGATCGTTTTATTCATGCTGCTGGAAACCACCTCGCCTGTGCGGGTTTTACGCGCGGCGCGATTCGCGCGCGCAGCTTGGGCTAATGCAGCCGGTGATGACGATTCTTGCTCGGGCATGATCTTATTTCCTCTCCGCTTTTTTCCCGCGCTTAGATAGCACTGTTTCAATTCTTGCAATATCACGCCGCAGTAATCGGAGCCTGCTCGGCTGCTCAAGCTGACCGCTCTGTTGTTGCAAACGCAGATGCAAGCTTTCCTGGCGGAGGTCGCGTCGCTTTGTGAGCAACTCGTCCATAACTAACTCGGTGAGCTCTTTCATTTTCATGGTTGTTAGGCAGCCCTCACGTGATGGCGTGAAAGAAACTTCGTGCGCACAGGCAACTTGTCCGCTGCCAGTCGCAGAGACTCGCGCGCGACCGATTCCGGCACACCGTCCAGCTCAAAGAGGACATTGCCGGGCCGCACGGTGGCGACCCAGGACTCAGGTTGGCCTTTGCCCTTGCCCATGCGAGTTTCCGGTGGCCGCGCCGTTACCGGTTTATCCGGGAAAACACGGATCCACAATTTTCCCTTGCGCTTCATATTGCGGGTGAGCGCGACCCGCGCGGCTTCCAGTTGCGTATTGGTGATCCACGCGCGCTCGAGTGTCTGCAATCCGAACTCGCCAAAATCGATGGTGAGATTGCGCGAAGCAGTCCCCTTTCGGCTCCCGCGCTGGGCTTTCCTATACTTCACGCGTTTTGGCATCAATGGCATAGAGATCCCTCCTAAACTTCAGCTGGTTCGGCCGGTGGCGGCGGAGGAGGAGCAGGCGCAGCTGGCGCTTCTGCGGGTCGCTCTTCTTTTCTACAAATC
The DNA here is from genome assembly GCA_003218945.1 of Verrucomicrobiota bacterium. Taxonomy (GTDB): domain Bacteria; phylum Verrucomicrobiota; class Verrucomicrobiia; order Chthoniobacterales; family UBA10450; genus Udaeobacter. The sequence continues at coordinate 15,467 of QHPE01000130.1, read as the reverse complement.
CAACATTTCACTCCGATTTTTCCGTAAACGGTGTTGGCTTCCGCAAACCCGTAATCGATCGCCGTACGTAATGTATGCAGTGGGATTTTTCCCTCCCGATACCATTCCGAACGCGAGATCTCTGCGCCGTTCAGCCGCCCGGAGGAACGAATCTTGATGCCTTCCGCGCCAAAATCCATCGCCGTCTGCACGGCTTTTTTCATCGCGCGCCGATACGCGATGCGCCGCTCAATCTGTAGCGCCACGTTTTCGGCAACCAGCTGTGCGTCAAGCTCAGGGGTTTTGATCTCCTGGATGTCGATCTTCACCTGTTTGCCATCGGCCATCTTAGAAATTTCTTCCGTCATCTTTTCGATCTCCGCGCCCTTGCGTCCGATCACAATTCCGGGACGCGCCGTATGAATCGTTACGCGAATGGAGTTCCACGCCCGCTCAATGACGATTTTGGCGACTGCCGCAAACTGCAGCTTCTTCTTCACGTAATCGCGAATCTTCAGATCATTGTGCAAAAACGATGGAAATTCCTGTGGCGACGCATACCAGCGTGAGCGCCAGTCGCGATTCACGTTCAGACGAAACCCAATTGGATTAACCTTTTGTCCCATAAGCTGCTACCTCATTTGTTTGGCTGGTTGGCGGTCTTTTTGTCCGACTTGCTCTCGCCCGACGCGTTTTGAGTGGTTTCGCTCTTACTCTCCTTCTTTGTCGCTTTCTTTTCGGCTTTTCGCTTCGCTTTTCGTGTCGCTCGCGTCTCAATGGCGATTTCGTCCGAAAGCACGATGCGAATATGACTCGTGCGCTTCAAAATCCGGCTGGCGCTACCGCGGGCACGTGCCATGATCCGCTTCAAGGTCGGTCCTTCACCCACGGTCGCTTCCTTCACCACCAAACCGTCAGCTTTGAGATTCGCGTTGTTCTCGGCGTTGGCGATTGCGCTCTTGAGGGTCTTGCCGATCAAGGACGCCGCTTTCTTCGGAGTAAACGCAAGCAAATCCAGCGCCGCCGAAACAGGCAGCCCTTGAATCTCACGCGTGACTTCGCGCACCTTGAAGGGCGAAATCCGCGCATATTTATATGTCGATCTGACTTCCATCGCTTCGCGAGGTTAAAAAGTTAAAAGGGTTACAATGTTACAACAGGAACGCTCTTTCTTTTAAGCAATGTAACTCTTGTAACTCTTTTAACCTTTCCTTTATTTCAAACTCACATCGGGTTGCGCATCCACTTGGAGGCGGTCACCCACTTTAATCTTTTCCTTCCTCGAATCCATTTCCTGAACGACCGCGCCGCATACCTTCTGTCGCACATCTACCACCCGCAGCGTTGCAATCTTTCGATCCTCCCGCATTACCCGCATAGGCATCCCGATCTTCACTCCCTGGTTTTCGCCAAGATTGCCGACGACAAACGACCATTCCTCCTTAACACTGATCACGCTGCCGTCCATTAAAGTCGGCTCCGCGGCCCCGGACCCGTTTGTCGATCTCGTCACCAGCTCGTTCGTGCTGCGCAATTGCGCTTCTACATCCATGCGCGCCTGCGCGTCACCGCCCTGCGACGTTTTAAAATAACGCAAGATCGCTTCGTTCAGCCGTAGCATCTGGTCGCGATATTCGTTACGAGCTTTCTGCGCCAACCCAAGATCGCTCACTGCGGAGAGCAACCGCTGCTCGAGTTTCGCACGATCCTTGTTCGCCGATCCCAGACCCAGCGCTTCCATTCGCAACTGGAGATCGGAATACCTGCGACGCAGTTCTTCCGCCTCCGCGTTGGATTCCGCCAGGCTGCTGGTCAAGGCCTTAAGCGATTCCTGCGCGATCGACAATTGTCTTCGCAATTCTGTTTCCGCTGCCACAGGCTCAGCCTTCGCCGACTGCGTGACGGTTCCGCTTTTGGATTCTGACAAAGAACTATTTCCCTGCGCATACGCGCAAAACCCGATTGCAAATTGTAAATTGCAAATTGCAAATTGCACGAGCCCACGACGTAGCCGCGAGCTGCCAATCCGCAATCTGCAATCTGCAATGTGCAATTATTTCGTGACCTTCGCCGTATGCGAGCCGTGTTTCCTAAACACGCGCGTAGGCGAAAATTCGCCGAGCTTGTGGCCCACCATGTTCTCGGTAACGAAGACGGAATTGAACGTCTTTCCGTTGTGCACCAGAAACGTGTGGCCGACAAAGTCCGGCGTCACCATCGAGCGTCGCGACCAGGTCTTGATCGGTTTCCTTACGCCCGATGCGTTCATCTTGTCGATCTTTTCCAGAAGATACAACTCGACGAAGGGTCCTTTCTTTAACGATCTAGCCATAAATTGCAAGTTATTCGTAATTCGAGAATCGTGAATCCGAGCCGCTTTCGATTCGCGAGTTGCGATTCACGTCACGCTCTTTTCTTGGGTCTTTTCCTCTCCAAAATAAAACGGTCACTTGGTTTGTGTTTACTACGAGTTTTGAAGCCTTTCGCCAACTGACCCCATGGACTGACAGGATGATGGCGACCGCCACCGCCCTTTGATTTACCCTGACCACCGCCCATTGGATGGTCGATGGGATTCATCACCATGCCGCGCACATGCGGTCGCCGGCCTCGCCAGCGAGTACGCCCAGCCTTGCCGCTCGAAACATTCATATGATCGACGTTGCCAACCTGGCCTATGGTCGCGAAACAGGTCTCGTGAATTCGGCGAATTTCGCCAGACGGCATTTTCACTAATGCATAACCAGCCTCGAGGGCCGTGAGCGTCGCCTGTTGCCCGGCACTGCGCGCGACCTGGCCCCCGCGGCCCGGAGTCAATTCAATGTTGTGAACATTCGTGCCCAAGGGGATCGCGCGAAGCGGCAGGGCATTGCCCAAGTCAGACGCAACGTCGAGCCCGGCGGAAACGGTCGCTCCGACTCGAAGTCCGTTTGGTGCGAGAATGTAGCTCATTTCGCCGTCGGTGTACTTAATGAGAGCAATGCGGGCCGAGCGGTTCGGGTCATACTCAATTCCGATCACTTCCGCTGCGATGCCGTGCTTGCGTCGTTTGAAATCGACTTTGCGATATTTTTGCTTGTGGCCGCCGCCAATGTGCCGCGACGTCAGCCGACCACGGTTGTTGCGGCCGCCGCTTCTTTTTTTTGGCTCAACAAGTCTCCTTTCAGGACGCCACTTCGTGATTTCATCAAACGCGGGCAGCGACTTAAAACGCAGTGTCGGAGTTAATGGGCGAAATTCTTTAAGGGCCATAAAACCAAAATTGTCATGCCGAGCAGAGCGAGGAATCTCTGGAATTCTTCTCGGCCTTTACTCGCTCTAAATCCTGAGATCCTCGGCCGTCTACGCAGCTCAGGATGACAGCGCTGATGTTGAAGTAAGGCGATTTCATATCAGATCGATCTTCTCGCCCTCCTTCAACGTCACGATTGCTTTCTTCCACCGCGGGCGACGCCCAAGCGGGCCACGCACGCGTTTCTCCTTGCCCGCGTAATTACAAGTGTTCACATCGACGACTGTTTTTTGAAAAAGCCGTTCGATTGCGTTCTTGATCTGGATCTTGTTCGCCTTCGGGCTGACGCGGAAGACATACTTGTTCTGCTTCTCGCTCAGTAATGTCGACTTCTCGGTCAGCGACGCAGTCTTAATAATATCGTATGGCTCGTTCATTTAGCGTGGCGTGACTCTCGGCGAAGGTGGACGTGTTCTTTCGGCCAGCTTTTCGAGGGCCTTCTGTGTAATGAGAATTTTCTGAAACCCGAGCAATTGTTCTGTGTTCACATCCGAGGCAGTGGCTAAGCTGACCGGCTTCACGTTGCGGGCCGATTTGTAGGTTTTCTCATCAAACGAATCTGAAACGATAAGCACTTTCGCGGCGTCCGTTTGTTCTCTGACCAGATCGACAAATGATTTCGTCTTCAGTTGCGGTACCACGAAATTGTCGATCGTTAAGACATCACCGCCATTAATCCGTTCGCTCAGTGCTTTCCGAAAAGCGAGACGCCGAACGGACTTCGCAACTTTTTTCGAATAATCACGCGGCTTCGGCCCGAACACGACGCCGCCGCCTCTCCAGATCGGCGACGATTTGTAACCGGCCCGGGCACGACCAGTCCCTTTTTGCCGCCACGGTTTTGCACCCGACAAATCCACTTCGGCTTTGGTCTTTGTGTTCGCTGATCCGGAACGCCTGGCAGCGCGCATTGCCACTACTACATCGTGCACAGCCTGCGTACCGCGACCGTCCTCGATGATGTCGATGTTCGCTTCTTTCGCTGCGGCTGTGGTCAAAACTTTCGCGCTCATTTGTTCTGCGCCATTTCACGGAGGGTCTTGGGCTTCTTCGCCTTCTCTTCTTCCTCGTGCTTTCGATGTTCAGCATGCAGGGCCAGCAGGCGTTCGGGATGTTTGATGGCAGGCCGCACGATGACGTAACTGCCGTTGGCTCCCGGCACCGCGCCACTTACCAAAATGATTTTCTCCGCTTCGCGCACCTGCATGACCTGAAGATTTTGCACCGTTACACGTCGATCGCCCATGTGACCCGGCATACCCTGATTTTTCCAAATGCGGCCCGGCGTAGAGCGATTGCCGACCGCGCCGATGCGCCGGTGCGTTTTCGAACCGTGCGCCGCACCTTGCCCAGCGAAATTGTGCTTTTTCATTACGCCTTGAAAACCTTTGCCTTTCGAGCGGCCAATGACATCGACGAAGTCGCCGGGCTGAAATTGCGTAACGGTCAAATCAATTTCGCCTTCGGGAAGATCGCGTTTCAGCCGAAATTCGCGCACCAATCGCTGTGGCTCGACTCCGGCCTTTTTAAATTCGCCGATTAACGGTTTGGTCAAACGCGATTGCTTTTGCTCGCCGAACCCGATCTGCACCGCCGAATAACCTTCATTTTCTGCGGTCAAGCGGCGCAGCAGAACGTTATCGCCAACTGCGATCACGGTCACGGGACACAATCGACCTTTCGCGTCGTAAACGCTGGTCATACCAATTTTTTGTCCAAGAAGTCCGATGCTCATGACCTTGCGATCGAAAATGTTTCAGAGGCGCCTCCGGTTAAATTTTAATCGTGATGTCAACGCCCGCGGGCAGGTTCAGTTTCTTCAATTCGTCCACTGTCTTTGCCGTTGGTTCGATGATGTCCAGCAGCCGTTTGTGCGTGCGAATTTCAAATTGTTCCATCGATTTTTTGTCCACGTGCGGCGAACGATTCACAGTGAACTTCTCAATCAACGTCGGCAGTGGAATAGGTCCGGCCACGCGTGCGCCAGTGCGTTTGGCAGTGTCCACAATTTCCATCGCGGACTGGTCGAGCATTCGGTGATCGAACGCCTTCAGGCGAATGCGAATACGCTGGCCGTTGCTCATTTCGCCTCCTTTTGATCGAGAATTGCTGCGACGAGGTTCGCCGGCACCGGCTCGAAGTGCGATGGCTCCATTGAATAACTCGAGCGGCCTTTCGACAACGACCGGATGGCCGTCGCATATCCGAACAATTCCGCAAGCGGCACCAGCGCGTGAATGATCACCAAGTTACCGCGGGTCTCGATGCTATTGATCGCGCCGCGCCGCCGACTCAGGTCGCCGCAAATATCGCCCTGATATTCTTCTGGCGTGATGTTCTCCACCTTCATGATCGGCTCCAGCAGAATGGGTTTGCCCTGCCTGAAACCGTCCTTCATCGCGAAAATCGACGCCATCTTGAATGCGATCTCGCTGGAATCGACTTCGTGGAACGATCCGTAAACGATGTCCACCTCCACATCCACAACAGGATAACCGCCCAGCACGCCGTTAAGCACCGCTTCGTCGATGCCCTTTTTCACCGCGGGGATGTATTCCCTCGGAATGATGCCGCCGACGATCTTGTTTTCGACAAGCAGCCCTTTGCCTCGTTCGGCCGGACGCACGTCGACTTCCACATGCCCATACTGACCACGGCCTCCTGACTGCTTGATCAATTTACCAACGCCATGCGCGCTAGCGGTGATTGTTTCGCGATACGCGATCTGCGGTTTGCCGGCGTTCGCGTCCACTTTGAACTCGCGGAACATCCGGTCGCGAATGATTTCCAGGTGCAACTCGCCCATTCCGGCGATGATGGTCTGTCCGGTGTCTTCGTGTGTGTAAACGCGGAAAGTTGGATCCTCCTCGGCGAGTCGTTGCAACGCGGTGCCCATTTTTTCCTGGTCCAATTTCGTCTTCGGCTCAATCGCCATTGAAATAACTGGATCGGGGAAAGACGGCGGCTCGAGAAGGATCGGGTGATCTTCATCGCAGAGCGTGTCGCCAGTCGTGATATTCTTGATTCCGACAATCGCCGCGATGTCGCCGGAGTAACACGTTTCGATATCTTCGCGTTTGTCCGCCTGAATCTGAATTAAACGCGAAATCCGCTCCCGCTTGTTCGTGCGCGGATTGTAAACCGTATCGCCTTTGCTAAGTGTGCCGGAGTAAACCCGGAAGAACACGAGTTTCCCCACAAACGGATCGCTCCACAACTTAAACGCAATCGAGCAGAACGTGCCATTGTCGTCGGTCACCGCTTCCATTGGCTCGCCAGTGTCGGGGTTCTGACCTTTGGCCGGCGGAATGTCCAGAGGGCTGGGCAGGTAATCGACAACCGCATCGACCAAATATTGAATACCGATGTTTTTGAGAGCGGAGCCACCGATCACCGGCACAAATTTGTTCGCGATCGTCTGGCGGCGAATGCCGGCCTTCAACAACTCCGGGGTGACTTCACGCTCTTCGAGCACCGCCTCGGCGACTTCATCGTCGATGTTGGAAACCTGTTGAATAAGTTCGTGGCGCGCCTTCTCAACCGCGTCCATATACTCTTTCGGCACATCGGTCACTTCGTAGGTCGATCCGAGCTGATCGTTCTCGGAATAGATGATCGCTTTTTTGTTAATTACATCGAGCTGGCCGCGCAGCTGATCTTCCTTCCCCAGCGGGAGTAAAACCGGCCACGCATTCGCGCCGAGTTTTTTGTGGATGCTGTCCACGGACATTTCGAAATCTGCGCCAACGCGGTCCATTTTGTTAATGAACGCCAGGCGCGGCACGTTGTACTTGGTCGCCTGACGCCAGACGGTTTCCGATTGCGGCTGCACGCCAGCTACGCCGTCAAACACGGCAATTGCGCCGTCGAGTACACGCAACGAGCGCTCGACTTCGGCGGTGAAATCGACGTGGCCGGGTGTGTCAATGATATTGACGCGCTGCTTGACCCCTTCAAAAATCTTGTAAACACCTTCTTCTTTTCGTTGCGCCCATGTGCACGTTGTCGCTGCGGATGTGATCGTGATTCCGCGCTCTCGCTCCTGTTCCATCCAATCGGTGACGGTGGTGCCTTCGTGCACCTCCCCCATTTTGTGGATCATGCCGGTGTAAAACAGAACGCGCTCGGTGATCGTCGTCTTGCCCGCATCGATGTGGGCCGCGATGCCAATGTTTCGCGTTCGTTCCAGCGGAAACTTGCGATTCGGCGAGTTCGGACTTTTCGCCGGGGCTTTTTTCTGTTCCATTGTCGCCGTCGCCATAATCGTCACCACCTGAAATGCGCAAACGCGCGGTTCGCCTGCGCCATTTTATGTGTGTCATCGCGTTTTTTGATGGCGTTGCCCTGACCGGAGGCTGCGTCTTTGAGTTCCTGCGCCAGCGCGTCAGCCAATGGCATACCCTTGCGACCGCCGGCAAATTTCACGATCCAGCGCATGGCTAGTGAGATTTGCCGCGCGGGCGTCACTTCCATCGGCACTTGGTACGTCGCGCCGCCAACCCTGCGGGAACGCACCTCCAGCCGCGGACGAACGTTTTCGACTGCTTTGTTTACAATCTCCAGCGGATCGACTGAATCAGAGCCTTCACGCGACTTATCGATCGCGGTGTAGACTACCCGCTCGGCAAGCGATTTCTTGCCCCGCTTCATCACGGTCGTAATCAGACGGGCTACCGCCGGACTCCCATATCGGGAATCGACGTGCTCCTCTTTCTTGTAAACTCTCCGCCGCCGCGACATTGTTGATCGTCTGTTTCAAACTTTGATTGTTTTATTTGGCCGCTGCCGGCGCTGCTTTCGCTGCGCCGCCTCCACCAGCCCCCGCACTGCCCTTTGGTCGCTTCGCTCCGTACTTGGAACGACCGCGCCTCCGCCCATCCACACCCAACGAGTCGAGCGTTCCGCGCACAATGTGATAACGCACGCCGGGTAAATCTTTCACGCGTCCCCCGCGCACGAGCACGATTGAGTGTTCCTGTAGATTGTGCCCCTCGCCCGGAATGTATGCAATCACTTCCTGCCCATTCGTCAACCGCACTTTCGCCACCTTACGGAGCGCAGAATTCGGCTTCTTCGGCGTGCGCGTCATCACTTGCACGCACACTCCGCGCCGCTGCGGGCAACCCGCGAGCGCCGGTGACTTCGATTTCACCGACACCTTCCGGCGTCCTTTCCTAATTAGCTGATTAATCGTGGGCATCTTCCAGAAGCTAAAATAGCGCGCCGCCATTGGTGTTTACTCCGGGCGACAAAAAACCCGCTTCAGGCCGCGCAACAAACTCTCTCACGCGCCGAATGCGGTAAGCGCCGAATATAGAGGGAAGATCGCGATCTGCAAAAAATATTTTTGTCCTTGAATTGTCATTCGGAGGGAAGTCGAGGAATCTCCACCTGCACATGCAGAATGAGTTTGCAGTTGTCGCCGCCGCTCAACACTCAAAAGCCCGACACGGTCGGCTGACAACTGCGCATGGCGTGATTGATACGCCGGCGTTCATGCCCGTAGGCACGCAAGGGTCCATTAAGGGCGTCAGTCCGCGTGAGCTGCGCGAGTTAAAGGCACAGATCATTCTCGGTAACACTTATCACTTGTTCGTCAGGCCCGGGCTCGAGGTCATCAAGCATTTTGGCGGTCTGCACAATTTCATGAGTTGGGACGGACCGATTCTTACCGACAGCGGCGGTTACCAGATCTTCTCGCTCGCGAAATTGCGCAAAATAACTGAGGAAGGTGTTGAATTTCAAAACCACATCGACGGCGCGCGAGCGTTCATTTCGCCGGAGATCGCAATGGAAATTCAAGCCGCGCTCGGCAGCGACATCGCGATGGTGCTCGACGAGTGCGTTCCCTATCCGTGCGAATACGATTACGCGGCGAAAAGCGTGGAAATGACCACGCGTTGGGCGAAGAGATGCAAGGCTGCACACTCTGTCATCCTGGGCGAAGTCGAAGGATCCCGTGGAATTGCCTCAACGCATTCGCAAAGGGATCCTTCGACCCCGAAAGCTTTCGGGGCTCGGAATGACGATGCGGCCCACCAGCTTCTCTTTGGCATCGTTCAGGGCGCGACGTTTCCAGATCTGCGGAGCGAATCGGCGCAGGCGATTGTGGAGCTTGATTTCGATGGATACGCAATCGGCGGCGTGAGCGTGGGCGAACCCGAGGAGGAAATGATGCGGGCAGTTGAATCGGCTGAGCCATTTTTGCCAGCGAACAAACCGCGTTACGCCATGGGACTCGGTACGCCGCCGCAATTATTGAAGATGATCGCGCACGGCATGGACATGTTCGATTGCGTGCTGCCAACCCGCCTGGCCCGAAATGGAACGGCGTTTACCGCCATCGGCACACTGAATTTAAAGAACGCGGAGTTCGCACTGGACAAAAGACCAATAGAAGAAAATTGCGCCTGCGAGGCATGCCGCGGATTTTCGCGCGGCTACATTCGCCATCTTGTCAAGGCGGAGGAAATTCTGGGCCTTCGCCTTATCACCCTGCACAACTTGCACTTTTATTTGAATCTGATGAGGCGAGCGCGGTCTGAGATTGAAGACGGGATGTTCGATCACTTTCTCAAAGCATTCGTAGCAGAATACAAACCGCGAGATGCGATCCCGATCGTATAGAGGCAGGGACGGCGTACGTATGTGTTTGCATGCGTATCTTTAGTGCGAGATTGCTGGCCGGCAACATGCCAGCCAGAGCGAGCAGAATGCTCGCGCTCCCCCTCAGAACATCCCCAGTGCTCGGTCGATGCGCTCGCGCACTTTTTCTTTTCCGAGGACTTGTAGTAAGTGATACAGGCTCGGTCCTACATTACTGCCAGTTACAGCGAGGCGTGTGGGGTGAACAATCGCACCGAGTTTTACGCCGAGCTTTGCCGCGGTAGTTTTTAGTGCCGCTTCGATTTCTGCAGCATCGAATTTTTCAAATGAACTCAAGGCATCGCGAACAGCCTCAAGCCTCGGCTTATTTTCAGGAATGAAATGTTTGGCTGCGCCTTCCGGATTGTAACCAAAATCATCTGTGAAGTAGAACCCGCAATACGCTGGCAACTCGTCGAACGTGTTGATTTTCCCTTTGCACGTTTGCAGCGCGGCGCGCACGTATTGCTCCTGATAATCATCCACCTTCACGCCGCTCAATTTCAGGGCTGAGACGGCTAGTCCATTAAACTCCTCATCGCTGAGTTCGCGCGCGTATTCGCCATTTAACCAATGCAGTTTGTCGGGATCGAACGTGGCCGAGCTGCGGCCGATGTTTTTCAAATCGAAAATGCGGATGATCTCGTTAATGTCCAACTTCTCACGATTGTCCTTCGGCGACCAACCGAGCAGGCAAAGATAGTTGCGCAGCGCTGCGGGAAGGTACCCGCGTCGGATATAGTACTCCACGCGCGCACCCGCGTCGCGTTTGCTCATTTTTGTGCCATCGCGATTGAGAATAAGCGGAATGTGCGCGTACTGCGGCGGCGTCGCGCCCAACGCGCGAATGATCTCCATGTGCTTTGGCGTGTTCGAGAGATGATCTTCGCCGCGGATCACATGGGAGATTTTCATCTCCAAATCGTCAATCACATTCACGAAATGGAAGATCCATGAGCCGTCAGGGCGCCGGATCGTCATGTCGGGGTGCGTCGCAGGATTGCTCAGATCGAAATCGATTCTCCCGCACACGGCATCCTCCAGGATAACGTGCTCACGAGGCGATCGAAATCGCAGTGCGCCCTGGTCTTCAAAGATGTGGCCGGCGTCCTGAAGCTTTTTTAAATAACGCTCGTAGAGTTCTGTGCGTTCGCTTTGCAAATACGGTCCAAACTCGCCGCCGACATGCGGCCCTTCGTCCCAATTCAGGCCAAGCCATTCCAATCCTTCGTATATAGCGGCCATTGCTTCCTCGGTGTTGCGCTTCATATCGGTGTCTTCAATGCGCAGCACGAATTTGCCTCCGTGATGCCGCGCAAACAGCCAGTTAAAAAGTGCAGTGCGCGCGCCCCCGATGTGTAGATAACCCGTAGGGGACGGGGCAAAACGAACGCGAACCTCAGAAGGCATTGCGCCGTAATTTAGGCACGAACTGTAGCGGCGGTCTATGACCGCCGACTAAGCGAGAGAATTGCATCGTACCAATTCGGCGCTCACAGAGCGCCGCTACAGCAAATCACTCCACAAAAATCCTTCCCGCGCGACGCCGTGCGTGTCGATTTTCCGGAAGATTCACTTTTGCGATTCGAGTGTCACCATCGGCGAGCGACCGAACGCGCTCGATCACATCGAATCCAACGTTCGAAACGTTTTGCGCGCGCAGCCATTTCAAAATCGCACGACGCTGAAACGCGATCGGCAGCGCACGGATGGCTGGCACGGAAAGTTCTGCACGGGTCAAATCGAGTAGCTCGCCTCCCATCCATTTCTCTTCCTCCGCAGCAATAATCGCTGTTCGCCAAATGTTCCGGCGGATGTTGCGGCCAACGGTTTTCTCAAGATACGGAATGATCCGATGTCGGATGCGGTTGCGAAGGGGTCTGAGATTTTTGTTCGTAGCATCCTCGCGAAATTTCAGTCCGTGCTCGCCGACATACTCATCGATGTCTTTGCGCCAAAAGCGAAGAAACGGCCGCACGATTGTTAACTCGAGCCTGTCGATTCGCCGAATAGAAGTCTCCTGCATCGCACTCAGGCCGGCGCTCCCGGCCCCGCGAAACAGATTAATTAGAAAAGTTTCGACCAAATCGTCGGCGTGATGCGCGACGAAGATCGTTCTGCAGTTTCGCCGTCGGGCGGTTTCAGCAAAGAATGCGTAGCGCGCTTCACGCGCCGCAGTTTCGATCGATATCCTTTGTTTTTTCGCCAGAGCCTGAACATTTGCCAAACCGATTTCAAAATCGGCCTGGTATTCCGCCGCGACTTTTTCGACAAAACGCGCATCTGCCCGCGAAGACTGGCCACGCAATTGATGATTAAGATGGCAGACGATCAACTTGCGATAACCAAGCTGGACTAACCAATGAAGCAGCGAGACCGAGTCGCGCCCGCCCGAAACAGCAATCAGGTAGCGGCAGCGCGGCGGAAACTTCCGCAGCGCGTCGGATTTAAACTGAATGCAGCGCCGCCTCATTATCGAGGAAATGAGATCTCCGAGATAGTTAGCACGGGATGAAACCTTGTCGTCCAGTTTCCGTAAGTATTAGTGGTTATCTCCTAAGGAGAGCCAGCAAAGAGAAAACGAAAGGACAATTAACATGAAACAAAAAAACAACATCGACATAGGGATGATGAAGGGATTTTTCGCGATGATCCTCGGAATTGGACTGGCCTTCGGCTTCGGCCCCGCCGCCGGCACAGCGACGCCATCGCTCCAGCCAGAAACGAGCTCCGGGTTCCAGTTCGTCGCAGATGCCTACGGAACGCAAGCGACCCTCGGGAACGTGGTCGTTGCAGGCAAGACCGCAGTTTCTTCACTGGGAGCATGCGGGATCGTCCAGCCACCGGTGCATGATGAGAACACAGTCTTGAGCGCAGATGCCACGCCGTTGTTTACCACCGGCGTCATTAACACGACAGCCGACGGCACCGTGCTGGTTGACGGCACTCTGCAGGCCATGGCCACGGCAGACGTCCACGACGCCAGTCTGCTGATTGCCCAGCTCGGCGGAGTTATCACCGCAGATGAGGTCAAGGCCGTCAGTACGACCACGCATGATAACAGCGGCTTCCACACGAGCGCGGAGGGCTCGACCTTCGTCAACCTCGTGGTGGCTGGAGTACCAATCACTGTGAATCCTCCGCCGAACACGAACATCAGCCTGCCGGGGTTTGGCCACGTGGTGCTTAACGAGCAAATCACGAGAGTGAGGTCGACGTCTGCGTCTTTCACGGTGAACATGATTCATGTGTTCATCACGGAGGCGAACGTCCTGAACATCCCCATTGGGACGCAAATCATAGTGTCTCACGCCTCTAGCGGCTTGACCTCGGGAGTCCAAGGGACCTTGGACGGGCAAGCCTACGGGACCAAAGCCACCCTTGCACGCGTGATCACGTCAGGTCCGAGCGCTCTCGTGAAGATGTCGTGCTTGGGGACCAATGGCGCCCTCAAGACCAACTCGATCGCTGAGGTTCAGGATCCTCCTCTGTTCTCGGTAGGCGAAGTGGTGGACACTGCGCAGGGCACCATAGACAGCACCTCGGCAGTGGGTGAGATGACATCAACGGTCCAAGCCGTCGACGTCGCCACGAGTTTGCTGACGGCGACTACGGTGAAAGCCGACGCGCACGCTTCAAACATCGGCGGAACCCTGACCTTCAGCGATGACGGCTCGATGTTCGTCGGTCTCCACGTCACCGGATTCCCGCACATCGGCGATGACGTGCCACCGAACACGAGGCTTCACATCGTCGGGCTGGGAACGCTCTGGCTCCACCGAATTATCCAGACGTCGAACAGCATCGAGATTCGGATGATTGAGCTCATCGTGACCGAGGCGAACGGCTTCGGGCTCTCGATCGGAACCGACATCCAAGTCAGCGTGGCGGAGGCGTCTGTTCACTAGGGCAGTGCGTGTCGCCGGACGACGGCGAATAGAATACGACACAGGAAGGGCGGGCCCGTGGGCGAGGCCCCTCCCGATGACATGGAAGGAGGAGATTGGCCAGCGGCCACCCGATCTGGCGCCGCATCGCGATCACAACATGACTACTTGGTGCATCGGCGTGGCCCGGCCGACCGGTGGTTAAGCAGAAGGCCGGTAGTATACATTGTGGAATACAGAACGAGCAATCTGTGATAACCAGATCGAACAGACATTGGGTCACTTACGGCGGAATCGCGCCGCCCGACACGCCGATCAGATAGCTTGCATCGGGCGCAACGCTTCGCAGCAATTTTGCTTTTATTTGAATCCAATTCACGAGGCCGCAGCATCCAACGTTCAAAACCAATCATGAACAATCAACAAACAACAGACAAAGAGGTAAGCCCGCGGCGTCTTAAAATTATGAAAACCAATCAGACATTATACGGAATCCTGGCTGGCTCGGAAGAGAAAGGCCGGGGCGCGATGGAAACAGCGGTCTATGCCACGTGCATTTTAAGCGTGGTTGCCGCGATCTTCCAATTCATGGGACAACCGACGCCAGATCCGTTTGCTGGCTTCGACCCGGCAGCGCAACCCGTTCCGGTTGTTTCACACGTGGTGCAAGCAGCGTGGAAGACAAAGTCCTGACCGCCGTGGCAAGACATTTCGAATAATTCCGGGGCGTCGGGCTACGCCGAGTGCCGAAACTTTCGGCGTAGCGCGGCGCCCTTGAACCGATTCGTAACGACTGTTTCCAAGCACCCACCACGTCGAGTTTTACTTAAGAGGGAGATGGCTCCTGGCGCCGAATTTGACAATGAATGAACGTTCATTCATCTTCCTGCCTTATGTCGCAACCGCTCATAGACGCTTCCAGTGCCGATCGGCGTTCTCAGATTCTTGAAGCTGCCTTGGTCTGCTTCGCCAAACGCGGTTTTCACCAAACCAGCATGCACGATATCAGCGCTGAGGCTGGGATCAGCGTCGGATTGATCTATCGCTATTTCGAAAATAAGGAGGCAGTCATTTCTGCGATGGCCGCCAGACATAAGGAAGAAATTCAGCAGATGCTTGAACGCGCGCGCCGGGCGCCGAGCCTCCTCGAATCATTGGAGATTTTGTTCACCGCACATTGCTGCGAAAATGAGCCGCGACTGATCTCCGCGTTTGTCGTGGATCTTTACGCTGAAGCTTCGCGAAATCAGCACGTGGCCGATTTAACGCGCGATGTTTTGGAAACCGCAATGGCTGGAGTGAGAGATCTAATTGCGCGCGCTCCGGAAGCACAAAATACAGGGAATAATCTGACGCCGGATGACCTGGCAGAACTAATTTTTGCCGTTGCGCGCGGGATGTTGATGCTGGATGTCTTACGGCCGCACGAATTGACCGCAGCAGAGCGGCGCACGCGGCAACTGGAAGTCACCCGCAGACTTTGGGGCCTGTTATTCAAACCTCAGGGAGAACTCGCTTATGCATGACGTGGCAAAGAGCATTTCAAATGTTCCAGTACAATCGAGTCTAAGACCGCGGCGCCGCTGGCGCAGTGTTGTCATTGCGATGGGCCTGCTCGTTGCAATTGTGGTTTGTGTTTTTGGCGTCAAAGCGCTGCAGATCGG
>QHPE01000110.1 GCA_003218945.1 Verrucomicrobiota bacterium | reverse complement strand
CGCATTTGTTCGATGTGTTCGCGAAAATCTGCAATCCAGTCCGCGAGTTCATGCAATTGTTTGCGGAATTCCACCGGTGGCGTGTCACCGATCGCTTGTTGTCTCCTCGTTGTCATTAATTAAGGGAGACGATTTTCCCTGTCTCCGCCACAAGCGTTCGCTTAGAAAACAATAGCGTCATTCGCTGGCCATCTCTGTGAAGGCAGCCGTGCCGGCTGCGTTCCGAGGATTTGCAGGCGACACGCCTGCCGCTACAGCCGCCTCGATCGAGCATCAAAGGTTCAATCCTCAAAACGCAAAACCAAAACTGAAATGGAACGCGCCGAAATCTTCGAACTCGTGCGGATCAGGATTCACTCCGTAGTCGAGCCGAATCGGACCCACCGGCAACTTGTACCGCAAACCCGCCCCGATCGCGTAGCGCATATCATTGAGCCCAATGTCTTCGGAGGTCGGCAAAAGATTTCCCGCGTCGGTGAACACTGCGCCCTGTAGTTCGCCGAAAATCGGAAATGTGTATTCGACATTGAAGACGGTGAAAAATTCTCCGCCAACTGGGTGACCGTGATTATCGTGCGGGCCGAGATCGCGTTCAGCGAAGCTACGCACGGTAGTGGCACCGCCATTGAAAAAACGTTCGTCGATGGGAATGGCGGTTGCCTCGTCGGATCCGCTGTCGGTAAGCGAATGGATAATGCCAGCACGCGCACCAAACGCGACTGAAGATTGTTGGAACCAATGCTGCAAAGGAGTGCCGGTGGGTTGATCTTCAACGACCCCGGGCGTGAGCGGTTTGGGTCCAAATGGAAGATAGTAACCAACTCGCATTGTGCCGCGGATAAATTCGATATCGCTTCCCAACGCGCTCGAAGCGACGTCAAGCGTGTTACCGACGAGAAATCCGCGCGGGTTCACATATGGGCTCTCACGCAGATCAAGCGTATTAGTGACCCCGATGGTATCTACCTGGTAATCCTCTGGTCCAAGAAGAAAAGTCGGCTTTATCTCTGAGTCGGTGATCTTCACATGGCGCGCCGAAAAAGTCAGCGAGGCCTCGTCGTATTTCGTAATCTTGCGGCTGAGCTCGAATCGTCCGCCCAGTTCAAATTTTGAGTACCCATCATAATCAAACGTCAGAGCGAATGCTCGTGCTGTGAAGACAAAATCCGTATCAAAGAAGAACGGGTCCTCATACAAAATTTCACCTCGATAGCTGCGTTGGGAGACCTCAATGGTTGCGGTGAGCGGCCGCCCGTAGCCGAACAAATCGCGATCGCCGACTTGCACGCCGGCGAGTGCGCCTTCGTAAGTGTCGAACCCAACCCAAAAACCAAGTTCTTTGCTTTTCGCCTCTTCTGCCGAGATGTCGAGCCGCAACAGATGTCCATCGACGGGAACGGGTTTGATCTGCAGCACGTTGAACTGGCCAGTCTTCATGAGCGTCCGAAATCGCTCGTCCAGAGCATCAGGGCTGTACGTTTTGCCTTCTAACCTGGTGAACCGTTTCGTCACAAAACCGGGATGCAGCCGACGCAACCCGGTAACAGTCACACCGTCGAAGTGATAAACGGCTCCAGGTGAAACGACGATGTGCACCGGAACGCGACCATTTACTGCCTCGTCCGGAGCGCCGTCGGCCACTACTTTGACATCGTAATAACCGCGCGCCTTGAAATATGCTTCGAGACGGCGCGGAATGTCGTCGACCCGAACATCAGTGTAAGGGCGTTGGAGGAGATCGGATATTTGGCCGCGGAGCGCCTCCCCACCATAAATCGTCTGACCGCTGAACGTGATGCTCCCAAAAAAATACTGTCGGCCTTCGTGAATCGGAACCACGACATCGACATCACTGCTGTCGGTCAGAAATTTGTCACTCGGAGGATCGACTACCGCGTTCAGAAAACCCTCGGCAACATAGAACCGCTGTACTAGATGCGTCCCCTCCTCCAAATCTGCAGCCACAAAGGGCAGCCTCTTTTCCGCGCGTGAATATCGCTCGCGTGTTGGACCTACCATGTATTCAAAGAGTTTATCCGCCGGCTCGTGTGCGTTTCCATCGAAGATTACCTGGCTTAGCAGGAAACGCGGACCTTCGTTGATGTCCAAACGCAACCGGCCGCCCGATTCAATCACATAGTGCACGTCCACTTTTGCGTAGCCGTGCTTTCGATAAAAGACTTCGAGGAAGAACGCGAGATCGTCCGCGCGTGCAGGGCTCAATCCAAAATCTTCTACTGTAGTGATCTCCTCTTTGAGAGCGACGCGCAGTTCCTTTTCGTTGAACGCCTGCTGGCCGCGAAATTCAATGATGCTGGTCTGCTTGGCGCGTTTTTCCTGTTGTTTCACAACCGCTCGCCGCGCCTTCTGTTGATCTTCTGGCCGCACAACATCGACGCTCTGCGCTGCGACATGGGCTGCAGAAATGATTGCGCTGAGAACTGAAATGAATCGCGCGGTCATTCTGAGCGAAGCGAAGCAAAGTCGAAGAACCCCGTCGAAATATCACTCGGTATAGCTACGGGATGTCTCGACTGCGCTCGACATGACATTAATGACGGCATTTCAGCGAAAACGAATCAGATATTTTAGCTTCCCTCGAAAATCGCCGTGAACACCGACGTCACCAGTGAGCACAATCTGATCCGTGACCTTGAACCGCACGGTTGCTTGCTGTTGACCAGTGCGCGGATCGACCGTTCCCAAATTTAGATCGAGTCGATTGAAAACCGTGTTGCTATCGGTTGGCTCCCCTTTTTTCACGATTTTGCGGTACAGCTGTTGCACCAACAGCATGGCGGCCCGGCCGGCCAGAACGTTTCCAGTCGAGAGTTCCTGTCGCGTCGCACCGGTAGCGATTAACGAGATGATTTCCTCCTGCGGCAGAGGCGGTTCACTGGTGAAAATCGTCTGTGGTAAAAGCAGCGTTCCGTAAACATAAACGCGCACGGTGTAATCGCGGATCACGGATGCGCCTTGCAGGTCGATTGTCGGATTCGTCGAGTCGTTCGGATTGAACGTAAGCGACCCTCGGGAAACGTCGAGCCGACTGAAAGGCAACGTCGCTTCGACACCTTCCATCTGCACCACACCTTGCAGACCCGGCTTAAGTCCCGTCCCAATTAATTTCAGGTCAGTCGTTGCTTCGCCGGTGGCGAGATTGCCGCGAATGAGCACCGGATCTTTGGTTTTGATCGCGACATCAAATTTCCAGTCGCGAAATGGCGGGGATGGCAGAGAAAAAAATTCAGGGCGTTCGGACGGCGGCTGCGGCGCCGGTCTGCCCGGCAGGCCAATGGGGATAAGATCAATGTTCTTCAGAAACCGGGTGTTTGTCAGTGCGACATTGCCGTTGACTGTCGCCGCCGCAAACGGTCCCGTCACCCTGACATCAGCATCGGCGCGCGCGGTGAGCGTATCGTTTCGCGCAACCAGCACGCTTTGTGCTCTCACTTGCAAATCGAGAGTCGGTTCGGTCAGTTTAACGAACGTAACTCGACCGCTCATCGTAAACGGCCCACCAGCCAAATCGCCTCCGAAGCGATCGAGAGTGAGCGCGTTGTCACGAAAAGTTATCCGCGCATTAAAATCTCTCAGCGCGGGAAGAGTCGCGTTCGTGAAGCGGGCGACGTTCACTGTCATATCCCCTGCTCCACTCAAGACCGGATGACCAAACGTTCCGCTCACATCAACATCGAGTCCGAGATCGCCATCCAATTGCTGGAGGTCCGGGACGAATTGACGGACAAAATTCACCGAACTGCGCGGCAGCCGAGCTTTGGCGGTAATTGGCGTGTCGTCGGGAAATCCTCGACTCTGGACAATTTTCGCCACGTCGAACGGCATGCTGGCGTTTATTTCCAAGGGCTGAATCCGCGGCTGTTGCAGCTTGCCTGAAGCCGTCAGCCGATTCTGCGCGGTCTGTGCGCTCAGCTCGAACGTGGCCGGTTCCATTTTCTGCCACTGTTCGTCTCGCAAGTCCCGCACCTGCACGTCGAGCCGCGTTTTCAAATCTGCGATTGTGCCGTCACCGTCGAGCCTCGCATTTATCACGCCCGAAATTGTCGATTGGATTCCGAGATCTTGCGCCAGCCGTTTTAGGTCAAGGTTTTCAGATTGCACGATCGCCGAGACCTTGCCGGAAGAGGGAATTATTGCGGACTTTGTTCCGAGATTTCGCCATACAAATGGAATTGAGACATAGCCGTACGCGTAGTTCGTGCGTTGTTGCGGTAGGGCCGCTTCTCCGGGCGTGCCGCTGCGGCCGGCCCGCTGCGGTTGCGGGACGACAACCTGGTTCAACTGGATCCTGTCTATCTCCAATGTGTCCCCCTTCGTCCGAGCGATTGCATTAAAATCCATGTTGGTTGTGGCGAAAAAAATGGTGGGTATATCAAGACCGTCCGGCGAGTACGACGCGTCGATGTTCGCCTGCAGTCTCTGCAAATTTCCGTAGCGCGCTTTTTCAAGAACGAGCTTGAGGTTGCCCGTGTTTTTAACTGCTTTCGCATCGCCGCTCCCCTCCCAATCCAATTTGAACGAGCCAGCCAGTTGGCTTTGGTTGCCGAACGCGCGCAAAAGGGGCTCCATCACGGCCAAGTTCAAGACGCTCGCGGACGCCTTGCCAGTGTAGTGCTGAGGCGGCTGTAAATTGAGTGTCCCACTTGCGTTGACGTAATCGGTGTTGTTCAAAGTTGCGCTGCACTCATCGAGGTGGATCACATTGTTTGCGATCGACGACTGAGCGCTCAGCCGTTGCACGATCAGATCTCGCATTTTCAGGTTCGAGCCGGTAAGCGACACCTGCCCATCAATGGCCGCCTGCTTTCGTTCAATGTGCCCTGTCATTTGCAGCGGACCGCTGACCTTGTTCGGAGAATCAGCGACGAAAAAATCGCCGGCTTCCGTCGCATTCAAGGCAACATCGAATTGCACAGGCTGTGAAGCTACTTTGCCGATCTGTTCCGGAAGACGGTAGCGACCACGAACGCTTAGCTCGTTTTGATTCCGGCGCAGAATCAATCGGTCGACTCCGACAAGATCGTCACTGCCGTTAATCGATGCTTCCACTGAATCGGCGGTGTAATCTCGATAACGTATGCCTGTCAGGGTGAATTCAATTGCTGTCCGAAGATCGGCAAACCACGGTCTCCATGCTGTAGCCGGCGGCGCTGACGCTGGCTGGGGCTTTGACGGAGGAATCACTTTGGACGCGCGCAGCGTAGCAGTCAGTTTATCAATGATTCCATCCGAAAAGCCCACAGCGTCTCCGGTGATG
>QHPE01000109.1 GCA_003218945.1 Verrucomicrobiota bacterium | reverse complement strand
CGACCAGATCGCCATTTTTGAATACAGACACTTCTTCTGACGGCCGTGTCTTGCGTTGCGCGGCGCGGAGGCGTGCAAGCAATTCCGGAGTACTAAATGGCTTGGTGATGTAATCGTCCGCACCGGCATCCAGCGCCGCTACTTTTTCCTGCACATCATCACGCACCGTCAGAACGATGACCGGTACTTCGCTCCATTCCCGCAAGCGTTTTAGCACTTGCAATCCATCAAGGTCCGGCAGCCCGAGATCGAGCAGGACCACGTCCGGTTTGCGCGTGGCGATTTCCATCAGCCCCAGTTGCCCGGTCTCGGTTTCATGCACCTTGTAGTTCTCGCCCTCGAGGACAAGCCGCAGCAGCCGGCGGATCTGAACCTCGTCGTCAATGATTACGGCGACGTGATTCATTTAGCGGATGACACGCGCGCCGCCAGAGCCTTAACGGCGGATGCCTCGACGGTTTCTCGCGGCGACACGCCTGTCGCCACAGATTCCGCGCCAGGAAGTCGCATTGCTTCACTGATAGGCAAACGAATGGAAAACACCGCACCGCCCCCCTGGCGGTTCTGCGCAACGATTTGGCCGCCATTCGCCTCGATCAATTGTCGCGCAATCGAGAGCCCGAGGCCGATACCACCGGGACGAGTGCGCGGACCGCGATAGAACTTTTGAAATACTTTTGTTTCCTCTCCCGGTTCGAGACCGGCGCCGCGATCGGCCACGGAAATGACCAGCGTGGAATCATCGCGGGTGGCGCTAACTTCAATCGGGCGATCGCTTTTGCCATAACTCATCGAGTTAGAGAGCAACGCATTTAGCGCCTGCTGAATCAGGCCCGAGTCCACGGAAACTGCCGGTAGGTTCTTCGCGATGTTGATTTGCACGTCACCTTCTTTCAATCCGGAAGCAGCAACTGCTTCGTGCACGAGTTCGCCTGGATCGCACCACTCGCAAACCGGTTGAAGAAGGCCGGATTCCAAGCGCGTCGCATCGAGCAAGTTGTTCACCGTGTGGGTAAGGCGCCGCGCTGCTTGTTGTAATTCAACGGAATCGGGGCGCGGTTGTTGCAATGCAGCGGTCATCGCGGCGAGTGGCGTCTTTAACTCATGCGACACGGAATCGAAAAGCGCCTTTTGTAGTTTCTGCGATTCGCGCGCCACCTGAGCTTCGCGGTTCTCCTGCAGCGCGCGTTCCTTGTCCACAAAAACAGCAAGTTGCGCAGCGAACGCGTCCAGCAATTCGCGCTGCTCCAATGTAGGCAACGTCTTCAGGCGCACGCTTAGCACACCTTCAGCGCTGTCGCCGGCAACCAGCGGAATGTGCAAGCATTCTGAATCCGGAAGCGTGTCCGTTGATTTCCCAGCGGCTTGTTTCTTTTGAAAGGCCCAGATCGCAACGCTCTCGCCTTTTCTCGATGGCGCGAACGTGCTGGCGGGATGTTGCGTGAGGCCATTTTCGTCACGCAACCAGACTGCCGCATCCGCCCGAAAGAAATCTCTGATCAACTGTAAAACTTTGGGGAGCGCTTGCGTGAGATCGCCGCTGGCGGCCAGCGTGCGCGTTAGACGATACAACGCCGTGGCGCGTTCCTCGCGGCGTCGCTCGGCTTGTTCACGTTCGTGCAATTGCGTCGCCAGATGTCCGATGACTACCGCGATAACAAAGTACGCACCAAACATCATGAAGTCTTCGAACTTGCTGATGTAAAAGGTGAACCGTGGTGGGATGAACAGGAAATTCCAGAGCAACGCGCTAAGCGAGGCGAGAAAAAACGTCGGCCATCGACGGAGACGCATTCCGGCCAGTACGACTGCAAACAAATAGAAGAGCGCGATCGCCCAGTAGCCGATGAAGTTAAACACCGATAATGCGAAGGCCGTGACGACAGCTGCGATGCCTAACGCGGTCCCAAACTCCTGCCAGGGCGTGCGCGCCAAACGTTGTTCGAGGCCTTCGCGTCGCGGCTGCGCCGATTCCTCTGTGGGGATCATATGAATGTCGATGTTGCCGCTGTGGCGCATCAGCCAGCTCAGGGGATCGCGCTTCAACAAACTGAGCCAGCGCGCCCCGAGCGGTTTCCCGATGACGATTTGTGTGACGTTGTTCTCGCGCGCGACGCGGAGCAGCGTTTCAGCAATGTCACTGCCAGGGGTAGAAACGACCTCCGCTCCGAGCTGGCGCGCAAGCGCCAGGTAGCGAGTGAGTCGCGTCTGTTCCTCCTGCGAAAGCGATCGAGGCCCTTCGATGTTTGCCACAAGCCACGATGCCTCCATCGATGAGGCCAGCCGGCGCGTATAACGAATCAGCCGTTCTGAGTACGGACTGGCGCTAACCGCGACCAGTAATCGGTCGGCGCTTTTCCACGGGCCCAGTATTCTTTGCTCCGCCATGATCTCGCGCAGATCGCGGTCCACGTGCTCGGCCACGACGCGTAGCGCCATTTCGCGCAAAGCCGTAAGGTTGCTTTCCCGGAAAAAATTCTTTGCTGCCCATTCTGCGCGTTCGCCGAGATAAACTTTTCCCTCAGCCAACCGTGACAACAGTTGGTCCGGCGTCAGATCGAGAAGAACGATTTGGTCGGCGAGATCGAGAACCGAATCGGGAACAGTTTCACTGACCGGCGCGCCTGTGATTTGACGAACCGTGTCGCTGCGACTGCCGACATGCTGAACGTTAAGCGTTGTAAAAACATTGATTCCGGCATCGAGCAGCTCGAGTACATCCTGATAACGTTTCGGATGACGCGACCCTGGCGCATTGGTGTGCGCGAGTTCATCAACAACCGCGAGACCAGGATGCCAGGTGAGGATGGCGTCGAGGTCCATTTCCTCGAGCTTTGTTCCGCGATATTCGATCTGCGTTCGCGGCATGATCGGCATTCCTTCCAGCAACGCTTCGGTTTCCTTGCGGCCGTGCGTTTCGACTATTCCGATCACGACCTCGCATCCTTCCGCTTGTTTCTGCCGCGCGGCTTGCAACATGGCATAGGTTTTTCCGACACCGGGCGACATCCCGAAGAAAATCTTCAGTTTGCCGCGGGTGGACTCAATCTCCTTGCGCTTCATGCGCGCGAGAAGTGCGTCCGGATCAGGACGTTCCGAATCGCTCATGCGACGTTAGTTTACGACATCTCACCGTTTTGAAAACGTGAACGCGTAACCAACACTCGGCGACAACCCGCTCTAGGTCAGAACGTGAGAATGCAATCTACGCCGACAGTAAACTGGTCGACGTCACTTGACTGATTGAATGGATGCGTGCCGTTTAACGCGCGATCGTAGCGCAGTTCCGGACGGATGTTAAGGCTGGAAATCGGCTTGGCCATCGTTGGCTTAATGTTCACACCGGCTGTGATTGCGCCGTAGGTAGTGTGCCCGCCACCGACTGTGCGCGGATCAATGGTCGGTTCGCCCTCCAAGGCACGCATCGGATCATGCGTGTTGGCAAACGAGACCACGTAAAAGCCCTGTTGATCGCTGAAGACTTCGCCGCGGATTCCGGCAGTTAACCAACTGTTGATGGCACAGGTAAAATATTGGGCGATGCCGTAGGCGTCAGCATCGGTGCCGTCGTCGCGCGCATAGTTGAGATCGGTGATGGATGTAAGCTTATCGGTGATCTTCCACGTTGTGGTAATGCAGTTGAGGTAACGCTGATCGTGATTGTCGTTCGGAGTCTCAGGACCGATGGAAGTGGTCGCAAGAATCGTCAGTTTGCCATCCAAAAGGTTGAGTCCAACGCCGCCGGGAAAAGAGACGTTATCGTTGTTATCCTCGATGCTGGTGTTAACGCCCCGCGTAATTCCGGAATAAAGATCGAGCCATTTGGTCGCATGAAAGATCGCCAGGCCGCCGGTGTGGTTAAACGGAATTCCAAAATCAAAAATGTAGGTATGCGAATAGAAGAAATTTGTGCG
This sequence comes from Verrucomicrobiota bacterium, assembly GCA_003218945.1. Classification (GTDB taxonomy): domain Bacteria; phylum Verrucomicrobiota; class Verrucomicrobiia; order Chthoniobacterales; family UBA10450; genus Udaeobacter. The sequence continues at coordinate 1,010 of QHPE01000109.1, read as the reverse complement.
TGGATCGATCGTTTCCGCTCCTTCCAGGGTGACGAATTTGCCAAGCTTCAAGTCGAGGCCGCCTTCGCTGATAAAGGGAAAATGAAGGCTAAGATACGCTTCGGGCAGGTCCGGTTGGACGATCGAGGTCCCCGCCGTGTTGCTGAATAGACCAAGCGAATGGATGAAGCGCGCGTCGCTCCCGTACATGAATTGCAACTTGAAACCCCAATCAAACTGACCAGGCTGCGGCGCCAGCGCACGCTCGAAATTGATTACCAGTTGGTTCAGCAGCGGTTCGTTCACTCGATCGTCAAAGAACCGTCCAAAGTTCTGGTTATCTGCCGGGCTGGCAGGATTGAAAGTGATCCCATTGTCGACCCAACCGGAAATCTTAAAGCGCGGTTCCGGAGTGAGCGAAGCTGTTTCGGGTTCGCCGGCTATGGCCGCCGCAGCGAGACAAAGAGCAAGCGGGAAATTGAAAAGCTGTCTCATGGTTTAGCAGGAACGATCAGCGCAGTTCGTCCAGTGCTCGGTGTGGGCGCGGGGCGTTGATGCGAGACGCGCGCGATTACAATACTTCTACGTAGGCCGTCTCGCCGTGGATCGCTTCGTCCAGGCCCAGTTCTTCGTGCGCATCTTCGACGCGCACCGGCGTGATGCGGTCGATGATCCAAAGCATCCCGAGCGTGAAAATCAGCGCCCAAACCGACGAGAACAGTCCCGCGGCGAGTTGTTTCAGAAAGAAGCTCGGGTCGCCGGCGAGTAATCCGTTCACGCCGCCATTGGCCGTCGGATTCCACGCCGTCGAAGCAAACACGCCGAGCAGAATAATTCCGAGAAAGCCCCCGACACCGTGCACACCCCACACATCGAGTGCATCGTCCCATCGCAATCGGTTCTTCAGCGCGCAAGCGTAATAGCAGACGACGCCCGCCACAGTTCCGATGATGACGGCAGTGGCTGGAGAGACGTAGCCCGCTGCGGGCGTGATCGTAGCCAGGCCTGCCACTGCGCCGGTCAGCAACCCT
>QHPE01000108.1 GCA_003218945.1 Verrucomicrobiota bacterium | reverse complement strand
TTGAGTTGGTCGAAGACGACGACGACCTCTGGCAGGAGTTTGTACAAAACCAAACCCGAATTGGCCGGTCCTTAAGCGACAAGGATCGCGCTATGCTTCTGCGTTTCGTGCAGGCGCGCGACCTGATGGAGCTGGCCCGCCGCGCTGGCTCGGCTGCGTTACGCGTGCCACCGACATCGTCATGTCCGACTCTCGATTTCGGGGAAGTCTACTCACAGTCGGATAAGGGAAAGGGAAACGACAACATCAGTAAATCGCAGGCGGAATTGCGCGAGTGGGAAAGGCGTTTTGGCGGTGACTGGGAATACCTGCGCTGGCCCGTTTGTTTCACGGCCGCAAACGCCAGGTTCACTCAGCTCTGGCAGGAGAAATTTGCGCCTTTGCGAAAATGGATCTGCGACGCCGCCACCTGCGTCGCCGCGGAGGTGCAACGTGATTATCTCGACTTTCGACTCGACCACGGACTCGTCACCTACCCAGATCAAATCGCGCTCGCCCATGGGTTGCTGCAACATCCCGTCGCCGCGCAGAGGATCCGCGAAGAAAGCTTTCGTGTCATTCTCGACGAGGCGCAGGACACCGAGCCGCTGCAATTTTCCGTGCTACTGGAAGCGACGCGTCCGCCGGAAGCGAAAGGCCTTTGGTTGCAAGAACGGCATCTGGGTCCGCAGCCCGGCCACTTCTGTATGGTCGGCGATTTCCAGCAATCGATTTACTGGCAGCGGGCGGACCTGAATTATTACAGAGCCGTCCATGAAGTGCTCATCGCCGGCAAGCACGGAGAAAGTTTGGAATTTGCGGTCACGTTTCGGCTCGACCAGAAGCAGCTCGATTTCGTTAACGAAACTTTCCGTGAGATTTTGAATAACAAGGATGGACAGGTG
>QHPE01000107.1 GCA_003218945.1 Verrucomicrobiota bacterium | reverse complement strand
AAAGTCATTCGCGTACCGTTTGTCGCAAAGGAATTGTTGCCGGAAGGAAAAAAACTGAGGGACTACCAAAAGGCGCGCATCGAAGCGGAATATCTGGCGCGATGGATCAAGGACGCAGGACTGAAAAAACTTTCGGCCGATTCGTGGCGGGAAGTGGCGATCCTTTGTCCGCGCAAAGCTTGGCTGCAAATGACGGCCGCGGCGCTACGCCGCGTCGGTCTGCCGGTGGCGATACAATCTGAAAACGATGTCAAAGGCGACAGCCCGGCTTATGCCTGGCTGACCGCGCTCCTCACGATCATGACAGACCCGCTCAATGCTTATGAAATTGTCGGTGTCCTCCGTGAGATCTTCGGCGCGTCCGATCACGATCTTGCGGTCTTTTCCGACGGGCAGAGAGCGAGATTTCGCATTGACGAGATTTTATCGGCGACCGGAAGGATCTCCTCGCTCTTACGCACGCTCGCGGAAATTCGCCAACGCGCAGAGGGCCTGGCCTTATTCGACGCCGTTACGTTGATCATCGAGCAAACACAGTTGCGCCAGCGTTTGCTCGTATTGCCCGCGGCGGAGTTCGGCGATCTGGCACGCGAACTCGATGCCTTGCTGGCACAGACGGCGGAAGCGGAAGCGAACGGAATGATCCTGGCAGAGTTCGCCGAACACTTACGAAACGATTTCGCGACGCAGCGCGCCGTCCGTTTCTCCGCCGACGACAACGCGATCCAACTCATCACTTCGTACAAGGCAAAAGGCTCGGAATGGCAGGCGGTGATCGTGCCATTCCTCGCGCGCGAGCTGCGGCCGCACTCGCCGCCTTATCCGCATTTCGTGAAATCGCCCGTGGATGGCGAGCTGATTATCGCGTTCGGCAAACAAGACAAATCGAAGGATTTGAAAGACGCGATCGAGCGTGCCCAAAAGCAGGAACTGGAACGCCTTCTCTACGTCGCAACGACGCGAGCTCGTCATGCGCTCGTAATTGTGCTCGATCAGGAAATCTTCACCAACAACGACGGCCAAGTCCCCAGAACAGCACAACTTCGCCGGCTGATTCGCGACAAGGATTCTTATTCCGGCGAATTTGACCAACACAGCAGCACGATCGATGAGGTCCTCGAACCTTCGCCGATCGCAGGGCAGGCGTCACAGAAAAACGGTGCTGAAATCCAGCCGTTAACCGACGGCGAGCTAAAGCGCGCTGCGAAACGCGCTTCGGAATTCGTGCGAAAGATCACACCAAGCGCTCTCGATTCGGAAGTTCCAGTAGACGTGCAAACGCGCGGGCGGCTCGATACTCTGGCCACCCTCTACGGCCGCTGGTGGCACAAATTTTTCCAACGTCTGGATTGGAAAGGTGGAATCGATTCCGCACAAGAGTTATTCGATAAAGAATTGCCGATTTCTCCCGACGCGAAAGCCGCAGTAAAAGACTGGAACGCCACGCGCCGGCATTTGTTCAGCGACGCCACCATTGCTCGTTTTCTTGCGAGCGATGAAACGTTGTTTCATGCGGAATTTCCATTTTCGTGGCGCAGAAACGATCGCAGCGTGCTTGAAGGCTTGATCGATTCGATCATGATTAACCGCAAAGCTGGCAGGTGTCTTCTGCTTGATTGGAAAACGAACGATGTTTCCCCAAGCGATGTCGAAATCTTTCGCGAAACCTACCGGCCACAGTTGGCCGCTTATTGGAAGGCGGTCGCGGAGATTACCGGCCTCGAAGTAGAAGCCGGCTTGTTCTCGACTGCGCTTGGCCATTTGCTGCTCTATTCTGCCGAGGAACTGCAAGTGGAATGGCGCCGGCTGGAACAACTTCCGCCCGCGCAATTGGAAAATGAAATTCGGCTGGATGCGGCCGATGGCTTATGACGACAGAACAAAGCCACGAACAAGCGGCCAGGCTGCGTCGTCGTTACGCTCGTGGTGACTAGCTCTCTCTATCGCCGCGAATAAACTGTTCGACGCAGCGATACGCTTCGTCGTCTGTCATTTGCACGGGCGGATGCTTCGAGAAATAGGCGGAGGGGGAATGCAACACACCGCCGATGCCGCGATCGAGAGCAAGTTTGCAGCAGCGAATCGCGTCGATTGCTACGCCGGCTGAGTTTGGCGAATCTTCCACAGACAGTTTCACGTCGATTTCCATCGGCACATCGCCGAACAACCGGCCTTCCACGCGAATGAACGCAATTTTGTTGTCGAGTTGCCACGGGACGTAATCACTCGGGCCGATGTGGATGTTTTCGTCCGCCAAGCGATCGCCAATAACGGATTGCACCGCTTCCGTCTTCGAAGTCTTCTTTGACGCGAGCCGCGTACGATTCAGCATATTCAGAAAATCGGTGTTGCCGCCGGTGTTCAACTGATACGTGCGCACAATTTTCACGCCGCGCTTCCGGAAAAGATCGACCATTGCCCGATGCACAATCGTGGCGCCCACCTGCGCCTTGATATCGTCGCCAATGAGCGGCAGATTTTTATCGGCGAAGCGTTTGGCCCACGCGGAATCGCTGGCGATGAAGACTGGGATGTTATTGACAAAACCGAGTCCGGCTTCCAGCGCACAACCAGCGTAAAATCGGGTCGCCTGCTCCGATCCAACGGGAAGATAATTGACCATTAATTCTGCGGAGGAATTCTTCAGTTCGGCGATGATGTCTTCGCGAGTTGTTTCCTTTTCCAGCGGAAGAAATGTGCGCAGCGGGTCCTGGTCGTGCATGTGCGGGGGATAGCCATCCAGAACGCAGCCCATTTTTACAATCGCGCCAGTGAGCTTGATTTGTTCGCAGAAAACCTTGGTGCAATTCGGAGGCGAAAAAATGGCCCTGCTTACGTCCAGGCCGACCTTGCGCCGGTCAATGTCGAAAGCGGCCACAACTTCAACGTCACTCGGACGATAGCCACCAATCTGGCGGTGCATTAATCCCACGGCTGCGCCGTTTCGGGATGAGCCGTCATAGAAATTTATTCCTTGAACAAGTGAGCTGGCGCAGTTTCCAACCCCGACAATGGCGATTCTAATTTTTCTCATTTCTAAAAACTGAAACCTACCTGATCTAAATAATTCGGAGCAAGCAGTAAATTCGGCTAGTACGCTGCCGCGTCCCGCCTAGTTAGGCCTCCCGAAACCGGGCCGCGAAGCCTGAATGTGTCTGAAGTCGCACCGGCTTGCAAGACCTGATATAAGGGCAAGATTCAGAGGCATTCCTGGGCAGGGAAGGCCTCCGCCAGGAGATAAAACCACATGTGTTCGAAATTCGCGGCCATCAGCGTGTTGTTTGCTGCCGCTTTGGCCATCTCCTCAAAATCGCTCGAGGCGACGCCTAGTTATACGATCGAACAGGCGGTCGACCTGGCGCAGGAGCACAACCCCGAGATTCTGATCGCGCGCAAGAAAGTGATCGCGGCGCGCGGCGATTTCATTGAAGCGCGCTCGGGATATCTCCCGTGGCTGAGCTCGAGTGGCCTTTACGATAAACGACAGACCCAGAGCGAGACAAATCTTCGACAAGAGGATTACAACGCGATAGTGAAGCTCGAACAGAACCTCTATACCGGCGGAGCGGTGTCGAGTCAGGTGGCAATCGCGCAATTAAATATCGCGAAGGCAAATTATGACCTTCAGGAAACGATCAGCCGCGTGATTATGGATGTCCGGATCGCGTTTAACGAATTGCTGTTGAATCGGGCAAAAGTCCACGTGCACGAGGATTCCGTGGGAGTGTTGGAACAGGAACTGAAAAGCGAGCAGGAAAATTTTAGCGCCGGAATTGTCGCCAAGCTAAATGTGCAGCGGGCGGAAGTGGCGATCGCAAACGAGCGGCCAGAACTCTTCACCGCACAAACCGACTTGAGAAATTCGCACTTGCGACTGGCGGAGCTTCTGGGGATCGATGTGCGCCCGGCAGCCCAGTCCCCGCCATTTGAGGTCTCAGGCGAATTGCAGTATCGGCCCGATCACCCTGATCTGAATGATTGCCTGGCACGGGCTGATGCGAATCGCCCGGTGATCAAAGCGCGAGAAAAAGACATCCAGATCGAAGACCGGCAATATGTTCTGGACCGCAGCGCGACACGTCCACACGTGCGCGCGTTCTCGGGGTACGAAATTTACAGTGAACGCGATCCCGATGTCGGCCCGGAATTCAACTACGGCGGAGTGGTCGGAATAAACGCGACTTGGAACATCTTTGACGGCCACGCGACCAAAGGCCGAATGCAAGCAACACGCGCCCGGCGCGAAGCAGCGGTTCAAGCATTGGCGGCAGCGCGGCGCACCGTTGCATCGGAAGTTCGCAGTGCGTTTTTCGACCTGCAACAAGCAGGACGCGTGCTGGAAAACGAAACAAGAAATGTGCAAACGGCGGATGAAACGCTCGACATGGCCAAAGGCAACTTCGCCGCCGGATTAGGGACACAGCTCGACGTTTTGCAAGCCGCAGCCGACGTCGCCCGAACGCGCACTACTCGATTAAGCGCGATCTACCTGCACAACGTAGCTCTCGCCCGCCTCGCCCACGCGTGTGCCAGTACCGCGCAAGCGCTCAATTTCGGGTCCGACTTCAAAGAGGCAAAGACCGAAAACCGCAATGCGGCGCACGCCGCCGACGTGGCTAAGCCGCCGCAAAAAATGACTCAGCGATGAAATCACGATTTGTTTTTCCGGTGAGCACAGGCTGCCAGCCCGTAGTCGCCGCCAGCTTGCCGGCGATCTCCTCACGCCGTGCAAGAATTCATCGCTGCGAAGGTTGGATGAGCTTTTCGGCAGACTGCCGAAAAGGACAGGCTGGCAGCCTCTGCTCCCCAGAATGCAGTCATCGACGCTGGTGGCAACTCGCAATGCCAAGACTCTTCGTAATGATCTTTGTACTTTGTTCCGTACGACCAAGTCACGCTGTCACATTGGAGGACGTGCTTCACACCACGCTGGAGAAAAATCCGGCCATCCGGGAAGCGAAGTCGGGCCTGGAGCAAGCTGCCGGAAAACGCCTGGTTTTTCGCTCGATTGTTTGGCCCGACGTCCAAGCGGGTGTGCCTGCCGGGGTTCAGTATGGCCACCGGTCTGGTGAGAACGGCGTAAAAGGATTCGCCGTGGGTCGCGGCACCTTGGATCAGACATTGTTTAGCATGGCTGTGCCGCCTTCACTTCGGCGTGGAGACATCGAAGTGCTGATCGCGCAACAACAACTGAATGTCGCCGTGGTGGAACAGTTGC
>QHPE01000106.1 GCA_003218945.1 Verrucomicrobiota bacterium | reverse complement strand
CGCAAGAACCCGCGCGAGGCGTTTTGGGGAGTGTTCGAGTTGGCCTGCTTCGTGAGCACGTTTGTTATTCTCGGGATTCTAAACTGGCATTACATCTGTTTCCTTTTGCCGTTTTGGTATTTCGGCCACTGCCTCTCTTATCTGAACGGCTACTATCGCCATTACGGCGGCAATCCAAACGACCCAATTGCCTGGGGCGTCAGCACCTACGGCAAGCTCTATAACTGGACGTGGTTCTTCAACGGTTATCACGCAGAACATCATTTCCGGCCAAAGGTGCATTGGACGCGAATGCAGACGCTGCGCGATCAGATCGTTGAGCAACAACGCAAGGCTGGAGTGCGCGTCATCAAAGTGCCTCACGCGCTCGGTTTTCTGGATTCCAATTTACCGGCGGCTAAACATGCCAAAACGTACCGCCGACTTGAGTCCAAGCCAGCTTCGTAGTTTCCTGACCGCTTTACCTATTAGGCAATTAGCAAACAGGCAAAAGGCAAAGTTCCAGCGCGTCCGGTAAAGTCCGGGTCCGTGATGACATGCGATCCCAGGTCGTTCTAACTGAGCACGACACACGCCCTGCTGTCTCACGAATGATTTAGCAAATTCAGGAGCCAAGCGAAGATGAAAAGTAAAACATTGCTCGGGAGGCTCGTCACGTGCGCGGCCGCAATCGCCAACGTTTCCTACGCGCAGGCGGACACCCCCAACGACCACTGCAGTTACGGAACGCAAGCCAAACTTTGTCCATATAGTGGCTGACGATCTCGGCTGGAAGGATGTCGGGTTCCGCGGTGCCACGGACATCAAGACCCATAATCTGGGTAAACTCGCTGCGGGCGGCGCAAAGTTTACGCAGTTTCATGTGCAACCGATGTGCACGCCAAACCAAACATTGAGAAAGAAGTAAAGCTAAAGGAAGTAGCGATCATGAAATCAGAAACGCCTACCAAGAACTCACCGATGATATCTGTTTTACTCGGCCTATTGAGCTTATGGCCGCTATCGTTGGCGGCTCAACAAATGGATCGGACCGTACTGCCGATTCCAGAGCCTAAACCGCCAACTATTACGGAGTTGGATGCCCGCGACGTAAAACCGCCGCCTCGCTTTGAGGTTAAGGCACCGAAAGGAGCGCCCAACGTCGTCGTCGTTTTGCTCGATGACATCGGCTTCGGACAATCGAGCGCCTTTGGCGGGCCATGCAAGATGCAAACCCTGGACAAACTCGCGGCGGAGGGCCTGCGTTATAACAACTTTCACACCACGGCCCTTTGTTCGCCAACTCGCACGGCGCTATTAACGGGACGCAATCACCATGTAAACAACGCGGGTGCGATCATGGAACTCGCCACCGCATTTCCCGGCAATACCGGCATTCGTCCACAAAGTGTAACGCCGCTGGCAGAGATGTTGCGACTAAATGGATATAGCACTGCAGCGTTCGGCAAATATCACGAAACACCGCCGTGGGAGGTCTCAGTTTCAGGACCGCTTGACCGTTGGCCAACGCATTCCGGCTTTGACAAGTTTTACGGTTTCATTGGTGGTGAGACCAACCAGTGGGCCCCCGCCATTTTCGATGGAACCATTCGAGTAGAGCCACCTCACTCCCCTAATTACCATTTTACCGTCGACATGACTAACCAGGCGATTGCCTGGATGCAAGCGCAACACTCGTTGACGCCGGACAAGCCTTTCTTCGTCTACTTTGCCACCGGTGCATTGCATGCGCCGCATCATGTGCCCAAGGAGTACATTGACCGTTACAAGAACAAGTTTGATCGGGGATGGGATAAGCTTCGGGAAGAGATCTATGCCCGCCAGAAACAAATGGGCGTTATTCCAGCGAACGCAGAACTGACAAAGCGTCCGAAGGAAATTCCGTCCTGGGACTCTCAAACCCCGGATCAGAAGAAACTTGAGGCCCGGCAAATGGAGACTTTCGCGGGTTTTGCCGAGCACACCGATGAACAGGTGGGACGTCTAGTCGACGCATTGCAAGAAATGGGCGCGCTGGATAATACATTGTTCATTTACATCGTCGGCGATAACGGAGCCAGTGCGGAAGGAGGACCAGAAGGCGCATATAACGAAATGATGGCGCTGAATGGGATCATCAATACCGCCGAGATTAACATGCCGCATCTTGATAACTGGGGCGACCCGTCGACCTTTCCACATTACGCTATCGGCTGGGCATGGGCCGGCGATACGCCATTTCAGTGGACGAAGCAAATCGCTTCGCATTACGGCGGCACCACTAATGGAGTCGTGATCCATTGGCCCGCGCAAGTTAAAGCCAAGGGAGAAGTTCGCTCCCAGTTTACTCATGTAACCGATATTGCGCCCACTGTCTTGGAAGCCACTGATTTGCCATTCCCGAAGAGCGTCAACGGAACGATGCAGAAACCATTCGATGGGACATCAATGCTTTACACGTTCGCCAATCCCAGAGCCCGGGAGACACACACAACTCAGTATTTTGAGATGTTTGGCAATCGTGGCATCTATCATGATGGCTGGGTGGCGTGCACGCGCCATTCGATTCCCTGGTTGATGGTGCCGCTTCCGCCGCTCTCCAAGGATACTTGGGAACTTTATCATGTAGCCGAGGACTTCAGTCAGGCGCACGATCTCGCGACGCAAAATCCCGCAAAGCTAAAAGAGCTTCAGGACCTCTTCACGGAAGAAGCAATCAAAAACCATGTGCTGCCTATCGATGACCGCAGATCAGAGCGATTTGATGCGACGATTGCCGGACGACCCGACTTGATGGGCAATCGGACCTCGCTGACAGTTTATCCGGGGATGACTGGGATGGGGGAAAACGCGTTCATCAACGTAAAGAACCGCTCCTATACCATCACGGCACCGGTCGAATTGAAGGACGCAAATACAAATGGTGTAATCATTGCCCAAGCCGGCGCGTTCGGTGGGTGGGTGCTCTACATGAAGGGTGGAAAAGTCCATCACGAATACAATTATTTCGGAGTCGAACGGACGAACATCGGCGGTCAGACGGCCTTACCGCCCGGCAAACACGAGATCAAATATGAGTTCATAGTTGATGCGCCAAAACCTGGATCGGGGGGTAAGTGCGCCTTGTATGTGGACGGACAAAAAGTGGCGGAAGGACGGATTCCGAAAACCCAGCCTTATGCCTTCTCGGCAGATGAAGGTACTGATGTAGGCGTGGACAATGAAACGATAGTATCCAACGATTACAAGCCTGGAGAACACAAGTTCACTGGCAAAATCGTAAAGGTTACCGTAGATACAAAGCCTTCAAATCTAAGCGCGGCTGACAAGAAAACTGTGGAAACCGCGGAAGATATCGCAGCAACGATCGAAGACTGAAATGCGGCCAATCATTCTTAGCCTTATTGCAGTTGTTAGTTTCAGCCCGGCTCTCGCACGATGGGTCAACGCGCAGGAGGGTAGTTCCGCATTCGAGCCAACACGGTCCAATAAGACGAGAGCGCCAGACAAAGCACCGGAAGGGATGGTTTGGGTCCCCGGCGGCGAGTTTTCCATGGGTGCAGTCGTAAACGGGGAAGGAAGTCATGAAATGCCGATGGCCTCGAACGATTCCCAGCCGGTGCATCGTGTTTATGTGGATGGCTTTTGGATGGATGCGACTCCGGTCACAAACGCGCAGTTTGAGAAGTTCGTTAAGGCGACGAATTACGTCACCATCGCTGAACGCAAACCAACAAAAGAGGAGTTCCCAACTGCGCCCGAGGAGAATCTCGTAGCCGGCGCAGTAGTCTTCGCGCCGACCGACCGCGAAGTTCCGCTCAACGATCACTATCAATGGTGGAGCTACGTCAAAGGCGCGAACTGGCGGCACCCGCTCGGGCCGCAAAGCGACATCAAAGGCAAGGAGAACTATCCCATGGTGCACATCGCGTACCCTGACGCAGAAGCTTACGCGAAATGGGCAGGTAAACGTTTGCCGACCGAAGCGGAGTTTGAATTTGCAGCGCGCGGCGGTTTATCAGGAAAGACATATGTCTGGGGCGATGATCTTCGTCCCGGCGGCAAGTGGATGGCCAACACGTGGCAGGGAAAATTTCCAGTGCAAGATGCGGGCGAAGACGGTTACAAAGGCATCGCACCGGTGAAATCATTTCCGCCGAATGGCTACGGCCTTTACGACATGGCCGGCAACATTTGGGAATGGTGCAGCGATTGGTATCGCCCTGATTACTACAAGACAGTAGCGGATAAAGGCGGCGTCGCGCACAATCCGCAGGGACCGGACGCACCATTCGATCCCGCTGAGCCTAACGAAAAGAAACGCGTTCATCGCGGCGGCTCGTTCCTTTGCAACGAGCAATATTGTTCCCGCTATATCGTCGGCACACGCGGCAAAGGCGAAGTCAACACCGGTACCAATCATCTCGGATTTCGTTGTGTAAAATCTGTCGTGATGACGACATCGAAATAGACGATACTGGCGGCTCGAGACCGTGAACCAAGACTTCAATTTCACGGGGAAGGTCGTTCTGATCACCGGCGGGAGCAGTGGGATTGGACGTGCTGCATCAATTCTATTTGGGCGGCACCGCGCGAAGGTTGTGATTGGCGATATCAATCCCGAAGGCGAAGAGACAGCCGAGGCAATCAGACGTGAAAACGGCGAAGCAATCTTCATCCAGACAGACGTGCGCGATGCAGAACAAGTGAAAAATCTCATTGCAGCTGCGGCGAAAACTTACCGCCGATTGGATTGCGCATTTAATAATGCGGGCGTTCTCCCCGCGATGGCTATGTTGGCGGACACCGAGGAATCGACGTTCGATCAAACGTTCGCTGTCGATGTGAAAGGCGTCTTTTTGACGATGAAGTATGAAATTCTGCAGATGCTTAAGACAGGAGCGGGCGTGATCGTCAACAACGCGTCAATCGCGGGCCTATTGCGGAACGCGGGATCAGCGCTTACGTGGCGGCGAAACATGCCGTTATCGGTTTGTCGAAAGCGGCGGCAATCGAGTACGCGAGCCAGGGGATTCGAATCAATGCGATTGCACCGGGATTGGTGGCAACGCCTATGACCAAGCATTGGTTCGACAATCCGGAAATGCGCAACTTTTTCCTGGCGAACTCACCGATTGGTCGTTTCGCGCAACCGGAGGAGATCGCGAACATGGTGCTATTTCTCTGTTCCGACCTCGCGTCCTTCGCAGCCGGCCAAACTTTCGCCGTAGATGGCGGCTATACTGCGCGATGAATAAGACTTAAGTCCAACATGCAGTGGACATGTATTCACTTAAAATACTCGCTCGATTTCTGATTTGAAACTCCGGGGCTTATGAGCGGTGATGATCACAGCGAGCAGCTCAATCTGCTGCAGACAATCACGTTGGAAGTAGCAGCCGCCACCGATCTTTCGTCGGCGTTGGAAATTGTACTGCGGCGCGTCTGCGAAAAAACCGGCTGGGTAATTGGCCAGGCATGGGTGCCGAACAAGGAGGAGGCCGTTCTTAATTTCGTTTCGGGATGGTATTGCGATGATGGTGAGTTGAAACCTTTCAAGGCCGTTTCTGAGAAATCCCACTTTGAACCGGGCATTGGGCTTCCCGGACGAGTGTGGAAGTCAAAGCAGCCGGCCTGGCTTGAGAATGTCACGAACGATCCTAACTTTCCGCGAGCGACTGCGGCGCGGACGGCCGGTTTAAAAACGGGCGTGGGAATTCCCATTTTGGCGCGTAGCAAAGTCATCGCTGTTCTTGAGTTTTTCATGCGCGAATCGCGGAGCCA
>QHPE01000105.1 GCA_003218945.1 Verrucomicrobiota bacterium | reverse complement strand
TAAATGCCGGGAGCGACGTCACTCAGATCAAGCGATTCAATGATTGCTATATCCGCGCCGGCAAGCGCGTGATGATTCTGCAAGGATTTCGAATCGATCTCGTCCATCGATGGCAGGTCCACGCCGAGCAGTCGCACCCCGTTTTTCTGCAACCACGACGGGAGATCGGCCGCGATCACAGGAATGCGACTCGGAAAATTTGTTGAGTCCCTCCAGCGACCGGTCTTCACGAGCAGGCGCGAGGTCGCTGCGATTTGCTCAGCGTGCGGTCGGAGATCTTCGCGAGTGATCAGATGCTTCTCGCTCGACTGGGAAAAAGTTTGCGACAGATCGACGACAGTTGCACGGCCGAGATAAGTGTCGAGCGGCACTTTTTCGATCGATTCGGCATTTGTGTCGAAATGAAACCTCGCATCCGCATGCGTGCCGTTGTGCACGCTCATCGTGATCGCGCCGAGGTTTACGCTCGCACCTTTGGTGATCTCGTTCGTCAAACGATAATCGAACGGTTCGTCACCTGGCCATTCGGCGAAGTCGTTCGAAAGCGTTCGTGATATGTCCCAGATTTTCATGGCGCAGCCCAACGAGCGGCGGTTTCCGGATCTCCGACGCGATCGGGAGATCGCCCGTTGTTCAGTTCTTGAATGATTGCTCGCGCCGCCCTGTCGCTGGCGCCGCTGCCGCCTAATTTGCCGACGATCGCATCAAATTCAGAAATCATCCTGTCACGCACCTTCGCGTCATCCATCAACGCTTGGAGAGCTTTTACGATGACGCTCGGTTTAGCTTCGTGCTGGATAAATTCGGGAACCACTTGCTTGTCCGCAAGCAAATTAGGCATGCCTAGATAGTCTACGTTTACGACGAGGCGCGCAGCGATGTACGTCGGCCATGCGACCTTGTAAATCAACACAAACGGCATTCGGAAATAAGCAGCCTCAAGTGTCGCGCTTCCCGACGCAACAATTCCGGCCCATGCCTGCTGCATCAGCACTGGCGTCTGCCCGAGTATAATTTCAATCGCCTGCCGGTTCTCCGATTGTCCACTCCTCAGCATTTCGCTCATTTCACCTGCTAGACCTTCGGATGCGGCTGCGACGCAGAAGCGCAAACCTGGCCTGGTTCGCAAAAGCAAACGCGCTACTTCGATCATCACCGGGAAAATTTTTCGGACTTCACGAAGCCGGCTGCCTGGGAAAAGCCCGATCAAATTGGGATCGCGCGCAGTCTCGATCTTCTGCGTCTCAAGGTTTTCAATCATTGGATGACCGACAAAAACCGCGCGCAGGCCCGATTCGCTGTAGAGATTGGCCTCAAACGGAAAAATGCAGAGCACCAGATCGATCAAGCGCGCCATCTTTTTGATCCGGCCCCGGTTCCATGCCCAGACCTGCGGGCTGATGTAGTAGATGGTTTTCTGGCTTTGCGATTGCCGGCGTAGAGCACGGGCGAGTCTCAAATTAAAGCCGGGATAGTCGATCAAAACGACTGCGTCAGGTTTGCTTACCGAAATTTCGCCAAGGGTTTGATGGAACTGCTCCCGAAAGTAGCCGTACTTTCTGAGCACTTCCCACAAACCGAGAACCGCTGCCTCACCAATCCAATTTCTAAATTGTGCGCCGGCGATCTGCTGCATTCGCGGACCGCCGCGCCCAATGAACTTCAGTCCGGGACGCAACTCTCGCAGCGAGTGCATCAATGCCGCTCCGTGGTTATCCGCACTCACTTCGCCTGCAGCGAAATAGATCGTCATGTGTAGTGGCAGCCGTGTCGGCTGCGAAGTGCAGCGATGCAGGCGACACGCCTGCCTCTACAGTGGCCGTTAGCACGCGAAGCCGTCCTATGCACTCGACGAGATTTGCTTCGTAATTTTAACTGCCAACTCCAGTGCCGCTGTGGCTTGAGAACCTGAGACCCGCGGCTGCTGTCCTGTGTTTGCACACTCGATGAAGGAAGCGAGCTGAAGCTTGAGCGGTTCACCATGTTCTATCTCGACCCTGTCACGCCAGATCTGTTTTCCGACGCGCCGGTAAATTTCGCCGCCTTGATTTTGGTAATCGAGCGAGAGATACGCGTCTTCCTGAAAGATCCGAATTTTGCGCATCCGCTCGGGACTGATCCGGCTGGCGGTGATATTCGCCACACAACCATCTTCGAAATGAAGCCGCGCGTTGGCGATATCTTCGCTACGGCTGAGCACAGGGACGCCGACCGCGTCGATACTCCAAAGCGGCGAGCGTACAAAATGGAGAATGACCTCCAGGTCGTGGATCATCAGATCGAGTACGACGCCGATATCCGTGCTGCGTTCCGTGTACGGCGAGAGCCGATGCGCTTCTATAAATCGCGGATGGGTCAGATGTTTTTCGAGCGCGCTGAGCACTGGGTTAAAACGTTCGACATGACCCACCTGCAATATGAGATTGCTGCGCGTTGCCAGTTCCGCGAGCTCGGTCGCCTGCGCGGTATTGTCGGTGATCGGCTTCTCAATTAGCACATGTTTGCCGTTCGCAAGGAGAGCTCGGGCAACGTCGTAGTGAGTATTGGTGGGTGTCGCCACCGAAGCGGCATCAACCATAGCGATAAATTCATCAAGCGATTTGGCAGGTGCCGCCCCGAATTTGGTCGAAATAGTGCGGCTCCTGAACGGCTCCACGTCGTACACCGCGGTGAACTCACCGGATGAAATTTCCGCGTAGAGCCGTGCATGATTGCTTCCGATATGGCCAACGCCAACAACGCCAACGCGCAGCTTCTTCATCACTCCCCATGGGCAGTCAACTCCGAAAGCTTTCGCGGGTCAACGGCCGAAACTTGGCAGGGTCGGCGCGCTGCGCCGGCTGACGTCGCAGTGCGGCGTTCCTAACGTACGGCGCGATTCGCAAGAAACCACTCGTAAGTCTGCGCAATGCCCTGTCGCAGCGGGATGGTTGGTTGCCAGCTCAGCGCTCGAATTTTGGTTATATCCAGGAGTTTTCGCGGCGTGCCATCCGGTTTCGTGGCGTCCCACACCAGTTCGCCGTTGAAGCCGACCACACCACAGATTAGCTCAGCTAGTTCGCGAACAGTGATATCTTCGCCGCAACCGATATTGACGATCTCCGGGGAGTCGTATTTCTCCAGCAACAAAAGACAGGCTGAGGCAAGGTCGTCCACGTGCAAAAATTCGCGACGTGGTTTTCCGGTTCCCCACACGATTAGCTTGTTCTCATTCCGGGTTTTGGCGTCATGCGCCTTGCGCAGAAGCGCGGGCAGCACGTGCGATGTCTCCAGATCGAAACTATCGTTAGGCCCGTAAAGGTTCGTTGGCATAACCGAGATGAAGGTCGCGCCGTACTCGCGCGCATATGCCTGGCAGAGTTTGATTCCGGCAATCTTCGCGATTGCGTAGGCTTCATTCGTTGGTTCCAGCGGACCGGTGAGCAGGGCGGTTTCTGGAATCGGCTGCGGAGCGAATTTCGGGTAAATACAGGAGCTGCCAAGAAAGAGCAGTTTGCGCGCACCAGCTTCGAAGGCGGAACGAATGATGTTGTTCTGAATGCGCAAATTTTCGAGCAAAAATTCAACCGGGTATTCGTTGTTCGTTTTTATCCCGCCGACCTTCGCTGCCGCGACAACCACGACGTCCGGAGGTTCGTCTGCAAAAAATTTCGCAACCGCAGATTCGTCTGTGAGATCGAGCTGCGAGCGGTCGCGTTTCAGCACATTCGTGAACCCTTCCGCTTCAAGCCGGCGAACAAGCGCGCTTCCGACCATCCCGCGGTGGCCGGCAACGAAAATCTTGTCGGACTTGGATAAGTGCACCGTTAGTCTCTAACCAGAAATGGTCCGGCAAGCAACATGCCTGTCCCTCGTACAGCGCGGGCGCTTGTTCCCATCGCTGCGATGAAGTGATTACGGCTGTTTCGGTCATTGGGCGCACTTTGATCCGTGAAGCAAAACAGCGCGGCGTTTGTAAATTCAAGTGTTCACCGCTGCCCCATGAGCTGCGTTTAGTGTTGCTGAAGAACGCGCAGCGATTTTCAATCCGACTGGATGAAATTCATTGCTTTCGTCGCGATCACAGCCGTTGTGGCGGGCGCTTGGGCACAATCAGGAAATGTGCGGCCGGAATCAGCGCCTCCAGCTACAGCACAAGCGCCGGTCGATCAGCTCATTCCCTGGTTACTCGATGAAGATCAACAACTGCGCGGCGTTCCCTCAGCAAGGTTATTTTTGATACCACCGGCAAAAAAATCCTGCCTTTTGATACACACAACGCAGTCGATCAGCGCGTCGCAAAAGCGATCAGCGCCGCGTGCGATGACGCCATGAAGCGACTCAACGCGTCGGGCAGTGCGATTCGACAGGTCGATCGAAGCAACGAAGTGAGTAGTCGTTTCGAAGACACGCTGCGCGAGCTACTCAACAGCATTTCCGGGTTGCGCTGCGATTTTCCCCTTACCTCGAGGGCAAAGTGCAGCGTTCAGGTTATCCCGACTTGTGCATCATCGATCTAGAGAGCAAGCGCGTCTTCTATTTGGACCCAAAACTTTATGCCGCAGGAAGCCGCGACAGTAGTTTCCGCGCCTTCTATTTCGAGCCAAGAAAGGGGACGAACAAAGTGCGCGACGACGCGGTGCATTTCGTCGTTGGATTCCAGCACGAGACACGCCCGAAGAATGGCGTGTGGAAATTCACGCGCTGGGATCTTGTCGATCTTTCGCGGTTCACTGTAACCCTGAAAGCCGAATTCCAGGGAAGTAACCGCGACATGTACCGGCCGGAGGCAATTGTGGCCTCAAGCGCGAAATGACCTGGATCATGCTCGTGGTCATGCTCGCGTTGGCGAATTTTCCATTAGGAGCATGAGCACTAACAAGAGTTGCCCAGAGCGGCGCTGGGCGTAATGGTATTCTACTGATGATTACAAAGCCGGTAGAAACATTCCAGTTCGATACGGTTGACGATGTGCTAAGCGAAATCGCCAAAGGGCGCATGGTCATCGTCACCGATGATGCCGATCGCGAGAACGAAGGCGATTTGGTGATGGCGGCGGAAAAGGTAACTCCTGAAGCGGTGAATTTTATGGCTACACACGGCCGCGGGTTGATTTGCGTCCCCATTTCGAATGAGCGGGCTGATCAACTCGGCTTGCAGCGCATGGTGGCGCAAAACCGGGAAAAACATAAGACCGATTTCACCGTGTCCGTGGACGCAGCGCGCGGTGTGACCACGGGCATAAGCGCCTACGATCGCGCGACGACAATATTGGCCATCGCTAATGCGAAATCATCGCCCGAAGATTTGAACCAGCCTGGTCACGTTTTTCCCCTGCGCGCCAAAGACGGCGGCGTGTTGCGGCGCACCGGTCACACCGAAGCCGCGGTCGACCTGGCAAGAATGGCGGGACTGCAAGCCGCGGGCGTGCTCTGCGAGATCTTGCACGACGACGGGACGATGGCGCGATTGCCGGAGCTGATGGAATTTCACAACAAACACGGGCTGCGCATTTGCACGATCCAAAGCTTGATCGCGTATCGCCGCAAGAGCGAAAAGCTGGTCGAGTTGGAGCAAATCGTGAAGATGCCGACCGACTATGGCGATTTCGATTTGCATTTATATCGCTCGAAGATTGACGGCCAGCATCATCTCGCGCTGGTGAAAGGCAAAATCGAGAAAAACAAACCGACGCTGGTACGCGTGCATAGTCAATGTCTCACTGGAGACGTTTTCGCTTCGCGCAGATGTGATTGCGGAAATCAATTGCACGCAGCGCTGCGGCAAATCGCAGACGCAGGTAACGGCGTTTTGGTTTACATGCGTCAGGAAGGCCGCGGCATCGGACTGGCGGCAAAAATCCACGCGTACAAGTTGCAGGAGGAAGGACTCGATACCGTGGAGGCGAATGCAAAGCTTGGTTATCCGAGCGACCTGCGCGATTACGGATTAGGCGCGCAGATTCTGTTCGATCTCGGTGTGCGGCAATTCCGGTTCCTGACGAACAATCCTAAGAAGGTCGTCGGCCTCGAGGGCTACGGTCTGGAAATGATCGAGCAGGTGCCGATCCGGGCCGATGCTAATCCGCACAACGAAAAATATCTCCAAACAAAAAAGACCAAGCTCGGACACCTGCTCTAAGCATTCGCGAATGAGAAATCCGAATGACGAAGGAATCGCCATCTCGTCCGCCAGTCGACCGAGCCAAACGTACCTTCCACATCGTCGCGAGCCGGTATAATGCGTCATATGTAGATGGGCTTATCGATCACGCGACCAAAGAGCTGCGCCAGCTGGCGCCGGACGCAACCATTTTTCTTCACCGCGTGCCCGGCTCGTTCGAGATCCCCGTCATCGTGGGCGAACTTGCGAGCCAAAATAAAGTGGGCGCAATCATTGCATGCGGAGTGATCCTACAGGGCGAAACGAATCACGCCCAAAACCTCAGCCGGTCCGTCACTGACGCACTCCAGCGTATCGCCGTCGAACGCGGCGTTCCGATCATTAACGTGGTGCTCAGTTTCGATAACGAGAATCAGGCAAGCGCGCGTTGTCTTGACAATAAGATCAATCGCGGCACCGAAGCCGCGCGGGCAGCGGTGGAAGTCGCGAATGTTTTGTCGGAACTTCGCGGAGGGTGAGCTATGGGTAAACGTCGACGAGCGCGGGAAGCTACAGTTCAATATCATTTCTGGCGAGATCTCCAGCGCGGCGAAGGCCCTGAGAAGATCGATGAGTTTTGGGAGTTTTGCCCAGCCCCAGCGCGCGTCCGTGAATTCGCACAGCCGCTGATCGAGGGCATGGTGGCGCATTTGCCGGACATCGACGAGCGCATCCGGCGTTACTGCGAGAACTACGAATTTCGCCGGATTTCAGCAGTGGATCGCAACGTTCTTCGGCTGGCGATTTATGAAATGCTTTATCGGAACGACATCCCGCCGGTCGTCTCCATCAACGAGGCCATCGAGCTGGCGAAAGCGTACGGCGGCGCAGACTCGGGGCGATTTGTGAATGGCATCCTTGATCGTATACGGAAGGATTTGGACAGACCGGCGCGAGAAGCCGTAAAGAAGCAATCGTGATTCGCGAAAACCAGAGAGCTGTTAAGAAAATCAGGAACTGAGGAAAAATTTGTAATTCCTGGTTCTGGCTTTCCTCAGAGCTAGACTTCGTCGTTCGTTTTCTTCGGCCGGACAAACAAATTGCAGCGACAGCTCGCTGACTACTGCTGGAACGTATTCGCCGACGGCGTCGGGCAATGACGGTTCTCGGTCGTCAACCCGGGCGCCAATCCGCTGGCCCGCAGGGTCCAGCATTCGCCGAGCGTGGAGGAATAACAGATCTCCACCGACATGCGTCCGCGATCCTTATCCATCTCGACCCATAGCGGGTTGGATCTGTCAGTTAGCGCGTTGCCTTCGGGATCGTGTGGAGTAAACACGGTCATGGATTCACCCGGGGCGAACACGTGGCCGGTTATGTCGCTCTCTGAATACCGATGCTTCCCCGGTCCAGTCAGCTTGTCGAGCACCTCATTCCAATTCTTCATTGGCTGGCCATCCAATTTCACAATCACATGCCGTATAATCGCCGGGCCGACTCCTTTGTTAGAAACGGTAAAGTGAATGTCGGGACCGTTGCTGCTGTCGAACTCCAAGATTGGCCATACCGCCGCACGCACCTGCTGACGCTGCATGTAGGCGGTGTAACCGGAAACACAGAGAGCCAGGAATCCAACAAACGTCGCGACGACCGCGTCATACCGACTGGCGCCGCGCCTTTGGTTTTCCTCCGGCACGGCGGCGAGCATATCGCCGACGCAGTAAGTGTCAATCAGGCGACGAATTGCCGCGCATCCGGCTTACTCCGCCCGCAACGCAATCATCGGCTCAACGCGACTGGCTCTGCGCGCGGGAACCCAGCAGGCGAGAAGCGCGACGGTCAACAAGAGCAAGGCGACGCACGTGAAGGTCACCGGATCGGAAGCGCTCACGCCGTAGAGCAAGCTTTTCATCATGCGCGCGCCGCCGAAGGCAATGAGTAATCCACCTAACGAACCAATGGAGGCAAGAAACATTCCCTGTTTCAGAATCAGCTTTTGCACCTCGGAGAGCTGTGCGCCAAGCGCCATGCGCAATCCGATCTCGCGCGTGCGTCCCGCGACTACGTGCGACATGACGCCGTAGATCCCAACCGCCGCGAGAACCAGCGCGAGGACACCGAAACTGCCGAGGGCAATTGCGGCCATGCGCGCAGGAAAAAGTGATGTGCTCATGTGCTCCTTCAGCGTCTTTGCTGCGTAAACGGAAATCGACGGATCGAGCTTGCGCACTTCGCCGCGCAAGGCGATCAACACCTGCCGCGGATCGCCGCGCGTGCGCGCCACCAAAGTGACTGCGCCGCTGTAATCGCGATAGAGCGGCGTATAGAGAGCGGGTTTGGGATCTTCGCCTAACGAATTGTATTTTCCGTCGGGCACCACGCCCACGATCTCGAAGAAGGGATCCTTAGGCCCATGCCAGTTGAAGCGGCGCCCGATCGGGTCCTGTCCATTGAAGAACTTTTTCGCGAACGTCTGGTTCACGATCGCGACGCGGCTTTCCTTCTTGTTTTCGTCGGCGCGAAAATCACGGCCGCGTAGTGGAATACCCATCACATCGAAATAACCCGGGCTGCTCTCGATTGGGATTGCGATCGGCAACGTGCTCGCGCCTTTAAACTCCGTTCCTTCGACATAGATCGTGCTGTCGTTGTAGTTCAATCCCAGCGGGAGATAATCAGTCAGCGCGGCATTTTCGATTTGCGGCAAGGCCTGCGCTCGCTCCAGCATTTGCTTCTGAAACGCGCGGCCGCGCTCCTCGTTATAGCCTTGCAAACTGACATCGAACGAAATCGCGATCGCGTCTTCTGGATTGAAGCCGGGCCGCATCTTCTGAGCGGCTTGCAGACTGCGCACAATAAGACCGGCGCTGATGAGCAGGATCAACGAAAGGCTGACTTGCGCCACAACGAGAAAGTTCCGCAAACGTGAGCGACGGAAACCGGCCATCGATGATTCGTCTTTCAACGCGGGGACGAGTTGCGGTTTCGACGATTGCAGCGCAGGAATGAGGCTGAAAAGAATTCCCGTCCCGATCGAGAGCAGCAGCGCGAAGCTGAGCACACGCCAGTCCGTGCGCAGATCGAATAGCAAGGTAACATCGCTCGGCAGGCGAATGCCTCGCACAGCGCTATTGATTGCCGAAGCGAGAAACACGCCGGCCGCGCCACCGCTGAGTGAGATGAGAAGACTCTCAGTGAGCAGTTGTCTGACAAGTCGTTGTCGACTTGCGCCGATAGCGAGCCGCACGGCAATTTCCCGCCGCCGTTCAGTCGCGCGCGCGAGAAGCAGACTGGCAAGATTCACGCACGCGAGCAAAATCACGAGTGCACCCACGGCCGCGAGCACTCCGGTGAAGGCGAAGACAGAATTCGCGATATCGGGAATGAACAAGCCGGGTTTACCCAGGCGGATGCCACGGCCGACGTTCACCGGATAATCTTTAGCGAGCTGCGCGGTCAGCGTCTCGAGCTCAGCCTTCGCTTGCGCGACCGATACGCTGGGCTTCAATCGGCCCACGGTGAAGAGATTGTTCGAGTCGCGCTTGTCGATCCACGTGCTCCCGGGTTCGATCGTCTTCGCCATCACTACCGGAATAAACATCTCCGGCTCGTAGGCGACCTCGGTGCCGATAAATCCCTTGGGCGCCACGCCGACCACCGTGAACGGGCGACTGTTAAACTCAACTATCTTGCCCACGATCTGTGGATCGCCGCCGAAGCGATGTTGCCAACAGTTGTAACTAACCACCGCAACGGAATGTGAATCAGGCGTCTGATCTTCTTCTGGCAAAAATCCGCGCCCGAGCGCCGGCTTCACGCCGAGAAGATCGAAATAGTTTCCGGAAACAAGATAACCCCAGACGCGCTGGCTGGACTTGTTCACCGTGAGACTGCTGACGACAACCCGATAAACAAACAGACCGGAGAAGACGGTGCTGCGATCGCGGTACTCTTTGTAATTCGGATATGACTGGAGCGACCAGTCCGCGCCGTTGTGCAGCGTACCGTAAAGCTCGACCAACTGCGAAGGTTCCTTCACCGCAAGCGGCCGCAGCAAAGCCGTATCGACTAAACTAAAGATCGAAGTGTTAGCCCCGATGCAAAGCGCCATGGAAATGATAGCGAGTGCGGCAAAGCCGGGTTGTTTCATTAGTTGGCGAAAACCGAAGCGGATATCGTGCAGAAGTGTTTCCATACGCTGTGCGAGTTTCTGCATTGTGAGATGCAGCGCGGCAGCGCTTTGGATTCAGAAATGTCACGGATTCTCACATTGGCAGGAGCCAAAACTGCGACCGACAAATTCAGAAATAAATATTAAGAGCGAAACGCCGCGTGATCGCTTCGCAAAAGGTAATTTGTTTTTGGCACTCACCTTCCGCTCGCGCGCAATGACCTAGGTCTCCGTCATGAACGTAGAGCGGTAAGGCGTTGCTTAGTCGATCAGGACATGGTCTTTCCAGGCTTGAGCCCACGTGGCAACCCGTTATTATCCCATGCCATGCATCGTAACCATCAATGTTGGTACTCGCACCGTCTCAACAGGAACATGGGTGTCGCCATCTACGGCAATTACGGCTGGCCCATCCTCGCTTTCCCGACCAGCTGCGGCGACGAATGGGAGATGGAAGGTCAAAGCATGATTCGCACGCTTAGCCCCTATATCGAGCAAGGGCGCATTCGAATCTTCTGCATCAACAGCGTGAACAGCGATTCATTTCAAAACAAGGGAGCGCACCCTTTTCACCGGAGCTGGATGCAGGCGCAGTACGACGCCTATGTCGCTAACGAAGTTTTCCCGTTCATCGATTCCCAGTGCCAGACGCCGGGCATCGGGATTGCCACGCTGGGCGCTTCGCTCGGCGCCTATCACGCGGCCAACACTCTCTTCAAGCATCCCGACCACGTGAAACGCTGCTACGCGCTCTCGGGCATCTACGACATGCGGGACTCCATGGACGGGATGTACGACGACAATTTCTATTTCAATAACCCGGTGGACTATATGGCCAACCAGAGTGACCCCTGGTATTTCCATCATTACGCGAGTTGCGACATCCACCTCGTGACCGGCTGCGGTTCGTGGGAGAACAGCGGCCCGACCTATCGAATGTCCGAGATTCTCAGGAATCGCGGCATCGCTCATCATCTGGACGACTGGGGCCCGGAAGGCGGGCACGAATGGCCGTACTGGCATCACCAGATGTGGGAGTACGTCGGCGCGCACTACTAGTCGCGACGCTCCGTGATGCGTGATACGTGTTTCGTTTGAAGTCGTAATCTGCGCCGGTCGCGAATTCCGCGTTTCAATCGCGGCGAATGCGCAGAAAAGAAGGAAACCGTGGCATGCCTTTGGCAGTTAATCCGCGGAACCGATAGGTGATGACCGTCCCTACTGGCGGCGGCGATTCCCGCTGGGCGTCGCTGAAGCCGCTCCCGACGGAAAATTCTCTGCCATCATCCGTCCGCACACGGAGGGCACCCAGCTTGCCCGCGTATTTCCCAGTGCCGGGTTCATGCGCGATGACAGTTGCTTCCGCGTCATCGTAAGGCTTGACCTTGAGTAACGTGGACGAGCGCCCCGCTTCGTAGGCCGATGCTGGCTGGCGCAACATTAATCCTTCGCCACCCAGCCGGACGACACGATCGCGCTCGGCGAGAAGTTGGGTCACACCCTTGCAGCGTTCTTGCGCCACGACTCTGACGAATCGTTTTCCTTCGGGCAAAGTTGCGCGCAGGAATTGCATTCGCTCTTCGAAGGTGCCTTTAGCCTGCGGGGCATCGAACACCATAAAGCGAACACGTTTCCAGCGATCATCCGGCGTCTCTGAACGCACAATGCTGGCGGTCTCTTCGAACTTCCCGTAGCCGATCCATAGCTCTCCATCCAGGGCGACGTCGCGGGGCAACTCTGCGAGGAAATAATCCGGCGCGTGAATCAGATTGCCTTTGCGGCTCCATAACTTGCGCCCATCCCAGTAGCCTCGTAGCCCATCGTATTTCTCGCTCATCCACCAGCCGGTCGGATCAGTGGACGGACTCCAAACGTTCGCCAGCAGCAGCTGTGGCGCTTGTTTTTCGGGCGGCGGAGTGGCGGTTTTGAGGTCTTGCTCATTCGCCGCGACGCTGCAAGCCAGAAAAATCCCTGCCGCCGATCCGAGAAGTGTCGCTCTGCAGTTGGGGGGAATCTTCATGCCTGACAGGCTGGCGAATTCGCATGCACGCTGTCAAGCTTGCCATGGCACGCGCTGTAGCCACGGAGCTGATCGGCACGCCATAGTCTTGACGAAGGCGCTGCGCGCCGTCCAGAACGCGCGGCTTCGGAAATGCAGACGCCCATCCGCCACTGGACGGATTCGGCGTGGCGAACAGGGGCGTGGCTACAACAATCGCCAGTCCGGCTCGGACTCCATTGACATTCGGATCACGCAAAGAGTAAAAACAAAAGAATGATTCCGTTAACTGCCTTGTGGCTTCCCGTTCTGGTTGCGGCTTTGATTGTTTTTTTTGCCAGCTTCATCATGCACATGGTGCTCGGTTATCACAAAAGTGATTACCGCCAACTGCCCGATGAAGACCGTGTGACCGACGCGCTGCGAAATGCGGGCGTGACACGCGGGCCCAATTATTTCTTTCCGTATTGCAAGTTCGAGGAAATGAAATCGCCGTCCGTGATCGAAAAATTCAAACGCGGCCCCGTGGGATTATTGACTGTGCTGCCCAGCGGGCCGCCCGCGATGGGAAAAAATATGGTCCAATGGTTTTT
Source organism: Verrucomicrobiota bacterium (assembly GCA_003218945.1). Lineage (GTDB taxonomy): Bacteria > Verrucomicrobiota > Verrucomicrobiia > Chthoniobacterales > UBA10450 > Udaeobacter. Next base: position 2,920 of record QHPE01000105.1, on the reverse strand, counting down.
GTATTGTGTGGTGATCAGCATCTTTGCCGCTTATCTGTCTGGCCGTTTGCTGGCACCTGAGACCGTATTTTTACAAGTATTCCGCGTCGTTGGCACGGTCGCTTTCCTCGGTTACGGCGCGGCCCACGCTCAGGAATCAATTTGGAGCGGCCGAAGCTGGGTGGTTACGTTCAAGCATCTTTTCGATAGCGTGATCTACGCGCTGCTGACCGCGGCAGCATTCGGCTGGCTCTGGCCCAAATCGCTCTAACGGTTTCTCGTCGGTTGGCTCGCGAACGCCTTGGGGGACGCAGAATGCAGAATCAATCACGCTTCAGGACTGAAAGAATATTGCCCGCTGGATCTTTGAACCAGGTTTCATTCACAGATACTGACGGTCTCGATCCATTACTAAGGTGAATGAATCTCTTGCGCATTTGCCGGAGATGTGCGCGAGAACCAGATGATCGCTTGCGGGCGTTTCCTTCGGGCGACTGCTGTCTCGGACAGCTGTATGCGACGTTTACGACAGCAGTTAGGTCTGTTAGTGACAAACCCGAACAAACAGACCCAACTGCCGATTAAGGAAATAAATTGATTACTAAATGGTGGCGTCTGGGAGGCGGCATCTTTAGGTAAGGGCAGCTAAAAGCTCGCTCAATTCGATTCTGACAATACTCGAAGCCGTATCGCTGACGCCATAAGGCAGAATGAGTTGCCCGTTGTGGACGAGCGCCCCACAGGAATAAACGACATTAGGAACGTAGCCTTCCCTCTCGTTCCCTTCCGGTCTTAAGAGCGGCTCTTTCAGCTGGCCAACGATCCTTGCAGGGTCGTGCAAATCGAGCAAGGTCGCTCCAATGCAGTATTTTCGCATTGGGCCGACGCCGTGAGTAAGAACTAACCAGCCAGCTTCGGTTTCAATCGGCGAGCCACAGTTACCGAGCTTAACAAACTCCCAGGGATGTTGGGGCTCTTGTAGTAGCAGGGGGTCGCTCCAAAAATGCGGATTGTCCGAAAACGCCAGGTAAAGGTTCTCATCGTCCTGTCGTGTAAGCATCACGTAGCGTCCATCGATCCGACGTGGGAAAAGAGCCATGCCTTTGTTTTGAACGGCCTGTCCATTAAGAGTCAGGACACGGAAGTTAAGGAAGTCCTCGGTCTCGATCAGTTGAGGCAGAATAACTCGACCATTGTAGGCCGTGTAAGTCGCGTAGTAGATAACGCTCCCATCGTCTTCGACAAAACGAACGAAGCGCGCGTCCTCAATGCCGTTGCTCTAGTTAGGCGATACGGGAAAGATAATGCGCTCCGACATTTCCGAAGAAGGAGCGAAATGAATTTCGTAATTGGATTCCGCCAGCCAGCGCATGCACTCCGAAGTTCGCGGCACGTCGCGCGTGTGTGCAGAAGCTTCGTCGGACGCTGCTTGTTGGATGGATCGATCCAACTCATCAAGAAGGAAGGTCTTGCCTAATCGTCCCATGACCGAGGCGGCCCAGTCATTGTCGAGCCCCATCTCGCTTAGTTTGTCCAGGAAGGCGCGTTTATGGTATGTGGGATTGGGATTAAGCTCGGGCAGTGTTACAAAAGGCGTCGTCTTGTCGATCACTATTGAATGATCACTATGGATAACTCCGGTTCGAAACTGGATCGACGAGACATGTCCTTCCCCGGTCGAGCGCAGGCTCAAGATAAAACGAAGATCGTCCTTACCGAGACCAGTCTGGTCAGGATGCGGCACAATCGAGGGGTTGAACAAGGCTGCCGATTCGAGTGCATACTCACCGGAGAAGAGCGCGCCGATAAATAGCTTGCGACCTTCGGAAATCGTTTCGTTGTCCCCGATGTGCCCTCGCACTTTCTCGAAATTTCGCAGCCAACTCTTATCAAGATCGATATGTCTGTTGCTGAAATCCGCTCTCACTAACGAAAGCTGCTTTTCGGTTTCCTGCTCGCTTAGCGCGAGAGCGCGCGTGATGATATGCTCGACACGCGTGGGATTGATCGGGATGAACGGACGCACCACCACGCGTTTGTTGTCCGGCCGAAGGAGGACGCCTGTCGGATGAAGTTTCATCCAACTTTGTGACTCGGGATCTTTAAGTCAGGCGCGGTTTCCGCCTGCGTCATCTCCGCGAGTGATAAGTAAAACGCAAGACTTGATTCTGCTCCCTCATTCTGGCTCACGCGATCCTGATGCAAGGCGTCACGACATCCTCCCGTGGTGGAATCGTAGAGCGATTCTCCGAGGTCGTTCCGACCAAGGAACCACTCGAAGCAGCGTCGCGACGCGCGCTTCCAGTATTCGTCATGCGTGAGAGCAAAAGCCTCGAGGCAGGCCGAGATGGTAGCATAAGCCTCGACCGGCTGTTGATCGAAGCGCGCGCGTTTACCGCCGCGCTTCCAAAAACCGTTAGAGCCAATCGGTGCGAAATGTCCCGCCTTCGCTCTTTGCGTTTCCACCAGCCAGCGCAGCGAGTCCAAACCTGCCTGGAATACCTCGCCACGCGAAGTCCAATGACCGCTCAGGATCATCGCATGCGAAACCCGTGCGTTGTCGTAGGTGGCGACGGGCTCGAACCATTGCCATTCCTTGGAGCTGTTAGCTTGAAACAACTCGAGCAGTCGCGTGGTGAGCAGATCACGCAGCTGATTCACCATCCGGTCTCCGGAGAAGCTGCGCAGGTATTCCTGCATTGCGAGCAGGACGAAGGCCCAGGCGCGCGGGGAAGTGAACTGCTCTACAACTGGCAAACCGCGTTGAAATAAGAGGGCGCAAAGATTCCGATAACCCTCATTTCTTGATCGCCCAAGTGCCATTCCCACAGCCCAAAGCGCTCGCGCGTGACTGTCCTCAGAGCCAACCTCTTCCAGCCATTCCCGCCTATGACTCATAAAATTCCGAAAGCGCTTCGTTTCCTGATCGAATGCATCCCAT
>QHPE01000129.1:412-22663 GCA_003218945.1 Verrucomicrobiota bacterium | reverse complement strand
ACTCGTCTGGCGTATATTTATAAGAATACTCAGTGATGATTTTTTCCCCGCGACGGAGATGGAACTTGTGTTCGTTGAAATGCACGAACTGGTCGATTTCACTGATGAGATGCATTTCAATCCTGCCGGCGTTGGAATTGTAGCTTGCGCGGTGCCGCCATTGATCCAGATCGAAGTCTGCGCCCAATTCGCGGTTGATGCGTTGCAGCAAATTTAGATTGAATTGCGCTGTCACACCGGCGCTATCGTTGTAAGCAGCTTCCAGAACCTGCCGGTCCTTTTTTAAATCGACGCCGATGAGTAGCCCGCCGCCTCCGCGGCAGACATTCGCGATGCGACGCAAAAACTGCACGGCTTCATCCGGCTCGAAGTTGCCGATGGTCGATCCCGGGAAATACACAACGTTTCGCGCAGGTTTGTGACGCGGCGAAGGCAACACTACAGGTTGAAGATAGTCCGCGCATAGTGGCAGAATTTCCAGGTCTGGAAAAATTTTCCGGAAAAGAGCAGTGGATTGGCGCAGTTGCTTTTGCGAGATATCGACGGGGATATAAACGGCGGGATTCTCAAGCGCCTCGATCAGAATCCGCGTTTTCGTGCCGGCGCCGGTGCCAAGTCCGATGAGTTCGAGGTTCGGTCCAAGCTGTGAGGCGATGTCCGCGCGACTTCGATCCAGAATATCGATCTCGGTGCGGGTGACGTAATATTCAGGCAGCTCACAGATCTTCTGAAACAACGCCGCGCCCCGCTCATCATAGAAGTATTTGCACGGAATCGCGCGCGGACTCGACGACAGACCAGCAATAACATCCGCCAGAAAATCCGCCAATTCTGGCGCGGAAATCTGCGGCGGAGCTGTGATTGAATCTCCGGTCATTGTGAGGTTGAAATGGCGCGCACAGAGTGACGCGCCCTACCGATTTACCGTGCGTCGCGTGCGAGTCTGATTCCGGTGAACTGCCAGCGTTTTTCCGGTTGAAAGAAATTGCGATAGGTGCAGCGGATATGAGTGCGGGATGTCGCGCAGGAACCACCGCGCAGCACGTATTGGTTGCACATGAATTTGCCGTTGTACTCGCCCAGCGCGCCGGGAGCAGCGCGGTAGCCGGGATAGGGCGAGTAGGCGCTGCGGGTCCATTCCCAAACGTCGCCGAAGATTTGGTGAAGACTTTTTCCCGGTTCCTCCGCTGCTGTGGCGGACACTACAACCACCGGGTGAAAGACTTCGGTCTCGACGAAATTGCCTTCGATTGGACAACTCAACGCCGCGCGTTCCCATTCGAACTCAATCGGGAGGCGGGCGCCTGCCCAGTTGGCAAACGCGTCGGCTTCAAAGTAACTAACGTGCGTAACAGGCTCCCACTCTTCGACCGGACGAAAGCCTGAGAGGGTATAGTGCCACCAAGCGCCGTTGCGCTTCGTCCAGTAAAGCGGCGCATTCCACCGTTGTTCGTTCACTGTCATCCATCCGAGCGATAGCCAGAATTCTGGTCGTTGGTACGCATTATCTTCGATGAACGCTATATATTCGCCGTTCGTTACCGGGCGTGATGCGAGCGAAAATGCTGGAACCAACGCTCGATGACGCGGCCCTTCGTTGTCGTACGCGAATCCACGGCCATCGTGGCCAATTTGCACCAGGGCTTCGTCGAAATCGATGAATTGGAGCGGTGGAATCGGCATCTTGCCGATTGATTGGCTGGAAGCCAATGCCACGTCTCGATAAACCGGATAAAGTGGGTTTTGTGCGAAGACATGTTTGATGTCGGTGATGAGCAATTCCTGGTGCTGCTGTTCATGCTGCATCCCGAGGACGAGAATCGGCTCGATTTTATCGAGCAACTTTTCGCCAGCATCGGAGAGCAGATCGTCGATGCGCGAATCGATCGATGCTCGGTAGCGCTGGGCCTCGCCAACGGTTGGCCGCGAGATCAATCCACGCAGGTCGCGCCGGTGCATGTCGCCGGCAGCGTTGTAGTACGAGTTAAAGAGATATGCGTACTCAGGAATTTCCGCGCGATATTCTGCAACAAAATTTTTAAGGATAAACGTCTCGAAAAACCAAGTCGTATGCGCCAGGTGCCACTTCGTCGGACTGACGTCGGGCATCGATTGCACCACACAATCTTCCGGTTCAAGACCGACGCACAGCGAATCGGTAAAGCTTCTGACCTGATGAAAACGATGACGCAAGTGTTCGACTTTGGATTCGCGCGTCAACAAAACAGATTGCCCGGCCACCGGTCTGTCAGCGGCAGTCTCAACTGAAGCCGGGCTCAAGGATTTTCTCCCTCTTGCTCGCGTTCTTCCCGGCGCGCCTCGAGCATCTGATCGTGAGTTGCTTCCTCTACGCCTTCAATGACGAGATGCTCGCCCACGGTTTCCTCTTCCTCGGTGCCCGGACGCGGAACGCGGTGACCTTTAGAACTGGCGATCACGTTCCATTCTTCCGTCATGTCGGCGTTATCGGGCGTTTCCTCGGGAGGCACGTTGTTTTCTTGGCCCATCAATTCATGCCGCGCCTGCGCCCAGTCCGCCTCGGTGAACTCGTCAGGGTTGCGCTCATCTATCATGGCGATTTCTCTAGCGCGTCTTTCCACTTCCTCCTGTGATGGTGCGCCGATTCCATGGCCATGCTCGGAGATTTTACCTGGGGGAGGTTGCGAGTAGTGATTCATAATCAGAGCTGCGCAAAGCAGAGTACGTTTTTTCAGAGTACAATCTGAACTAGAGCCTTGCAATGCAAGTGCGAAAAGAGATAGCGGCTGAATGAACAGGCAAAAGACTCTTGAGCTTCAAGACGGAGCCGTTCTTGCTTTCGACGAATACGGCGATCCAACTGGAGCGCCGGTGATGTTCTGCCATGGTTGGCCGAGCTCATGCACGATGGCGCAACTCGCAGATGAACCGGCGCGCGGTCTTGGTGTTCGCATCATTTCACCCGACCGACCAGGCATTAGCGGCTCGACCATGCAAAGAGACCGCAAGCTAAGCGATTGGCCGGGGTTTCTCCAAGAACTCGTTAATCACCTCGAGATTAGTGAATTCCGAATGCTTGCGATTTCCGGCGGCGCGCCATACGCGTATGCGGCCGCGGTGGCGATGCCGGACCGCGTGCGTGCGATCGCGATCGTAGGCGGCGTGATTCCATTTGCCGAGCTGAAGGATTTCAGGGGATTACTGCCGCTTTACCGATGGATGCTGACGTTTTATCGAACCCGTCCGCAACTATTGCGACGATCATTTCAATTGGCCCGACCATTTCTGTCGTTCCGTGCGCCAGTCCGGCTTCGTCCGCTGCTTTTGAAAATGCTGCTGTTGCGGCCGTGCGACGCGGCAAGCCTGCGCGACAATGCAGCATTTGAAGCGATCTTCGAAAGTCAACGGCGCGCTTGGCGTGGTTCGGCGGAAGGCGTGATGGACGATGCGCGGATTTACGCGCACCCGTGGGGCTTTGCGGTCGAAGATGTGCGCGTGCCGGTGCGGCTCTGGCACGGAAAGCAAGATCGCGCTTTCGCGGTTTGCCTAGCTGAAGAAATTGCAAACCGCTTGCCGAACTGCAAAGCGCGTTTCATTGAGAACGAAGGTCATTATTCGCTGCCGATCCGTCATATCCGTGAGATTCTTCAGGATTTGATGTCGGTTTGAGCGAACTGTTGGATCTGCGTGAAAGAATCCCAAGACGAAGCAATCGATCAACCCTCCGGTAGAGGAGCGAAAGGGCATTCGGGTGTATGTTCGCCGTTTGATGAGCGCGTGAGAAAATTGGTTCGGGATGGGGGCACGGCAAGATCGCCGGCGCCGATCGAGGAGATGATCACCACCGCATTGGAGATTGCTCGCGACCAACTGAGCATGGCGGATCTCAAGCTGATCAACCGCTCGATAAAAGAGATGCGTTCCGCCGCGAAAATTTTTGCACCATTCAAGCGTCTGCGGAAAGTCGCCGTATTTGGATCGGCGCGAACTCCGGCGAATTCGTCGGACTATCAGGTGGCGATAGATTTCGCGTGTGAACTAGTGAAGCACGGCTTCATGCTGATCACGGGCGGCAGTGACGGAATAATGGGCGCAGTGCAGCGAGGCGCAGGCCGCGCACATAGTTTTGCGCTCAACATTCGTTTGCGGTCGGAGCAGCGGGTAAACGAAATGATCGAGGACGATCCGAAATTAATTACGCTGAATTATTTCTTTACACGGAAGTTGAGCTTCGTGAAAGAGGCGCACGCGTTCGCACTGTTCCCCGGCGGCTTTGGCACGCTGGATGAAGCGTTCGAGGTGCTCACGCTGATGCAGACCGGCAAGGCGCGTATCGCGCCGGTTGTGCTATTGGATCAGCCAGGCGGAAAATACTGGGACACTTGGGCGCAATTTCTCACCGAGCGCCTGCTCAAGTTCGGCTTCATTTCAGAAGAAGATTTCGCATTTTTCAAGATCAAGCACAGTGCTCAGGATGCAGTCGCAGAGATCGCGCAGTTCTACAAAGGTTTTCATTCTGCACGCTGGGTGGGGGAGCGATTCGTGATCCGCTTGAGTCGTTCCTTGCCAAAGAAAGCCTTGGCAGATTTGAACAACCAGTTCAAAGACATCGTGCGGTCCGGCGAAATTGTGCAGCGTGCTGGGCTTCCCAAAGAAGCTAACGAACCTGGGCTTCGGGAGTTGCCTCGGCTGAGTTTTACGGCGTTTCGCGGCAGATTCGGACGTATCCGCCAATTGATCGACGCGATTAATTCCTCTGCGACGGCGTGACGCCTCGCGAGTCAATCGACCCGGGTTCACGCCGAGCCTTCTTTGGAACAACATCAAAATCAGCGCGCAATTTTGCCTCCATCATTTTATCGAATGAAAAATGTTCAGTAGCGTAACTGAAACCATTCAATGCACACCGCGCTGCCAGTTCTGGATCGGAAATGAATTCCATGATCGCAGCCGCAAGTGCCTGCGTGTCGCCCGGTTCGATGAGCAGACCGTTCTCTCGATGCCGGACAATTTCGGGAATATCGCCGACCTTGGTAGCGATCACCGGTCGTCCGCTGGCGAAAGCTTCGCGTAAGACGATGGGAGATGCTTCGGTATGCAGAGAGGCAATCACTATCATATCGCATGCTGCGTAAACGTTGGGCGTATCCCAGCGATAGCCGGTCATGATGATTTTGTCGGCCAATCCGGCCTGATCGATTGCATTCCTTACGTTGATCCCGCGTTTCAAAATGCCGGTGCCCTGACCGACAATCACGAACCGCGCACCGGGATGTTTTTCGAAAACCAGAGGCGCCGCTTTGACCAGTTGAAGCTGTCCTTTGTCCGGTCGAATCATCCCCACGTTACCGATCAGCGATATGTCGTCACCGACACCGATTTCACGGCGGAATTTTGTTCGGTTGCGCGGAGGCTTGAATTTCACCAAATCGACCGCTGAACCGATGACTTCAATTTTTGCGGGATCAATTCCGTTTTGTTTCACCAACTGGCGTTTGATCACCGAAGCGTCTGCAACGATTTGCGAACAGCCGTGTTTGAAAACGAACGCGCGGCTGGCGCTGCCGATCGGATCGGTGATGCAGCGCGCGCGGCTCAATGGAATTCCGCAAACGAAAAGCGGCAAACAAATCCAGTGATCCTTTGAGCTGTAGGTTTTGAGCAGATCGATTTTATTTTGTCGGCAAAACTTCCAGAGGCGCAATGTGCAGAGCGGGTCAACGCGGCTGCGGAGCGGCATTGTGACCACCCGTGTGGCGAGTTCAGACGCCTTCGAATGGACCTGGCTGTCCGGATTGCAGACCAGCCACGCCTGATGCCCGTGTGCGTTAAGCCAGTTAATTTCCAGACAGGTGCGATATTCCTGGCCGCCCCAGCTGCGGCTACTCTCTACGTAGAGAATATTCACGTTGAATCGCCACGGCGCTGCGCCATCCGCACGTCTACGCAGCCGCGGCGCGCTTTTCGAGAATGTAATCGTGAATCGTATTTACAGTCCGGAGCGCTTTTCCGGCTACATCTGAATTTGGAACGCCGACGCCGAACGTCTTTTCCATGCTCACAACCAGCTCCAACGCGTCGATGGAATCAAGGCCTAGTCCATCCGGACCGAAAAGCGGCAGCTCATCGCCGATTTGCTCAGGAGTAACTTGCAGCATCAGATTTTTGACCAGCATCTCCTTGATTTGGGCACGCAAATTCGGCTCAGACATAAACGAGCGGGGATTTTGCCGTAAATTGCGTGTTCGGTCAAACGTGCAAAGCACCTTGGTGAATTCGTTTGCGTCGTGTTGCGCACGCTGGACTGCGCAACGCAGCGTCGCGTCGGTTTCGAAAGCTAGCTAAACCTGGTCGGCTTTGTCGCCGGGAGTGACTGTGGTACTCGGTTGCGGCGCGGTGACGTTGGAAGCCCCCTGGCTGTCAGTTCGCGCGATGGTCGATTCAGCCGGTTTCACGTCAGGCTTGGCAACTTGCGTATCAGACTTTCCAGCCTTGTGCAGTTCGTCGTTAAACTCGTCCTTCGCTTTTTGAAACTCCTTGACCGCCTGACCCATTCCGCGGGCGAGCTCGGGCAATTTCTTTGCTCCAAATAGAACGAGGACGATCAGCAGGATGACGATCAAGTCCGGCCCGGCCAAGTTCATGAAGCTTGCGAGGAGGCTCATTTCAACTCCCAACATCAGACCGTTTCTCCGAGTTGCAAGAAATTTCAGCGAGGCAAAGAGCTGCCGGCGGAGAAGCGGTTAAGGTTGACAGACCGAGCGCTTTGGGAAAGCATTCCCTCGTATGCGTCCGATCTGGAAAGGCAGCATTAGCTTCGGGCTGGTTTACATTCCAGTGGCGGTTTATCCCGCTACGCGAGAGGAGAAGCTTAGTTTCCGGCAGCTTCGTTCCAGCGATCTCAGTCCCATTAGATACAAAAAGGTGGCGGAAGCGGACTCAAAGGAAGTTCCAGCCGACCAGATCGTAAAGGGCTTCGAATTCGAGCGCGGTCATTATGTCGTTATGAAGGATGAGGACTTCGAAAAGGTGCGAATCGAATCCACGCATTCGATCGACATCACCGATTTCGTCGATCTGGAGCAGGTCGATCCAAAGTTTTTCTACAAGCCGTATTTCCTTGAACCGCAAAAGGGCGGGGAGAAAGCCTACGCAGTCTTGCACAAGGCGCTCAGTGGCACCGGCAAGATTGGTATTGCCAAGGTTGTGATTAGCAACCGCGAACACCTGGCTGCTGTAAAACCGGACGGCTTGTTCCTAATTTTGGAGTTAATGCATTTTGCCAGCGAAATCCTGAGCGCCGATGTCTTGCAAAACGGTTCGAATGCCGCAGTGACCGAGAAGGAACTGAAAATGGCGCAGGCGCTCATCGAAAGCATGAGTGTTGCCTGGGAGCCCCAAAAATATCGCGATGAATACCGCACTGCGCTGATGGAGATCATCGAACAAAAGGCGCAGCATAAAGAGATTGTGGCGAAAGCGCCAGCGGCTCCCGCGCCGACAAACGTGGTTGACTTGGTGAAGGTGTTACAGGACAGCCTGAACCGGACGCAAGCGGTAAGACAGAAACGTAGTTCCACTCGAGACGGTGCTCGCCGTTCCACCGGTGCGCTGGTTAGGCAGAGGCGACGCGCGGGTGCTCTGGGCTGAATTTGCCAGGCTCGCGCGACGAACGACGGCTTGAGCAGCCACCGATATTCATTTTGACAGCTCAGAAGCCGTCACGCCTTGGCGGCCGGTTGCAAAGCGCGGCGTTTCGACTACATTCGACGCTCTTTATGGCCAAGAAAGCCTGGATCAACCGCAATGCACGCAAACGTGGGACGGCGAAAAAGTATGCCGCGCTGCGTGCCGAGCTTAAGGCGAAGAAAGACTACGCCGGCCTGGCGCAGCTGCCGCGTGATGCCAGTCCTACGCGTGTGGTGAACCGCTGCGAAGTCAGCGGACGCCGCCGGGCTTTCATTCGCCGGTTCAAGATGTCGCGTCTGACTTTTCGCGAACTGGCTTCTCAGGGGTTGATCCCTGGTGTAACGAAGTCAAGCTGGTAGGTTATAGCCACATAGCTTTGCGGACGCGTTAGCCCGGGCGCGTCCAGGTTAGTACAGATGAACTGTTTAATGTTTCCCCTCGCTCTTGCGCCTATGGCCGAAACAATCGTTCGGTATTGGGACGCGCCTGCAATTCTCTTCAGCAAACTCTTGGTTATAGCCGCATTAGTTGGTCTAAATGGATTCTTTGTCGCGTGCGAGTTCGCGATCGTCAAAGTGCGCGCGAGCCAGCTTGACGCACTGGCCGAGGAGGGGAACGCCCGTGCTCTATTTGCTAGGCATGTGCGCAGCCATATCGACGCCTATCTTTCGGCAACGCAGCTGGGCATCACTCTGGCGAGTCTGGCACTGGGGTGGCTGGGTGAACAATTTTTGGCGCAAATGCTCTTGCCATTCTTTGCCCTGCTTCACATCTACTCGCATGCGTTCGTCACCTCGGTATCCGTCACGCTGGCGTTTATCGGAATCACCTTCCTGCACATTGTCTTTGGTGAGCTTGCCCCAAAGTACACAGCGATCTCTAATCCGTTGTCCGTCGCATTGCGATTAGTTCGGCCATTGGGTGCGTTCTACGTTGTGTTCAAACCAGCTATCTGGTTGTTGCATAGATCTTCGAACTTCCTTTTCCGATCCATCCTGCGCCGTCCACCGGTGCCAGCCACGGAACTGGCGCACACCGAAGAGGAGTTGCGCCTGATCCTTGAGCAAAGCGAAAAATCAAAGGAAGTCTCGCCGCTCGAGCGCAGGTTGCTCATGAACGTGCTCGACCTGCGCGACCGCGTAGTGCGCGATCTCATGACACCGCGCGGCGAGATCGTGTACCTCGACGCGGACGACGACTTCGAAACGAATGTGAAAAAGGCGATGGAGTCCCGACACACGCGCTTCCCGCTGTGCCGGGAGAATCTGGATAACGCCATCGGCCTTATTCATATCAAGGAATTGCTTCCGATGATGCGCGACCCGCATCCTGATTTGATGAAGATCAAGCGTGAGCTCTTTCCGGTTCCCGAGATGATGCCGCTGGAGAATCTGCTTAGGTTATTTCTCGGGAGACACGCCCACCTGGCGGTTGTTGTGGACGAATTCGGCGGCACCGTCGGCATCGTCACGCTTGAGAATGTATTAGAGGAACTGGTTGGCGACATTCAGGATGAATTCGATTTCGAGAAGGAAGAATTTCGCAAAATCAGCGCTAACGAATTCAGTGTAGATGGAGCGCTAGGTCTCTACGAGCTCGATGATCTTGCGAAACTCGACTTGGAAAGCCCTGACGTAAGCACGATCGGCGGTTATGTGACGCATCTGCTTGGACATCTACCGAAAACGGGCGAACAAGTGAAGATCGACAATTATGTGGTCACGGTTTCGCAAGCCGATGACCGCCGCGTCAAGCAACTTCATTTTAAGAAGCTAAGCGACACGGCAGAAAGAACGTCTACGGCCCAAAAATCATAGCCGCGACGATTATTCGCCCGGTTGCCATTAGATCAGGCTTGGCTAAATCAAAGCCGTAAAGCAATGGCACAATCTGGCACCGCAACCAAACCAAGACCGCGCGTCGTCTGGCGCAGAAGCGGCGGAGAAGTTTCTTTGCCAGAAGTTCATCGCACTATTGTCGTGCCTGGAACGGCGTCGTTTTGGAGAAAACTAATCGCTTTCTCAGGGCCGGGATTTCTCGTGGCGGTCGGCTATATGGATCCTGGCAATTGGGCTACGGACCTGGCTGGAGGTGCCAGGTTCGGATACGCACTTTTGTCGGTCATCATGATTTCGAATTTGATGGCCATTCTGCTCCAGCACTTGTGCATCAAACTAGGCGTCGCGACAGGGCGCGACCTGGCGCAGGCTTGTCGCGATCATTATGGGACGCCAACGATTTGGTTTCTCTGGATCATTTGCGAGGTCGCGATTGCAGCGTGCGATCTAGCCGAAGTAGTCGGTTCGGCAATCGGTTTGCAGCTTCTCTTTGGGATTCCCCTTGTCTGGGGCTGCATCATCACCGCATCCGATGTGCTTCTGGTGCTTTATCTGCAAACAAAAGGATTTCGTTATATTGAGGCGATCGTCATCACGCTGATTACGATCATCGGCGGTTGTTTTGCTGCCGAGATTGTCTTTTCGCAGCCGAGCGTCGGTGGCATCCTCGCGGGGTTTGTTCCAGGCCCGCGAATTGTCGCCAATCAGGAGATGCTCTACGTCAGCATCGGCATTCTTGGCGCGACGGTAATGCCCCACAATCTGTATTTGCATTCGTCCATTGTGCAGACGCGAAAGTTCGAGCAAACGCCCTCTGGGAGGCGCGAAGCAATAAAATTTGCGACAATCGACTCCACTCTCGCGCTCATGTTTGCGCTGTTCATCAACGCGGCCATTCTCATCGTCTCAGCGGCAGTGTTTCATTGGTCTGGACATCAGGAGGTGGCAGAGATTCAGGATGCCTACCGGCTATTGAGCCCGCTGCTGGGCCTCGGCGCAGCGAGTATTCTTTTTGCGGTGGCGTTGCTCGCCTCTGGACAAAATTCCACCCTCACCGGCACGCTTGCAGGCCAGATTGTGATGGAAGGTTTTCTTAATTTCCGAATCACCCCGTGGTTACGCAGGCTGATCACGCGTGCGATTGCGATTGTTCCTGCCGTGTTCGTGATCGGCATTTTCGGGGAAGGAAAAACAACCGAGCTGCTGATTGCCAGCCAGGTTTGTTTGAGTATGCAGCTTGGATTCGCGGTCTGGCCACTGATGACCTTCACAAGCGAAAAAGCCAAAATGGGGGAATTCGCAAATCAGTTTTGGCTAAAGATTCTCGGATGGATAACTGCGTGGATAATCATTGTGCTCAACGTAAAGCTCCTCTGGGACACCTTTGTGCCGGATGCGCTGCTGAAGGCCTTCTACAGTTCGCTTGGGCTGCCGGGTCCCAAATAATTCAGAACCGATATAACGATTTAACAATTCAACAACTTTAACGTAGCGAAACCATGTATCACCACATTCTGATTCCGCTCGAGAACAGTCCGGCGGACGAAACAATTCTTGCGCACATCAAACCTTTGGCGCGCATCACCGGCGCGAAATTGCTCCTGGTACATGTCGCGGATGGCTGGGTCGCACGGAACTTTAATCAACTTCAACTCGCTGAAAGCGACGAGATGAAGCAGGACCGCGCGTACCTCGAAAAACGCACCCGTGACCTGACCACCGAAGGTTTTACTTGTGCGGCTGTGCTGGCGCTTGGTGAACCTTCGGATGAGATCATTAAGCTGGCGCGCGAGAAAGATATCGATCTGATAGGGATGACGACGCACGGCCACCGGCTCGTCAGCGACATTCTTTACGGGGCGACTGCAGACAAGGTGCGACACGCCGTAGATGTGCCGGTGCTGTTGTTGAAAGTAAAATCATAGCGGATTGACGCGGCCTTGAACAGTCCGCGAATGGCTAATCGGGATTTAGTCATCCATTCGTTCGACATTCGGCATTCGTCATTTAAATCTTGACCTGCGTGAAGGTCCTTTTCCTGACTAACGAGTACCCCCCGCGCATTTATGGCGGCGCGGGCGTACATGTGGGCTATTTGTCGCGCGAGCTAGCCAAGACTATGCCTGTAGAAGTGCGTTGCTTCGGCGATCAACATGTCGATGAAGGCAATCTCAAAGTCATTGGGTTCGAACTCGACACCAACAATTTTACGTGCCCAAAGCCGTTGCGTTCTGCTCTCGGTGCGGTGCAGCGGTGCACAGACTTCAACGCTATGAACATCGACGCCGCTCTCGTGCATTGCCATACCTGGTACAGTCATGTTGGCGGGATCCTGGCCAAAAAGAATTACGGTTTACCGCTGGTGATCACCGTTCATTCCCTGGAGCCGCTTCGCCCCTGGAAACGCGAACAGCTCGGTGGTGGCTACGACTTCTCGCTTTGGGTCGAGAAAACCGCGCTCGAAATGGCGGATGCGATTATCGCAGTTTCCGGCGCGACCAAACACGACATCGAACGTCTCTTCAATGTGGATCCCGCGCGTGTGCACGTGATCCACAACGGAATCGATTTGAACCAATATCGTAAGGTCGATTCAACTGGCGCCATCAAGCGTTACGGTATCGATCCGTCCAGGCCGTATCTGCTTTTTGTGGGACGAATCACGCGCCAGAAAGGGTTTCAGCATTTGGTGCGCGCAATCCAATTCATGGATCGCGATTTCCAAATCGTGCTGTGTGCAGCCGCACCGGACACGCCGCAACTAGCCGAGGAAATGCGGATTGCTGTCGAACGCGCAGAAGCGCAGCGGACGGGAATCATTTGGATCAATGAAATGGTCGATCAACAGACCGCGTGTGAGCTTTACTCGCAGGCCGCGATATTCATTTGTCCATCGATCTACGAACCGTTTGGCATCATTAATCTAGAAGCAATGGCTTGCGAAACTGCGGTAGTTGCCAGTGCTGTTGGGGGAATCAAGGAAGTCGTTGTTGACGGCGAAACTGGTTTCCTAGTTCCGCTGGAGCAAATGAAGGAGAGCCCGTTCGAAGCAATAAATCCGGAAAAATTCGCACGCGATCTCGCGCAGCGCGTGAATGAGTTGATGAGAGATCGACAACTACGCGAGCGATTCGAAAAAGCCGGTCGCAAACGCGTCGAAGAAAACTTTAGTTGGGCTGCAATTGCAGAGAAGACAAGTGCGCTTTACGCCTCGTTGTTGTCATCCTGAGTGAAGCGAAGTAAAGTCAAAGGAACCCGGAGAACTGTGTGAGGTAAGGCCACGGGACCCGTCGACTTCGCTCGGATGACACGTGTTCGTGCTGATGGCAACTTGAACCCGCCATGTTCGTCGATCGGATAAAGATTTTTGCACAGGCGGGAAAAGGCGGGCGCGGGTGTGCCAGTTTTCGACGGGAGAAATTCGTGCCGAAAGGTGGGCCCGATGGCGGCGATGGCGGCCGTGGCGGTGACGTGATCCTGCGTGCGGACCGGCACGTAGATAATCTAGCGAATCTCTTCTACGAGCCGATCATCAAGGCGAAGGACGGCGGCCATGGAATGGGAAAGAAAATGAGCGGGCGTGCAGGGGCGGACAAAGTCGTAAAGATTCCTGTGGGGACGGTCGTTTGGCGCGGCGAGCAAACCATGCCGGTGATCCCGAGCGAAGTGGAGGCGTCCCATGAAATAACCTCGACAGTGCCTTGGCAAGATTCCTCGACTTCCCACGGAATGACGGGCGCGGAAGTGGTCGCCGATCTCACGCGTGACGGGCAGGACTTCGTGCTGTGTCGCGGTGGGGCAGGGGGGAAAGGGAACGTGCACTTCAAGAGCTCGCGGAATCGAGCGCCCCGTCAATACACCGAGGGTGAAGAAGGCGAACAAGGACATTTCCTGCTTGAACTCCGAACCATTGCGGACGTGGGATTGGTAGGCTACCCGAACGCGGGCAAGTCAACGCTGTTACGGAAAATTTCCGCAGCGCGGCCCAAGGTCGCGGCGTATCCATTTACAACGCTGCACCCGATCGTTGGCGTCATTGAATTTCCAGGTTATCGGCGCGGTACCGTCGCGGATATTCCGGGTTTGATTAAAGGCGCGCACCTCGGTCTTGGCCTCGGTCACGAATTTCTACGGCATATTAGGCGCTGCCATCTATTGATTTTTGTAGTGGATATCGCCGGAAGCGAAGGACGCAATCCGGTCGAAGATTTGCAGAATCTGCGCCGGGAACTTGATCTTTACGATCGAACGTTATCGTCACGTCCGTGGCTGGTTGTTGCCAATAAAATGGATTTGCCCGGTGCGACCGAAAATCTGAAAGCGTTGCAAGCGAGATTTCCTAAGGTCCAGATACTTCCGACGGCGGCAGCCACGGGAAAAGGAATTGCTGCGTTGAAGCACGAGTTAGCAACGCGTATGACAAACGAAATCGTTTCGGCGGCAATTTGAGATGGACAAGTCCAACATCCCTCGCGAAACTGGCCGCGGTGTTATGGGCAGACGGGTTGTAGCGAGTTATTGTTCCAGCTTTTTGAAGTCGGAGATGTTGCACATCTACCGGCAGGTCAAGGCGCTCCGGGGTGTTGATACCTTTGTGGTCACCAAGGAGGTGCAGAATGCAGAGCGATTCCCGTTCGAGAATATTGAAGTGATTCCGAAACGGCGCACTAACCTGCTCGTGCACGGTTGGTTGAAATTTGTTGAGCGAAGGCCGCCTATTGTTTACCGCGGTGAATATCAGACGCTGGATTCATTGTTGAGACGGCACGGAGCCGACCTCATGCACATTTATTTTGGTCATACTGGTGTGCACTTGCTTCCTTTTATCGAGCAATGGCACAAACCATGTGTAGTCTCTTTTCACGGCGCTGATGTGGCGCATAAACCGGAGATCAAAGATTATCCGGGGAAATTGCGGCGTTTGTTCAACGCGGTTCCGCTCGTGTTCGCACGTTCCCAATCGCTCGCCGCCCGGCTAATGCAGTTGGGTTGTCCATCGGAAAAGCTGCGCATTAACCGTACAGGAATCCCGCTTACCGAATTCCCCTTCGCACACAGAGAGCCGCCGCAAGACGGCAAATGGAAAGTGGTCCAAGCCTGCCGGCTGATCCCGAAGAAAGGTGTAGCAACGAGTTTGCGTGCTTTTGCAATCTTTAAGAAGGACTATCCCAGCGCGGAGTTTTTCATCGCCGGCAAGGGGCCGCTGCAGTCGGAGTTGGAGATGCTTGCTGGCGGACTAGGCATTGCCAGGGACGTGCATTTTCTCGGGTTTCTCTCGCAACCGAAGCTGCACGAGCTTTATGCCAATGCGCACCTGTTTTTGCATCCGAGCGAAATTTCCCCAAATCAAGATCAGGAAGGTGTGCCGAATTCAGCGCTCGAAGCGATGGCAACAGGTTTGCCGGTGGTTGCGACGCGCCATGGTGGAATACCCGAAGCGGTTGATCACGGGCGCACCGGATTTCTGGTGGCGGAGGAGGATCACGTCGCCTTAGCAAACGCGATGCAATTAATCGCGAGTTCCCCCGTCCTTTTACAGGAGATGGGAGCGCGTGCGCACGCAACGGTAAAGGAACGGTTCGGACAGGAAACGCAAATTGGCCATTTGGAATCCTTTTACGAAGAAGCGATTACAATGAATGGGGCGGCTGAATCGATCAATGCAACGCCAGTCGCACGGATCGCTCCGCAGTTTGCCGAGGGTTTGCCGGCAAAATAAGTTCGGAGCCGAGAATTCTGTTTGTCATCGCGGCAAAACGCGCTTTGGTATGCGCGTTCAAGTTGTAGCTGGGGCGGCTTTTTTGCCGTAGACTCGCGATGTGCGGGTCGAGGGCAGATGACCTCGGCAGGCCGGCATCACCGATGCTGGCTACAACTGTAGCTTACAAAATGCGCAATCGTTGTTTACTGATGTCGATCCTGGCGTTGGCCTCCAGCGTAACGCTTGCCACGTCGAGCTTTGCAGCTGAAGGGGGGCCGACTGAGCACGGGGGAGTCTCGTTAAAACCGCAGATGCTTGTTCAGTTTCGCGGCTTCGGAATTACAAACTCGATGCTGGTGACCTGGCTGGTTGGCGCTGGAATCATCGTTTTCTCACAAATCGCAACCCGGCAGGTTAAGGCCATCCCAAACGGGATTCAAAATTTTTGGGAATGGTTGGTTGAGGGTTTGCACAATTTCCTGGAAAACATCATCGGCCGTGACCTCGTGCAAAAGGGATTTTGGTTTTTTGCCACAGTTTTCATTTTTATTCTGTTTGTGAACTGGTTCGGACTGATTCCGGGAATTGGAACAATCGGCTGGGGTCACTACGACGGTTCGGGAAATTTCCATGTCGACCGGCCGTTGCTCCGCGGTGGCAACGCGGACCTGAACATGACGACCGCGATGTCGGCCATATTCTTTGTGATGTGGTTTGTCTGGGCGATTCAGGCCAACGGCGTCGGAGGATTCTTGAAACATCTGTTTGGTCCAAAAGGTGAGACGACCGGTGTCGTAAAGATCCTGATGGTCGTCATCTTTTTCGCCGTTGGCTGGCTTGAAGTAATCTCAATTCTATTTCGACCGATCGCGCTCAGTTTTCGATTGTTCGGAAATATTTATGCCGGCGAAAGCATTCTTGAGGCAATGTCCACGATGGTCCCATGGCTGTCGCCAATCCTGCCGATTCCTTTCTATTTCCTCGAAGTGCTCGTGGGATTTGTGCAGGCGCTCGTTTTCATGCTGCTGACTGCGGTTTTCACCATGTTAATTGCAGAACACCAGGAGGGACCGGAGCATGCACATTGATTTTTCGACGATCTCATGACGGGATCGCAAAACAAAGCTAAACTAAATATGATACTACCAATACTAGCAGAACTGGGCGGAAGCATTCACGTTGGGCTTGCCGCGATGGGCGTCGGAATCGGAATCGGCTTGACCGGCCTGGGAATGACAAGCGCGGTCGGTCGCAATCCAGGTGCGTTCACGCAAGTGCTCGTGCACGGAATTCTCGCCATCGCGTTGACTGAGGCGATCGTGTTCTACGCTCTCTATCTCGTTCACTAATCTTCAGCAGGGAGGCAATCGAATGTTGCACCCGAGATTTAGTTTATGAACCTGATTATTGCCGCCAGCAGCGGAGGCATCACCGACATCTTGCGCGAAACAGCTGAAACCTTCGGCTGGAATTGGAAGTTGTTTCTGTCGCAGGTCATCAGTTTCTGCATCGTCGCATATCTTTTGCAGCGCTTCGCTTACAAACCAATCCTTGCTGTACTTGAGGAGCGACGCCGCAAGATTGAAGAGGGCCAGATCAACGCGGAAAAAATCAAGAAGGAACTCGCGGAAGCAGAGAAGCGTTACCAGGAGATTCTGGCAAAGGCGAACGCGGACGCTCAAAAAATGATCGATGAAGCGCGCGAAAGCGCTGCGCATCTGTCTGAGCGCAAGCAGCAGGAGGCGATTACTGCTGCGGAGCAAATCATAGCGAAAGCGCGTGAAGCCAGTGCAATTGAGCACGAGCGCACGATGGAATCTTTGAAGCGCGAGCTTGGACGCCTGGTAGTTGATACCACGGCAAAAGTGGCCGGGAAGGTGTTAACGCCGGAAGATCAACGGCGCTTGCAGGAGGAAGCGGCCCGTCAACTGTCCTGATGAAGATCAACAAGGAAATCCGCCAGCTCTCGCGTGAAATGCTTCGAGCAAGTTTCACTGACGGCCAATTAGATCCCGGAAGGATTTCGTCGCTCGTCGATTCACTTATCGCGAGAAAACCGCGTCATTACATCGATGTCCTAAAGAATTACCGACGTCTACTTCGGCTCGAACTGGAAAAGCGGCAGGCCCGGATCGAGACAGCGAGCGAGGTGGATTCCGCGACGACTTCGGAGCTGGTGGCTAATCTAAAAAAGAAATACGGTAGCGACCTGACAACGGAGTTCGTCGTTAACCCGGAGCTTCTTGGCGGAATGCGTATTCGTGTGGGAAGCGATGTGTGGGACGGAACGGTGCGCAACCGGCTCGAACGTCTTCAACAAGAACTTTAATCAGGGCAAAATCATGAGCAGCATACTCGAAGAAATCGAAACGAAAATTGAAGGGTTAAAAACATCGACATCCAAGAGCAACGTCGGCGTTGTGCGTGAAACCGGCGATGGCGTCGCGCGCATCGAAGGTCTGAGTGACGTCATGCTCAACGAGATGATCGAATTTCCAAACGGAGTATTCGGTCTTGCGTTGAACCTCGAAGAAACTGAAGTCGGCGCAATTCTGATGGGCGACAACACGTTGGTTGAAGAAGGCGACGAAGCTAAAACAACTGGCCGGCTCCTTTCGGTTCCCGTAGGCAAGGCGCTCCTCGGTCGCGTAGTCAACGTACTCGGTCAGCCTCTCGATGGTAAAGGTCCGATCAAAAGCGACACATTTTATCCGCTGGAAAAGATTGCACCGGGCGTGATCAAGCGCCGCAGCGTGAATCAGCCGGTTCAAACCGGAATCATGCCCATTGACACGATGATTCCAATTGGACGCGGGCAGCGCGAGCTAATCATTGGCGATCGCGCAACGGGTAAAACGACGATTGCGATCGACAGCATCATCAGTCAGGCGCGGTTGAATAAGGCGGCCGAGGATGCGGGCGACAAAAACTATCGGCCGCTCTACTGCATTTACGTCGCAGTCGGTCAGAAGAATTCCAACGTGGCGCGAGTGCTTGGTACTCTCGAGAAAGAGGGCGCGATGCCTTACACAACGATCATTTCTGCGCCCGCCTCTGACACGGCGACTAATCAATATCTGGCACCGTTCGCTGGCGCCGCAATGGGCGAGTGGTTCATGGATAACGGGATGGATGCGCTGATCATCTTCGATGATTTATCAAAGCACGCAGTGGCTTACCGTCAGGTGTCGCTGGTGCTGAAACGGCCATCAGGACGCGAAGCGTATCCGGGTGACGTGTTTTACCTGCATTCGCGGTTGCTCGAACGCGCTGCACGCATGAGCGACGAATTCGGCGGCGGCTCACTTACCGCCTTGCCGATCATTGAGACGCAAGCCGGCGACGTGTCTGCATATATCCCGACCAACGTCATCTCAATCACGGACGGTCAGATTTATCTCGAGACCGATTTGTTTTATCAAGGCGTGCGGCCGGCAATTTCCGTGGGACTCTCGGTCAGCCGG
The DNA here is from genome assembly GCA_003218945.1 of Verrucomicrobiota bacterium. Taxonomy (GTDB): domain Bacteria; phylum Verrucomicrobiota; class Verrucomicrobiia; order Chthoniobacterales; family UBA10450; genus Udaeobacter. The sequence continues at coordinate 3,992 of QHPE01000129.1, read as the reverse complement.
GTTGGCTCCGCGGCCCAGATCAAGGCGATCAAACAGGTCGCGGGCAAAGTGAAGCTCGATTTAGCCCAGTTTCGCGAGCTCGCTGCGTTCGCGCAATTCGGTTCGGACCTCGATGCGGCTACAAGAGCGCGACTGGATCGCGGGCAACGTATTGTCGAGCTTTTTAAACAAAAACAGTACAACCCAATTTCGGTGGAAGAACAAGTGGCTGTGATGTGGGCGATGCAAAACGGCTACATCGACGCTGTTCCCGTCGAGCGGGTCAAAGAATACCAACTGAAGCTTCAGGATTACCTGCAAACACGCAAAGCCAGTTTGCTTCAAACGATTCGCGGGAAAAAAGAAATCGATAAGGACCTCGAGGCGCAAATGAAAGCGGCGCTCGATGAATTCAAGACCACTTGGCGGTGATTTAACTACACATTTAGATGGCGAACACGCAGGACATACGGCGCCGGATCAAATCGATCCGCAACACCGCGCAAATCACCAAGGCAATGCAAATGGTGGCTGCGTCCAAGATGCGTAAAGCGCAGCAGCATGCCCTCGCCGGACGCCCTTATGCCGCATTGATGAATAAGGTTCTTGTTTCCTTGCAAAACCGGACAGATCCCCGCTCCAGAAGGAGTTGGTGTTAATTATCAGCACGGACAAGGGACTCTGCGGAGCGTTGAACACGAATCTCTTTCGGGAAGCTACGAACTTTGATCCGGCCAAGACGAGTTTTATGGTAACGGGAAAGAAGGCCAGACAATTTATCGCGCGCACAAAGCGCGAACTGTTGGCAGATTTCGAGTTGAAAGATTCGCCAAGCTTCGTTGAGGCGAAGCCAATCTCGAAATTTTGCATGGAAAAATTTCTGAGGCGCGAAGTGGATAAGGTCTCGGTGCTGTACACGCATTTCATCAACACAATTAATCAGCGCACCGTCGTACAGACATTGTTACCGATCAGTAGCTTTGATTTGCCTAAGGGGGAAGGTGCTCAAGCTGACACTAAAGGAGTCGATCCCATGATCGGGTACATATTTGAGCCAAGTGCCGAGGTCGTGCTCGATTCGGTACTTCCCTATTATCTTTCCTACCAGGTCTTTCAGATGATCCTCGATGCACGCGCGTCTGAGCACAGTGCTCGCATGGTTGCGATGAAGAATGCCACGGATAACGCCAACCAGTTCATTAAGGATCTGACTCTCGAGTACAATAAAATGCGCCAGGCCAGCATTACTACTGAGTTACTCGAAATTGCCACGGCGCAAATGGCGCTCGCTGGGTAAAACAAGTTTTATGAATACAGGAAACATAGTTCAAGTGATTGGTCCCGTGGTGGACGTCGAATTTCCGGACGGAAAAGGGCTGCCGAGAATCTACAACGCGCTGGAAATTGAATACGAGGTTCACGGGCAGCCAACGAAGCTAACGCTCGAGGTCCAGCAGCACCTCGGCGATAACTGGGTGCGCTCGATCGCGATGTCTTCGACCGAAGGACTGAAGCGTGGCATGAGCGTAACCGACACTGGCGGTCCAATCACCGTACCAGTGGGCGAAGCCGTGCTTGGCCGGCTTTTTAACGTTACTGGCGACGCGATCGACAACCGCGGCAACGTGAACTACACCAAGCGTTATCCAATCCATCGGCCGGCGCCGTCGCTCACAGAGCAAGACACAACGGCAAAGATCCTGGAAACTGGGATCAAAGTCATCGATCTTGTTTGCCCATTCACAAAGGGCGGCAAGGTCGGTGCATTTGGTGGCGCGGGCGTCGGCAAGACTGTTGTCATCCAGGAGTTGATCAACAACATCGCCATGAAACATGGCGGCGTTTCCATCTTTGCCGGAGTAGGGGAACGAAGCCGGGAAGGCAATGATCTTTACAAGGAAATGAGCGAGGCGGGCGTGATCGATCAAAAGGACCTGTCGAAGTCGAAAGTCGGGATGGTTTTCGGTCAGATGAACGAACCGCCAGGCGCGCGTCTACGCGTTGCTCTTTCGGCCCTTGCAATGACTGAATATTTTCGCGACGAACGCAATCAGGACGTTCTTCTTTTCATCGACAACATCTTTCGATTCTCACAGGCAGGATCAGAGGTGTCGGCCTTGTTAGGTCGAACGCCAAGCGCGGTCGGTTATCAGCCGACGCTCGCCGCGGAAATGGGCGATTTACAGGAGAGAATTACATCGACGAACAAAGGATCAATCACATCGTTCCAGGCCGTTTACGTTCCGGCCGACGACCTTACGGACCCAGCTCCGGCGAATACATTCGCGCACTTGGATTCCACTATCGTGCTTGAGCGTTCCATCGCCGAGCTTGGGATCTACCCGGCAGTTGATCCGCTGGCGTCGACATCGAAAGCGTTAGCGCCAGAAATTGTCGGCGAGGAGCATTATAACGTTGCGCGCGGCGTGCAGCGCGTTTTGCAGCGCTACAAAGACCTGCAGGACATTATTGCAATTCTCGGAATGGATGAATTAAGCCCGGAGGACAAGCTCACGGTCCATCGCGCGCGTAAGATTCAGCGCTTCCTAAGCCAACCCTTCCACGTGGCGGAGGTTTTTACAGGTTTCAAAGGCCAATATGTGCCGGTTGCAGAAACAGTCCGCGGTTTCAAAGAAATTCTCGACGGCAAACATGACGATGTGCCCGAGCAAAATTTCTACATGAAGGGCGGCATCGATATGATTAAGGAGGGCTAACGCCCTCCGTTGAATCGTGAATCGTCCCATGGTTACAACGCAATGAGGCGCTTTTTCTTCCGATTCACCGGTTCAACGATTTAACGATTTAACGTCTAATAATGGCCACACTCAAACTGGAGATCGTCACACCCGAGGAAAAGATTTATTCTGAAGACGTGGAGATGGTCACGCTTCCCGGCTCGGAGGGTGAGTTCGGGGTATATCCCAAGCACGTCCCGCTCCTGACCACGTTAAAGCCTGGCGAACTGCGCGTAATGAGGAGCGGCCGCGAGACCGCGATGGCAATCGGCGAGGGTTTTGTGGAGATTAAAGCCGACGCGGTTTCGGTTTTGACTGATATGGCGCTCGAATCAGAGAAGATCGACATCGCTGCTGCCGAAGCGGCCGTCGAACGGGCCAAAGCAGCGATGAAGGAAGATCATACGGCGGAAGAAGTCGCGGCTATTCAAGCCTCCCTGCAAAAAGCGCTTGCCCAATTGCACGTTAAACGCCGTCGCCACGGCTAAATGAAGGCACCTCATTCCGAGCGAAATCTAGGAGTCCCTTCGCGCGATTTTAGACGTAGTTTTCGCGGGATGGAAGGCCCGGCCTCGCCCCGAGAGCCTTCGGGGCTGCGTTGCAGCTTTGAGTCCGCTTCGCTTAGCTCACACTAACAAGTGAGCGTGATGCAAATTCCAGAGGTTCTCGGAATCATCGCCGGCAACGGCGTCTATCCGCAATTGGTGGCAGCCGCAGCGCGAAAGGCAGGCGTCAAAAAAATCGTGGCTGCGGGTTTCACCGACGAAACTGATCCGCTTCTCCGGCAATACGTTGACGTGCTTGAATGGATGCGTGTCGGGCAACTCGGCCGGTTGCTAAAATTCTTTCGCGCACAGCATATT
>QHPE01000129.1:0-337 GCA_003218945.1 Verrucomicrobiota bacterium | reverse complement strand
TAAACAGCGAAATGCCGAATCGATTTTTGCAGCGATCGCAAACGAACTCGCCACGCTCGAAGTCGATCTTCTTCCCGCCACAACTTTTCTCGAGGACTCGCTCGCTCACTGTGGACTGATTGCCGGACCGAAATTATCGCTCCGCGAACAGGAGGACGTGGAGCTTGGGTGGAAGGTCGCAAAGGAAATTGCGCGACTCGACATTGGCCAAACTGTGATTGTGAAGAACGGAACGATTGTAGCCGTAGAGGGTTTGGAAGGAACAAACGAAGCTATCAGACGCGCGGGTGTACTTGCACGTGACGGTACCGTGATGGTCAAGGTTGCCAAGCCAAAC
>QHPE01000104.1 GCA_003218945.1 Verrucomicrobiota bacterium | reverse complement strand
GCAGCTCTCCGACCTCGCTCAGTTAGCCATACTCGGCATTGGGTAAACGATCTATCTCCGCCGATGAATATTAACCGACGGCAATCAATTCCCAGAATGCCTGGCTAAACACCTCCATCGTTCTGACGGGACCTGCATTCCGAGCCTAGTCCCAATCAGGTTGCAAAGCGCACGTGCGGCATCAGTTATCAAATACCCAATCTGTAAACCGGGGTCTGCCTTAAGTAAACGCAGGATAACTGTTTGGGCCTCTGCTGCGTCCATCGATTCTCCAGATAAAGACTGTTGGTGCAAAAGGCAAATCTGTTGAACTCCTCGCGCAGCATTCGTATGAGCTAGAATTTCGAGGGCTATCCCTTTGAGAATCGAGGTCGCCACACCTTCACCGCTACGCAACGGCTCCCGTGAGGCGTTCCCATTCGTCGAGGCTCCCGCGAAAACCAAGCTGACAGGCGGTATTGAAACTCATCTGGGCGATCATCTCGCGGCGCTTTCCACTTTTCGTGTCGGCGACATTCCGATAATGGCGGCGCGAAATAAAGATGTGCGACGCAAGCGGGTCGTGTTCGGCTTTCATTGCCGCAAGTTCGCATTCGACATTGCGTATTGCCGCGGTCAGTTGTTCCAGTGCTTTTTGAAGGCGTCCCACATAGATGTTCACCCGCACATATCCGCGCCGAAGGTCAAGCGTTCAGCGAAGTGGATCGGAAACTGTAATTTATGCCGCGGTAATTTGCTTTACTGATCGTGGAGAACGATTTGCCGGGCCGCTTTGCTCAGTTCAACCTGTGTGCTCACCTTCTGGATTTGCGCGCTCAGAGCCTCAATTTGCCTTTGCTGTCGTAACATCATCGCTTCCTGGTTCAAAGCCACAAACTTCAAATCCTGAACCGTTTGGTGCTCTTTGAGAAACTCGTTGAGCAACATCGCGTTCACCGCTTCGTAGCGCACCGTGTAGGGTTTTCCTTGCTCATCACGGGCCACTAGATCAGGATTTACTTTCTCGACCTGCTCGGCGACAAGGCCGAACTGCGGGATGCCATCGGGATCGAGATCTTTTTTGTAGCGGAACGTGACCGGTTTTAGCGCGAGAATCGCTTCGCTCGCCTTGTCCATCGGTTTAATCGCTTCCTTGAAGCGTGCAGAGGACGTAGTCGTGCCGAGGTGCCCGCTACTATCTATGATCACCGCTATTCCTGTCGGGACGGTTACCCCACTGATTCCAGCGATGAAAGTACCATTGTGTGTTCCCCTGGTGCCAATGCGAATCTTTTTGGATTCACCCGCTAGACCTGCGGCGCCAATATCGATGTTGTTGCTCCCAATAGTGAGATTTGATCCAGCGGAAACGCCGACGGCAATGTTACTCGCTCCGCTCGTGTTGTTGAGCAGGGCGTTGATGCCCACAGCGGTGTTACTGCTTCCAGTGGTCTCATTGGAAAGCGTCGAGAAGCCCATAGCGGTATTGGCGCTTCCAGTAGAATTATTGGTCAGAGCGCTCACGCCGTCGGCGGTATTGTTGTTCCCTGTCGTGTTGTTTGCCAACGCTTCAAAGCCGCTCGCTGTATTACTCGTTCCAGTGCTGTTCAACTGCAGCGCCAAAGCACCAATCGCAGTGTCGTTCGCTCCGATGGTAGTGCTAGTCAAAGCGCCCGAGCCGACCGCGGTGTTATCGTCAGCCGTAGTATTACTCAACAGCGCGCTGTCACCAAAAGCAGTATTATTGCTCCCAGTACTGTTGAGTTCGAGGGCGAATGCTCCATCGGCGGTGTTACCGAAACCGGTAGTGTTACTAAAAAGCACATCGAATCCGGTTCCAGTGTTTTGATTGCCAGTCGTGTTGTTAAGTAATGCTTGGTAACCAGTGGCCGTATTATCGCTGGCAGTGGTGTTAAGTTCCAGTGCACCTGCACCGGTTGCAGTGTTGAACTGACCCGTGGTATTATTCAGCAGTGCCTGCCACCCAGAGGCAGTATTTTGTGTACCGGTCGTATTTTTAAGCAGAGCCTCGAAGCCCACCGCCGTATTGGCGTTCGCAGTGCTGTTAGCACCCAGCGCGCCCTGACCAATGGCGGTATTTTGCGAACCCGTTGTGTTATCAAAAAGCGCAGCGCTGCCTGCGGCCAGATTGTCGCTACCGGTGGTGTTAAAATCCAATGCCTGATTGCCAAGCGCAGTATTACTGTCACCCGTTGTGTTAGCGAACAATGTGTTCCTCCCAATGGCGGTGTTGAAGGCTCCGCCTGTATTGTCAATCAACGCATTCAGCGGACCCACCGTTGTAAGGACGGCGCCAGTGGCCGGGTCAAGGGTGTAAAGAATACCCTGAACACCGAACGTTCCCGACGCGGTCAGCTTTTCATCGTACGCACAAGGAAACGCTTGTCATCGTCGCGGTGCGCGTCAACCATTCAGATTGTTCGCGCGCCGCAATCGACGGCTGAGACGCAGTCCACGCTCCAACCCGCTTTCTTGAGATTGTCAGGGATGGTTTCCCAATACTTCAATGCCAGCGATGTCTAGTGATTGTTCGAAACCGTTTGCGGTGGGGGTTTGCTCAGTTCAAGCTGTGCGCTCACCTTCTGTAGACCAGTACTGAGCATTTCAACCTGCTTTTCCAGCCGCACGATGGTCGCCCCCTGTTCTTGCACTTTGCACCGTTCTTCGGCAAACGCCTTATGCTCTTTCAGGAACTCATTGAGCAGCATCGCGTTCACCGCCTCGTACCGCACTGTGTAGGGTTTTCCTTCCGCGTCGCGTGCCACGAGATCGGGATTTACTTTTTCCACCTCCTCAGCCACGAGGCCGAATTGCGGGATGCCTTCGGGGTCAAGCTCGTGCTTGTAGTGGAAAGTCACCGGTTTCAGCGCGAGGATAGCTTCACTAGCCTTATCCATCGGTTCGATCGCGTCCTTGAAACGCTCCGAAGAGACCACCGTGCCGAGATGACCGTTGGTGTCGATGATTACCCCTACGCCTCCAGCAACGGTTGCTCCACTAATACCGGCGATTAACGTGTGCGTCTGAGTTCCTTTTGTGCCTATGCGGATGTACTGGGACTCGCCAGCTTTACCTTTGTTGCCAATATCGATATTGTTACTGCCTGTGGTGAGATTTATCCCGGCTTCAGAGCCTAATGCGATGTTGCTGCTGCCGGTCGCGTTGTTGAGCGCGTTAAATCCCAAACATGTGTTGCTATTGCCGTTCGTGTTAAAAAAGAGCGCGCCATTACCCATCGCAGTATTGTTGTTGCCGAAGCCGTTGAGGCCCATGGCCGAGGCCCCGACCGCCGTATTGTCGTTGCCTGGCCCATTCTGGAAGAGGGCTTCAAAGCCAATCGCAACGTTGAAGCTTCCCGAGCCGGCGAATTCCATTGCCTGCGAGCCCACCGCCGTATTGCCGAAAGTAACGGTAGTAAGACTCATCGCATCGAAACCCACCGCCGTGTTATCGGTGCTGTTATTCACATCGAGATCAAAGAGCGCATCTTCTCCCTCGGCGGTATTGTCATTGGGATAGCCTCCGTCTGGCGCTGGGGTTACGGCTCGAGCCGTCGGCGAAAGCGCAAAACATGCGAGTGTAAATATCAGAGTTACTTGACCCAATACGAACTTTTTCAGATAGATTTTCATGGAAGTAGTTTTAGTTGTGCGAGCGAACCATTCGCTCGCGGGTTGCCCTGCGGAAAGCGGGTCAGGTGGAGCTCTTTCTGGAGACGCCCAACGGGACTTAGCGCGGATGTGACTTTGACAGGCGCGGGGAGAGAATGTCAATACTATTTGCGCGACGCGCCGATTAACTCCGAGAAAGATGGTCAACTTTTCATCCGCCCTTACGATGAATCGCTCTCCGTCGCCGCGATGTGCGTCCGCGATCCAGATCGTTCGCCCGTTTGCGGTGCGGGTTTGCTCAGTTCAAGTCCGCCAATCGGACGGACTCGTCCCGTGGCGAGCTGTGCGCTCACCTTCTGTAGCCCCGCCGTAAGCGCTTCGATTTGTTTTTGCTGACGCGCGAGAGCAGCCTCAAAGTCTTTGCGTTGCTGCTCAACCTTGCGGTGCTCTTTGAGAAACTCATTGAGCAGCATCGCATTCACCGCCTCGTAGCGCACGGTGTAAGCTTTCCCTTGGTCGTCGCGAGCCACTAGATCGGGATTTACCTTCTCCACTTCCTCAGCTACAAGCCCGAATTGCGGGATGCCAGCGGGGTCAAGCTCCTTCTTGTACGAAAGGTTACAGCTTTAGCGCGAGAATCGCTTCACTCGCCCTGTCCATTGGGGTTAATCGCGTCTTTATAGCGTTCTGAGGAAGACTGTGCCGAGGTGACCATCAGTGCCCACAACTACGCCGACGCCGTCAGCGACCGTCGCCCCACTAATACCGGCGAGAAACGTGTGTCTCTGAACCCCTACCGTGCCGATGCGAATGTGATTGGATTCACCCGCGAAACCGCGGTTGCCGATGGCGATATTGTTGACACCTGAAGTGAGATCCGCACGAGCCCAATATCCGAGCGCGATGTCGCGGGTTCGATTCCGCCCCCGCCTGTCTTTGTATGCCTGTGTCGCACTTCGCAATTCGCGGAGAGCTGTGCGCTGAATGCCAATGAAATGACGGAGGTGAGATCACTCCTGTTACGCAGGCGAGCCTGCGTTTTTGGGGCTGATACGGTGTTTTAATCTGTACCAGGCGCGCTTTTAGACGAATGCCCAATCCAGTGATCTCCAATCGTCATCGCTCCGCCATTGAATGGTGGCGGTGATTTTGCAGGGAAAAGCGGCCGTAAGACGGCGAATGCTTGCGAAACGAAGGCAATGGAAACAAGTACAATCGCTGGTGCACATTTCATGTCGCGCGGTCTTATCAAAATTCAACCGCGTGGCAAGCAAATTTTTTCTTGATCGCGGTAATTAGGGCAAGCGCATGCTTGCCCGGGTGATTGGTTGAAGGGTTAAAGCGCCTCAAAAGCACAGCACGGAACAATTGTGTCGCGTGACTTCAGTACCGCCGCGGAATCCTTCGACTTCGCCGCGCTTGGCTCAGGATGACCGCGCTTCAATGCTTCAATTCTGCAATTCTTCAACGTTGCGAAGCGAGATTCAACTTTGCGATTCGCGCTTTGCGATTATTTTCCCGGCCGATGCCACAGTTCACTTATCGTGCGCGCAACGCGCAGGGCGGTTTGGTGGAAGGGGTGCTAGACTGCCCTGATCGCGCCGTTGCCATACGGCAGATTGAATCGCAACACTGCATTCCGATTCGGATCGATGTCGTAGATACAGCAAAGCCGAAAGGAACAAAGACAGATTCCCCGGCGCCGGCGCAGAGAAAATTGCGGTTGCTTGCCTCACCAGAGGTTGCTACGCCCGCCCAAAACCTGAAAATTCCGCACAGCCAGTTGCTCATTTTCACAGAGCAGCTCGCGAATCTGCTGCAAGCCGGCATGACGCTCGACGAGGGTCTGTCGGTTTTGGAGAAACGGTTGAAACACCCGCGCGTTCACCAAATGACGCACAGACTGCACCAATCCCTGGTCGACGGGCGCAGTTTTTCGCAGGCCCTGAGCGAGATGCCGCGGATTTTCCAGCCGCTCTATGTGAATCTGGTAGCTGCAGGCGAGGCGAGCGGTGCGTTGCCGCAAATTCTACTGCGGCTGGTGAAACACTTAATGCAAGCAAAAGAATTGCGCGACCGTGTGCAACAGG